>CAYXGN010000011.1:0-21221 GCA_964464505.1 uncultured Prevotella sp.
CGGCTCACTCCCCAGCACGACATCGCCGTGGTGGAGATGGGGGCGAGCCATCCCGGCGACATCAAGACGCTCGTGGAGATTGTCGAACCCGACTATGCCATAATCACAAACGTGGGTCGCGCGCATCTGCAAGGGTTCGGTTCATTCGAGAATGTCATCAGCACCAAGGGCGAACTCTACGATTTCATGCGGCAGCGCAAGCCGGGCCTTGTGTTCATCGACAATGAGAATGAACATTTGAAAGGAATCGCAGGCGGACTGGAACTGGTGCGCTACGGTTGCAGCGAAGCCGAAGGGCTCTTCGTGAACGGCCGCATCGTAGACTCCGACCCGATGCTTCACTTCGCCTGGCGACATGGCGACGGCTCGTGGAACGATGTCAAGACCCACCTCATCGGGGCTTACAACGTCACCAATATGCTCGCCGCCGCAACGATAGGACTCTACTTCGGCGTGACTCCCAAGCAGATTTGCCACGCCCTCGAAACCTATACGCCGAGCAACAACCGCTCGCAACTGGAGGTGACGGAGGCCAACCGCCTTATCGTCGATGCCTATAACGCCAACCCGACGAGTATGGCTGCGGCGCTGAACAACTTCGCTTCGCTGCACGACGAACACAAAATGGCAATAATAGGCGACATGAAAGAACTCGGAACGGTGAGTCATGAGGAGCACCAAAAAATCGTAGACCAACTCCAGACCATGCACCTTGAGCAGGTGTGGCTTGTGGGTCAGGAGTTTGAACATTGCGCCACTCCCTCCTCCTTCCGCCTTTTCGACAACGTGAACGAGGTGAAGGAGGCGATAAAAGCCGGCAAGCCCACCGGCAAATACATCCTCATCAAGGGCAGCAACGGCACCCGCCTCTTCGAATTACCCGCCTTGCTGTAAGTGCGGTTATTGCTTTCCGGCATCGCTTTCTTCTGCCAGACGGAGCACCGTTTCCACAAAGTCGTGCGACATCTCTGTTATTTCCAGAAGGTCAGTTTCCGATATTTCGTAAGCACAGTTGTAATCTGCCTTCTGCCGCAATTGAAACATTCGGGCGAGAAAACTTCCATAACGCGGCTCCACTAAGTGCTGTTTCACGAACAAAAGACTGAATTGCGCGTTCACACCGGCGTGTGAATGGGCATTGACTCCACGCGAAATGAACAGCGCTTGCACTGCATGGAAGCACGCATAATAGTAGCGGTTGGCAGCCAAGTCCCAATATTTCAAGTCCACCATCTCGTCAGCCTGGGCGAGAAAACGCTGCGCTTTTTCGCGTTGAAGCCTTAACAGCACTGTGATATTGTCGCGATTCATCTCCTTACACAATTTTTATGCCGTCGCGTTTTACGTTTTCATAAAACGGAGTAAAGCCATACGACTCCCATTCCTTCATTGTGTAAAGAATCGGATTGATTTCCTCTCCGATGTCACAGCCAAGCAACACGAACGGATAACTCACATTGTCGTAGTCCGATTGGCTGAGACTCTCCTTGTCAAGGAGAATAAGTATGTCCCAGTCGGAGCCTTTGTGGGCATCGCCTCTGGCGTGCGACCCATACAGAATGACACTTCCTTTGGCAGGAACCGCCACTTGTGCCGTTGCCTTTATCTTCTCCACTGTGTCTGAAATCGGTGTCATAAGCTTCTTTTTCTCGTCTTTTTGCAAAGTTAAAATAAAAAGGAGAAAACGCAAAATGTGGTAACTTTTTTCTCTCCTTTATCCCACTTTTCGCTCCTCTTCCTTCATTTTCTGTCTGAAACGCCACCACATCATCACGCCGGCGGAGGTGAGTCCGAAGGGGAATGCCATCCAAACTCCCACCAAACCAAGATGCAGCGTGAAGGCGCAGAGGTAGCCCACGGGCAGCGAAATGACGATGAAGGCGATGAACGCAATAATCATCAGCGGCTTGACATCGGCTATTCCGCGAAGCGCATTGGCGTAGTTTATCTGCAAACCGTCGCCAAACTGATAGATGAAGAAGGGCAACATGAGCGTAATCACGGCTTCGGAGACTTCCGTACTGTCGGTAAACCAACCGCCAAGTTGGTGCCGCAGGAGGAAGATGATGCCTCCAAGGAGCAACTCCAAAGCCACCATGACATGCAAACCGGCACTTACTGTGTGGCGTGTATTCGTCATATCGTGCTGCCCATGGAAGTAACTTGTACGCACGGCAACGGCTGCTCCGAGTCCGTAATACACCATAAAGGTGAACTGCGAGATTGTTATCATCACCTGATGCGACGCCAACGCGATGGTGCCGAGCCATCCCACCATGATGATTGAGAGTGAAAACGATGCCGTCTCCATTCCCATCTCCAAGGCAATGGGCCATCCCAAGGTGTTTAAACGGCGCACAAGGCTGCGCGACCAACCCTTAGAGAAGAAACCGACACGATAGCGACGGTAACTCTTCCTGCCGAGAAAGACTGCCAGAAACACAGCCACCATGATGACGCGCGACAATAATGTCGCCACGCCTGCGCCTACAACACCGAGTTCCGAAAACCCGAGTTTACCGTAGATGAGCAGATAATTGCCGACGATGTTGAGCAGATTGCCCGCCAAAAGAATCCACATCGACGTGCAAGTGTCGGTGATGCTGTCGGCAAACTGCTTGAAAGCGTTGAACAGCATGACAAAAGGCAGCGACGCAAGAAGCACCAGGAAGTAGGGGCGCATGTAAGGAAGGAGTTCCGAAGGTTGCCCGATGTTGCCCAAATTGAAGTAGAGAGCCATGAGCAACACCATCATTATGAACGCCATCGACACATTGGCGAGGAGCGCACAACGCAACGCCTGACCCGCATCGGGCAACTCCCGTCTGCCGAAGAAGCCTCCGACAACCGGCGTTAGCCCATAAGAAAAGCCCGTGCCGGCAATGATTACGAGGTTCATAATATTGTTGACGAACGACGCTGCACCCAATTCCACGGTGCTGTAATGCCCCACCATCATCGTGTCGGCAAAGCTAAGGACAATCATTCCAAGCTGCCCTATCATGATGGGAATGCCGATGGAGAGCAGCGAACGGTAGTGTTCGGCGTAGGTTTTCATTCTAGGAAGGTTGTCCATAAGCGTTGTCTTTGTTGCGTTTACTGCTTGCGGGTTTCACGAAAAAGGGGCGAGAACGGCGAAGTCCTGCCCCTTTTATATAATACGTCTATGACTCTTTTGTCATTTGTTTCACGCTGCGGCGGCATTATGGAATGTAGCGCACGAAGGCTTCCATAGCCTCGTAGCAAGCCAATCCCAGACTGTGATAGAGTTCTGCTGTGGCGTGGTTGCGGTCTTCGGCGCGCTGCCAGAAGAGTCGTTCGTCGTTGCCAAGGAACGGCGCACTCTCCATCTGTGAGGCGTGTTTGAGGATGCAGTTGCGCTTGCCGCGAAGCTCTTCCGGCGACATTGGCACACACATCTCGATGTTTTCGATTTCCCATTCAGCCCAAGCGCCGCGGTACATCCATATCCTGCAGTCCTTAAGCCACTCTGCTCCGGCTTCCTTCTCAAGGTCGATGGCTGCCATAACAGCGTCGGTACACTTGCGATGGGTGCCGTGTGGGTCGGCAAGGTCGCCTGCAACGTAAATCTGATGAGGCTTAACCTGCTGCAGAAGTTCGCGCACTATCTTTACATCGGCTTCTCCCATGGGCAGTTTCTCAATCTTACCCGACTCGTAGAAAGGCAAATCGAGGAAGTGACAATGGTCGAGTGGGATGCCGTTATAGGTGCAAGCGGTGCGCGCTTCACCTCTGCGGATGAGTCCTTTAATGGCTCTTACGTCGGGCGTATCCATATCGGAGGGCTTCTTCTGGGCCAGGAATGTCTTGATGTCATGATACATCTTGGTGATTACCTCGTCCTTGTTGTCGCAGAAAAGTTGGTTGTAACCGTTCACGAAGTGCATGAAACGCGTCACTTCCTCGTCGCCAACGGCGATGTTTCCCGATGTCTCGTAGGCGATGTGAACATCGTGTTTCTGCTGAACCAAGCGGCGGATGGTGCCTCCCATGGATATGACATCGTCATCGGGGTGCGGAGAGAAGACGATAACGCGCTTATGGGCGGGCAGCGCACGTTCCGGCCTGTTGGTGTCATCGGCATTCGGCTTGCCTCCGGGCCAGCCTGTGATGGTGTGCTGAAGGTCGTTGAATATCTTGATGTTGCAGTCGTATGCCGAGCCGAAGAGAGCCAGAAGGTCGGACAATCCGTTGTCGTTGTAGTCCTTGTTCGTGAGTTTCAGGATTGGCTTATGCTTGAGCTGGCAGAGCCAAACCACTGCGGCGCGGATGGTCTTGTCGTTCCATTGGCAGTTGGTTACGAGCCAAGGATGAATGATTCGTGTGAGTTTGCTGGCGGCAGCGAGGTCGATTACGAACTTAGCGTCGTTGTGGGTCTGGACGAACGAAGCCGGAATGGTGTCGCTGACATTGCCTTCCACGATTTGCTGCACTATGTCTGCCTTCTCCTCTCCCCATGCCGTGAGGAACATTTTGCGTGCTGAAAGGAGGGTGTGCAAGCCCATTGTGATGGCGCAAGGAGGCACTTGCTCGGGCGTGCCGAAGCTGTTTGACATCTCATTGCGGGCTGTCTGGTCGATGAGGATGAGTCGGCTGGTGGAGAAAATGCTTGAACCCGGCTCGTTGGTAGCAATGTTTCCCATGCGGCCGATGCCGAGAAGAACCACGTCAAGTCCTCCTTCTGCGGCGATGAGCTGTTCATATTCGCGGCAATGTTCGAACACTTGGTCCTGCTCGATGTGTCCGTTTGGAGTGTGGATGTTCTCCGCTTTCACATCAACGTGGTTGAGAAGGCGCTCGCGGAGTTGCTCCATGGTGCTGTTCTTGCTGTCCGTTGTGAGCGGGAAATACTCATAGGCGTTGAACACCACGACGTTTTCGAACGACAGCCCTTTCTCCTTGTGGCGGCGGACGAGTTCGTCATAGACCGGTGTCAAGGACATACCGGTGCCCAGAGCCATTACATATTTGCGGCCGGCATCCTTTGCATGCTTCATCTCCTCCTCTATTGTGTCGGCGATAACGGCTGCGCCTTGCTCCGACTTGGGGTAGATGTCGGTGAAGATTTTCTCGCAACGGGTGATTTCAGAGCGTTCCACTGCCGTGCGAGGGCGGAAGTATTGCTCCGGAACTTTGTTCAAAACGATTTGTGAACTTAAATTCAGTTTCATAACAATTACTTGTTTTCTTTATGTTGTTATCTGCTTTTTGCTTATTGCCAAAGACTTTTCTGGAGTCCGAAAATTATGGGCGGTCGGCGGGTTTTATGCCCCATTTCGACGGTTTTGCGCCCATTGTGAACTCGAGAGTGCCTCCTTTTGCGATGTTGGCAAAGTCGATGTACGACTTGGTGTACTTCTTTCCGTTCAGCCTTACGCTCTGAACGTAGATGTTCTGTGCGCTGTTGTTCTTCGCAACGACGGTGAATGTCTTTCCGTTTCCTACATTAACGGAGGCCTTGTCGAACAGCGGTGTGCCGAGGACGAAGCGTCCTCCCACGGGATCCACTTGATAAAGGCCGAGTGAAGAGATGATATACCACGCCGACATCTGTCCTACATCCTCGTTGCCGGAGAGCCCGTCGGGGCGGTCGGCATACATCTCCGTCATCATCTTGCGCAACAGTGGCGCTGCCTTGTCGGGACGGCCGACATAGTTGTACATATAGATGACATGGTGGCTGGGCTCGTTTCCGTGGGCATACTGGCCTGTCATGCCTGCCATATCGGGCGAGGCATTGTCGCCGGCATCACCCTCCACGATGAAGAGCGAGTCGAGTTTCTGAAGGAAAGGTTTGTCGCCGCCGAAGAGATTGACCAATCCCTTGACATCGTGCGGCACGAGGAAGGTGTACTGCCAAGCGTTGCCCTCGGTGTAGTCGTTGGTGCGATGGCTGGCATCAAAGGGGTCGAAGGGAGTGCGGAAAGTTCCGTCGGAACCCACGGCGCGCATAAACCCGGTGCTCTTGTCGAAATATCTGGCGTAGGAACGGCTCCGTTTGTAGAAGTAGTCGTAGTCGTCTGTCTTTCCAATCTTCTTTGCAACCTTTGCCACTCCGTCGTCGGCGGCGCAGTATTCGAGTGCCTTTGCCACTGTCTCATGGGTGGGTTCGAGGTCCCAGGGTATGTAGCCGTACTTCTTGAGAAGGTCGAGAGAGCGGTCGTTGGCGAGTTGGGTGTTCTTCAATGCTTCGAAGGCTTCGTCCAAATCATCGACATATCCCTTCATGGCGAGGTCGGCAAGGACTATCGCTCCGGCGTTGCCCACCATGCAGTCTGTCTCGTTTGCCATGAGATGCCAAACCGGAAGGTCGCCCTGCTGTTTGTAGATGTTGACGAAAGTCTTTACTATGTCGCGCTGCATGTCGGGGAAAACCACCGACAAGAGGGGGTGGAAGGCGCGGTAGGTGTCCCACAGTGACAGCGTGGTGTAGTTGTTGAAGTCGCCTTTATGTATTTTGCCGTCGGCACCGCGATACTGCTTGTCGACATCGCAGAACAGCGAAGCGGCGGTCATCAGATGGTACATGGCGGTGTAGAACACGCGCTTCTGCTCGTTGTTGGAGGTCTGGATAATGATGCGTGAGAGTTGTTTGTTCCACTCGTTGTCGGCTGCCTGGACGGTGGAATCGAAGTCCCAGCCTGCCAGTTCGGCTTTCATGTTGAGTTTGGCCTTGTCGATGCTGACCGGCGAGAGAGCCACTTTCACGAGCAACGGTTTGCCTGTGTTCTCGGCAACGACTATTGCGCGCGATGCGGAGTCGAGGTGTTCGATGCGCACGGGTTGCGAGAACTCCATGTCGAAATATATTCGGCGGTCCTTGGCCCAGCCGTTGGAGCGGCGGAATCCTGTGATGCGTGTGTCGCTTTCTTGCGTCAACAGGCAGTCGTTGAGTTTGTTCCAGCCTATGCATTGCGCGAGGTCGACGGCGAGGCGGAGTTCCTTTCCGCCCTCACGGAAGGTGTAACGGTGGAATCCCACACGCTGCGTGGCGGTGAGTTCAACAAGCACTTTGGGGTTGGAGAGTGCCACGGAGTAGTAGCCTGGATGCACTTTCTCGTCGCTATGTGAGAATGTTGTGGCTGTCTGGCTGTTGTCTTTGACTGGCAGAAGGGCTATATCGCCGAGGTCGCCGATGCCCGTTCCGCTCAGGTGCATGTGCCCGAAGCCCACGAGTTTGTTGTCGCTGTAATGGTAACCGGAGCACCAGTCCCATCCTTGTGTGGGTTGTGTGGGACCCAGTTGCACGAGTCCGAAGGGCACATTGGCTCCCATGAAGGTGTGGCCGTGGCCTCCTGTGCCCACAAACTGATTAACGTATTTCGTCAAGTTAGGTGTCGTTGCAGTGGCATAAAGAAAGCCCATCGCGAGCATGGACGCTGCAACAACAGTTTTCCGGAATAGATTTACATTTTTCATAAAGTCTGACTTTAACGCTGCAAAAATAACACTTTTTGCCGTGGCAATGCACCAATGCAGTGTTTTTTTATCTTAAAATATAACAAGGTGTGCATCTTTCACTTCTTTGGCAACTCTTTTTTCAGGTCGGCAATGAGCAGGTCGATGGCGCGTTTCGTGACATGCTGCATCACAACGACGTGCGAAACGCTGCCCCCGAAAGCCGCATCCTCACCGCAGGCGAGGCGGTATTTCTTCACGACGGCATCGCTCGGACGGCGGAAAACCACCGTGTTGCTGAGTTCGTTGTTCCAGCATTGCCAACCGATGCGGCGGAGTTCCGCCTTCAGGTATTCGGTGTTTTCGAGTATCATCCGTGCTTGCCGGCTCCATCCTTCATCGCCAACGGTCTTGATGAACCACCAGAATTTGAGCGGCGCGATGCCCGAACGCGAGCAGCTTATCATCCGCATGTCGGCATTGACATACGGTATGTCGAACGTGGCTTGGCTGTCGTAGACGGCGCGGGTGGTGATGAAGAGCCCGCAGGGACTGTCTATTCCGAAGAACTTATGGCCGCTGATGCTTATCGAGTCGAACTCCACGCGCTTGCGGTTCACCATATCCCGGTGCTCCGTGAAAGGCAGATATCCGCCGAAGAGGGCTGCGTCGACATGGCGGTAGACCTCCATTTTCTTGTGGCGCGCAAGCACTTCGTTGAGCCGTTGCTGGTCGTCGATGGCACCTTTCAGCGTCGACCCCATGGCGAAGACGATGAGGCAGGGGCGCGAAGTGTCCAAGGCTGCCTCGAGACTGTCGGGCATCATGCGTCCCATCGTGTCGGTTTTCACGAGCCGTACATCAAGATGCTGAAGGTCGCAGAGGCGGTAATTGCTGTAATGCGCCTCATCGCTGACATAGACAATGGGCATCCTGCCGGTGCGTTTCTTCAAGAGGTTCACTCCGAAATAGATGCCGTGGTTGTTGCCGTCGGTGCCGCTCATGGTCACAAGACCCCATGTGTCGCCCGCATCGAAGCCGTATTTGGGTGCGAAATATTCTATCACCTCGCGCTCGAAATCAAGCGAAGAGAGCGTGTGGTCGCCCTCATCGAAAGGGTCGCCGGCATTGTTTATAATCATCGATTCCATGCCGTTGACGGTGTACCATTTGTAGAATTCCTGGAGTTTGGTGTCGTTGTTGCACGGATATCCAAACGAAAGGCTCCGCCTGTCGAGGCATTCCTGCGTCCAACGGTCAAGCTTCGGCAGTCCCGAAGCCACCGCCCTCTGCTGCGTTGCAGCCTCGCCAGCCTCGCTGTCGGGCGTTGCAGCAAGGGCATTGTTTTCAATCTTGCTATGCATTTTCAATAGGTTTGCGCCACAAAATTACTCATTTTATTTTAGTTGGCAAAGGAGATGAGACTCCAAACAAACAAAAAGGCCGCTTCGTCCATCAAGGAGTCGGCGGCCATAAATTACAAATATGTTATGAAAAATTTGCGAGAACATAAGGGGCTTCACAGCTTCTTTTTGTCCTTCTTTTTGAAGTTTGCCCTCCTCGCGAAGGTGTATCTTGACTGCGACTCGGGCTGTGCTTCAAAGCGTTTTACTAAACATGATAGTTATAGAGAAAGCATAGAAATTGTCGTTTTACTTCATTATCGGCACCAAAGTGGGCTGCGGGGCGTTGAGATTGCTCTGCTTTAGGGTGTCGATGCGCGCTGAATCGTTGAGTGCTACGGGTGCTCCTTTGCTTGCGCCCTGCTCCTTCTGCACGTCGGTGTAGCCTTCATCGCGGAACGGGAACTGTGCGGCGTTGCTCAGGGTGAGCACTATCGCCACGACTGCGGCGGCTTTGTAGAGGGGAACCAGACGCTCGCGCATGCTCACACGGCGGCTCTTCACCTTCACGGGTTCGGCTATAAGCGACATCATACGCTCGTCGAAGTCGTCGCCGAGGCGATTCTTCTTCGGCTCCGTCTGCTCGTAGACGAACAGCGGGCGATACTTGCGCAAGTCTTCGGGTACGTCGGTCTGGCTGAAGAAAGAGCGGAGAATCTGCTCTTCCTCAAGCGTTGTCTCGCAGCGCCAGTAGCGTTCCAGAAGTTGGTCGATGTATTTATAATCCATAATTGTCGTATTCTTGAAACTTGAGCTTAATGGTTTGCCGCGCCCGGAAGATGTTCACCTTCACCTGCTCTTCGCTTATCCCGAGCACCTGGGCTATCTCCTTGTAGGTCCGCCCTTCTATATCGCGGAGCTGGATGCAACTCCTTTGCTTCTCGGGCAGGCTGTCGATGAGGCGGCGCACTATCGCGATGTGGTCGCGTTGCGAGGCGAGTTCCAGCGGACTTGTGGCTGTGTCGGGCCGCTCTATGCCTTTTTCGTCGATGGAGGCGGTGCGGTTGTCGGCTCTCGCGATGCGGTCGAGGGCGAGGTTTCGGCACACTGTCATGCTGTAGGCTTCGATGTTCTCCATCTCATGCCAGTCGTCGCGGCGGTTCCAGACTTTCAAGAGTGTGTCCTGAACGATGTCCTCTGCTTCTGCATTGTTGAGCGTAATGCGGAGCGCAAGCCTGTAAAGGGTGTCCTTTAATGGCAGAATGTCGTTGCGGAAACTCACTTCTTTCATGTTGCTCTCTATTATGACGACGGTTGAACCGCGATTTTGTTACAGTGAAACTGGGATTTTAATATCTATTAACAAGAGGTGTCGGGAAGTAAAAAACAATTGCGATGGAGGATAATATAAGTAATGTGTCGCCCTGAACCAATGGTCTTTGGTGCGAAATCTTGGGTAATTGCGCGCTGAAAGCGCAACCTGCTCCCAGCCCAGGGCAACGCCCTGGGACCTAAACCGCCGAAGAAACAGCGCCCTGAAAGGGCAAAAGCAAAAAATAACGCTTTTGCCCTTTCAGGGCGACCTTGCTGCTTGTCTGCCCACCCAGGGCGTTGCCCTGGGCTATGTGCAGGTTGCCCCTTCGGGGCGCAGAGTGTTTGTTTTGACCCATCCTTGTGCTGTTTGCTTATTCCAAATAGGTGTATCCGTAGAGGCCGGAGCGGTAGTTGCTGAGGAATTCTTTTCCTTCTTCGAGCGAAATCTTGCCTGCCTTGACACTCTTCGTAACCCAAATCTCGAGTTGGCGGACGAGTTTCTTGGGGTTGTACTGCACATAATCGAGCACCTCCTCGACTGTTTCGCCGTCGAAAATCTGGTCGATGTTGTAGTGGCCGTCCTTTATTGAGATGTGCACGGCGTTAGTATCGCCGAACAGATTGTGCATGTCGCCGAGAATTTCCTGATAGGCTCCCACGAGGAACACGCCCAGATAGTAGTCCTCGTTCTTCTTTATCGGGTGGACGGGGAGCACGTGGGAAACGCTGCGGGAGGTGACGAAGTTGGCTATTTTGCCGTCGCTGTCACAGGTGATGTCCTGCAATGTGGCGTTGCGTGTGGGCCGTTCGTTGAGGCGTTGTATGGGAACGATGGGAAAGAGTTGGTCTATCGCCCACGCATCGGGAAGTGACTGGAAGAGCGAGAAGTTGCAGAAATACTTGTCGGCGAGCAGTTTCTCCAGTCCGCGCAACTCTTCGGGAGTGTGCTTCATCGTCTTCGCTATGTTGTTGACTTCGCGGCAAACGCTCCAATACATGCTTTCTATCTCTGCCCGTGTGCGCAAGTCCACGATGCCATGGGAGAAGAGGTCGAGAGCTTCTTCGCGTATCTGCTCGGCGTCATGCCAGTCCTCCAGCATCGTGCGGGGGTTCAGGTTGTCCCAAATCTCGTAGAGGTCCTTTACCAACTGGTGGTCGGTCTCCTTCGGTTCAAACTCGTCGTGCATCTCCGGCAACGATGTTGTCTCGAGCACATCGATAACGAGGATGGAGTGGTGGGCTGACAACGAGCGTCCGCTTTCGGTGATAAGGTTGGGGTGGGCGATGTTGTTCTTGTTGGAGGCTTCGACGAAAGTGTAGATGCAGTCGTTCACATACTCTTGGATGGAATAGTTGACCGAACTCTCACTCGACGAAGAACGCGTGCCGTCGTAGTCCACTCCGAGTCCGCCTCCACAGTCTACGAAATCGATGTTGTAGCCCATCTTGTGCAGTTGGATGTAGAAGTTGGCTGCCTCGCGGAGTGCGGTCTGTATGCGGCGAATCTTCGTTATCTGCGAGCCTATGTGGAAATGGATGAGCCGGATGCAGTCGTGCAGACCCTTTTCGTCGAGTATTTCGAGGGCTTGCAGGAGTTCGCTTGATGTCAAGCCGAACTTCGATGCGTCGCCACCGCTCTCCTGCCATTTTCCCGAACCGCTTGAAGCGAGCTTGATGCGAATGCCTATATTGGGCTTCACTCCGAGTTTCTTGGCTGCCGAAGCGATTAGGTTTATCTCGTTCATCTTCTCCACTACGATGAAGATTCGCTTCCCCATCTTCTGCGCCAGCAGTGCGAGTTCGATGTAACTTTGGTCCTTATAGCCGTTGCATACAATTATTGAGTC
Organism: uncultured Prevotella sp.; assembly: GCA_964464505.1. Taxonomy (GTDB): domain Bacteria; phylum Bacteroidota; class Bacteroidia; order Bacteroidales; family Bacteroidaceae; genus Prevotella. Next base: position 11,924 of record CAYXGN010000011.1, read on the forward strand.
GCTCTGGCATTGCACGGCGATGACGGCATGAAGCTCCGGTTTGGAACCGCACTCAAGTCCGAGGTTGAACTTTCTGCCGTGCGATATAATCTCTTCGACTACCGGTTGCATCTGGTTTACCTTTATCGGGTAGATGATAAAATTCTCCCCCGTGTAGTGGTATTCGTCGGCAGCCTTCTTGAAACAGCTCGATGTCTTTTCGATGCGGTTGTCGAGGATGTCAGGAAAACGCAACAGTACGGGGGGAGTAACGTCGCGCAGGGCGAGTTCATCCATCACTTCGCGCAGGTCAATCTGCGCACCGTCCTTGCTGGGGGTGACATATACGTTTCCCTTCTCGTTCACTCCGAAGTAGGAAGTGCCCCAACCGTTGATGTTGTAGAGTTCCTTCGAGTCGTCAATAGTCCATTTCTTCATTTCTGTTCTTGGTCTTGTTTGGGTGGTTTAAGGCAAGGGAGACCTTCCCTTGGCGGTGTTATTATAAATGTGAAAAATTAAAATACGCAAATGATTCCAACAATCAGCGACAGCGTCAGAACTAAAATCGCCATGAAAAGGGCAAACCATAGCCCCAAGGAAAAGGTTTGCCGGACTGCCCGCCACCATGTCTGCCCGTAGAGCCCGCGGTATGTCCAGGCATAATAGGCGATTTCGATGAGGGGGTGGGGATTGAAGATTGTGATTGGCACAAACAAGTAAGCGAAGACGATGTAGTGCTCCGTCAGCGTCAAAGGACGCCCGTCAAACTTCCGTTTTCGCGATGCCAGATAGGACGACAATCCCAAAATGGGGAGCATGTAAACGATGATGACGATGCTGTCGCTGGTCAGATTGTTCAACACCGTCCTGAGAATGGCTTCCCGCCGGCTCGTCTTTCCGTCAGTGTCAGACAGCCCTATCTTCTCGAAGAACACCAAAGTGTAGTTCGTCTCTTTGGGGTTTGTCTTCTGCTTTTCCTTCGCCCTCTCCAGAACGGAGTCCACATAGTTCTTCTTTTCTATCTGATTGGCCTGGTAGTAAATGCCCATGCAGAGTGCGATTACCGACATGGTGATGACCAAAGCATTAAGCGGACTCTGATAAACCACACGGTGTCCGCGGAAGTAATCGCGCAGCATGTAGCCCGGACGGAACAACAATTGGAGGACGGTGCGGATGTAGTTGTTCGACAACTGGGGGTAGGCTTCCCTGAAAGTGCGCGATGCCGTGAGTCGCTTGGTGCCTATAATGCGGTTCTGTCCGCACCGGGGACAGTAGTTGCCGTGATAGACATGGCCGCAAAAATGACACTCAACGGCATCGGAAGGAATTGGCGAAGTGCGCACACCCCGCTCCAAAAACACCTTATATTTGCGCCAACCGCGCTTGAGTGTAGCGTGAACGTCCATGTCTTAAAAATGGTTTTTATCTTATTTGTCGTTGTGACGGTGTTGCCTTTCAGTGGGTTTCAGACGCTGAAAGGGTCTTCATAGTGTATCGTTTCGAGCAGTCTCCGCACCGTGATGTACACCTTTTTGTGGTTGTCCATGAGATTGACATCGAGCGTGTAGCGCGCCTTCGAGTAGTATTTCTCGCGTTCCTGCAACTGCTCCCGAATGAAAATGCGCACCTCTTCGGGGCTTTTGCCGAGCAGAAGGGGGCGCACCGTGCGTCCCATCTGCAAGTGTTCGTAGAGCACTTCGGGCGTGGCTTTGAGGTAAACGGTGTCCGCCTGGAGGTTCATATAGTCCATGTTGTCGAAGAAACAAGGCGTGCCGCCGCCGCAACTGGCTACAACATTCTCGAATTCCGCCACTTCATGGAGCATGTTCCGCTCTATTTTGCGGAACCATTCTTCTCCTTTCTCGTCGAAAATCTGCTTTACCGACTTGTGCATGCGGCTTTCTATGTACCAGTCGAGGTCGTAAAAAGGAAGCCGCAACACTTTGGCGAGGGCGTGGCCGATGGTGGTCTTGCCCGCACCCATATAACCTAAGAGAATGATTCTTGTCATTTCTTGCGTGCTGTCGCGCCGCGGCGCTTTGGCGTTGCAGGCGTGGCGTTGACTATTTCCATGCACTTCTCGTAGGTGAGTTCGGCTGCCTTGGAGTGCAACTCCTTCGGGATTCGGAAGTTCTTGCCGTCGTATGCGATGTAAGGTCCGTAGCGTCCGTTGAGCACTTCGAGTTTCGCGTCCTCGCTGAACTGCTTCAAATGGCGCTTCTCCTCCTGTTGCCGCTTTTCCTCTATCACCTTGATGGCGGTTTCAAGAGTCGTCGTCATGGGGTCTTCTCCCTTTGGAAGGGACACGTATTTCTTGTTGTGCATGACGTAGGGACCAAAGCGTCCGGCTCCAATCACAACCGGAGTGCCTTCGTATTCGCCCACCGTGCGTGGCAACTTGAACAGTTCGAGGGCCTCTTCGAGCGTTATCGTCTCCAGACTCTTGTCTTTGGGGAGTTGCGCAAAGCGTGGTTTCTCGTCGCCAACGGCACTTCCTATCTGCACGACGGGGCCGTAACGGCCTATCTTGACGAACACCGGATTGCCTGAAACAGGGTCGGTTCCCAACTCGCGTTCGCCTGCTTTATGCTCCGAACGTGCGTTCATCACCTTGTCAACGGTGGGTTCAAAGTCCTTGTCGAAGTGTTGCATCATCGTCGTCCAGTCCTCCTTTCCCTTTGCAATCTGGTCGAACTGGCGCTCCACTTTCGCCGTGAAGTTGTAGTCCATGATGCTTGGGAAATTGTCCATCAGGAAGTCGTTGACCACGATTCCTATGTCGGTTGGAATCAGTTTGTCCTTTTCTTTGCCCACAGTCTCCACTTTCGGCGTTGTGGTAATGACTTTTCCGCGCAGTGTATCGATGGTGTAGGGGCGGTCTTCTCCGTTCTTGTCGCCCTTCACCACATATTCGCGCTGTTGTATTGTGCTTACGATGGTGGAGTAGGTGGAAGGCCTTCCGAGTCCGAGTTCTTCGAGTTTCTTCACCATTGTTGCCTCGTTGTAGCGTGTGGGAGCCTGTGAGAAGCGTTCGGTTGCGGTTATTTCGCGGCGTGTAAGGGTGTCGCCTTCCGCCATAACGGGCAGACTGTGCGAGAAGTCGGTGCCTTGGTTGTCGTCGTCATCGGTCGATTCGCGATAGACTTTAAGAAATCCGTCGAAAGTGGTCACCTCTCCTTCGGCGACGAATTTCTCCTCTGCCGTGTCGATGTTTATCGTTACTGCGGTTTTCTCTATCAGTGCGTCAGCCATCTGGCAAGCCACCGTGCGTTTCCAGATGAGTTCGTAGAGGCGGCGTTCCTGTGCCGTTCCTTCTATCGAAGTGTTGTTCATGTAGGTGGGACGGATGGCTTCGTGCGCCTCTTGTGCGCCTTTGGAGTTGGTGTGATAGGCGCGCGTTTTGCTGTATTCCTTGCCAAACTGCTTTTCTATCTCCTCTTTGCACGCCGCTATGCACAACTTCGAGAGGTTCACACTGTCGGTTCGCATATAGGTGATGAGTCCGTTTTCATAGAGCCGTTGGGCCACCATCATTGTCTGCGACACGGTGAAATGGAGTTTTCTGTTGGCTTCCTGCTGCAGTGTCGATGTGGTGAACGGAGCGGCAGGAGCGCGTTTCAGCGGTTTCTTCGTCACCTGTTCCACGGTGAAGGTGGCTCCCTTGCATTTCTCGAGGAATGCCAATGCCTCTTCGTGCGTGGCAAAACGCTTGTCGAGTTCTGCCTTCACTTCCGATGCGGAACCGTCGGCGTTGGTCGTCGCGAAGATGGCGTTCACACGGTAGAAGGGAGTACTTTGGAATTGCTGTATCTCACGTTCGCGCTCCACAACGAGCCTTACTGCCACGCTCTGCACGCGTCCTGCCGACAGGGCTGGCTTCACTTTGCGCCACAACACCGGCGAGAGTTTGAAACCGACAAGGCGGTCGAGCACTCTACGCGCCTGTTGGGCGTTCACCAAGTCCATATTAAGATGACGCGGATGCTGTATTGCTTCGAGCAGTGCGGGCTTCGTTATCTCGTGGAAAACGATTCTGTTTGTGGTTTCCTTGTCTAGTCCCAGCACCTCACACAAGTGCCAAGAGATGGCTTCTCCTTCGCGGTCTTCATCGGAAGCGAGCCACACTGTCTTTGCCTTCTTGACGTTTTCCTTGAGTCGTTTCACCACTTCTTCCTTGTCCTTCGGTATTACATAGTCCGGCTCAAGGGTCTTGTTGTCGAGGCTAAGTTCCTTTGTTTTCAGGTCGCGGATGTGTCCGTAGGACGACACCACCTTATAGTTGGAACCGAGAAAATCCCCGATTTTCTTGATTTTGGCGGGGCTCTCTACGATGACTAAGTTTTCTTGCATAGCTGGTTGTTGTTCTTTTTTTGGGCGCAAAAGTAATCATTTTTTTACTTCTACATTATTATATAAGTTTTTTTAAGGTTTCTCCGTTTCCTGTTCCAGGTGGTTTCTCATGGCGCAATGGCTATGGCTTCCACGCTTTGTACCTGTTCCCGCGAGAAGTCTTCGTCGCCTTTTATCAGCACTTTACGGCAGAATGTAGGGGCGAAGCGGCCGAAAGCCTGCTCGTCCATGTCGCCGTTGCAGGTGTATTGCAGCCCGTTGATGCTGATGCGCTGCCCTCGTTTGCAGTCGCGCAAGGTCACGCGGACGAATCCATAGAACCCTGGCGCGAAGTCGTAGAGCACGCCTTCGTCCGTGACATCGAAATATCTGGGCTGCATCACGCTCACCGTTCGTGTGCCACCCTCCTGCCAACGGTCTGTCACGATGCTCTTGCCGGCGGCTCCTTCCGTCTCCATCGCCGGCAGCCAGAGCGCCAAGTCGAAGTCGGCGGCGTTCCATTTCGTGTTGTAGAGCGTTGCGTCCTGCGTCTCGCCACCGTCGGTTGTGAGTGTCATGTTGGCTTCACGGCAGAGCCATGAGCCGTCGGAACGGAAAGAGAAGAGTCCGCCCTCGCCGTCGGTGCCATAGAAGTTGAGCGACAGTTGGCGCAAGTCTTTGTGTGCAGAGGAAGGGGAATACCACACGGCGACGGTGTTTTCGCCTCGCCGGAGGAAGCGTTTCACATTGAAAGTCATGCTCCGTGGCGTTGCATCGCCCTGTTGTCGCAGTGGCGTGAGGATGTCAGTGGACACGTTTCTGCCGTTCACATAAAGCGTGAAAAAGCCCGTTGAGGCTATGTCGATGTAGGCTTCGCGGGGCAGGGAGGCATTCTCGTAGGAGCGGCGAAACCACACTTGCGTGGTGTCGGCAGCCGTTGGGTGGGCTATCCAGGTGCAGTCCCATTGCTGGGCGACTGCCTTCTGCGCCGCAAATGCCGTCAGAGCCAATATGATAAGAATGTGTCTCACTGCCGCTTACTGTTGTTTTTATTGTTGTGTTGCGCTTTCGCCGAACCGCTGCCTCACCTCCTCCATGATGGCAGTGAGTTCCTTCACCGTCGTGGCGCGAAGCATTGCGATGCGCGTTTGACGGAAGTCGGGGATGCCTTTGAATATCGGACTCGCCGCAATATGCCTCCGTGTGTGCAGTATTCCCCGGTATTCATCGATGCGTTCCACGTTGATTTGCAACTGCTCGAGGAGAATGTCGAGTTTGCGGTCGAATGTGAGTGTGGGGTCGGCAGACTTTCCGTCGAGGAAATCGCGCATCTCTTTGAAAATCCACGGCCGTCCGAACGTGGCGCGACCCACCATCACTCCGTCCACGCCGAACCTGTCGAAGGCGTTGCGGGCCTGCTCCGGCGTGCAGATGTCGCCGTTCCCTATAATTGGAATCTTTATGCGCGGGTTCTCCTTCACCTTCCCTATCAGTGTCCAGTCGGCACTGCCTGTGTACATCTGCGCCCTCGTTCTGCCGTGTATGGTGAGTGCCTTGATGCCGCAGTCTTGCAAGGCTTCGGCGAGGTCGGTGATGACAAGGCTCTCGCTGTTCCATCCCAATCGTGTCTTGACAGTGACGGGTGTGTTGACGGCCTTCACCACTTCGCGCGTTATCTCGAGCAGCAGCGGGATGTTCTGAAGCATCCCTGCCCCTGCGCCTTTGCCTGCGACCTTCTTTACGGGACATCCGAAATTGATGTCGATGACATCGGGATGCGCCGCTTCCACAATGCGTGCGGCTTCCACCATCGACTCCACATCGCGCCCATAGATTTGTATTCCCACGGGGCGTTCCTCGTCGCTGATGGTGAGTTTGCGCTCCGTCGTCTTCACGGCGCGCACCAGTGCCTCCGCACTCACAAACTCGGTGTAGACCATCGAAGCCCCGAAGCGTTTGCAGAGATGGCGGAAACCTATGTCGGTGACATCTTCCATAGGTGCGAGGAAGAGTGGGCGGTCGCCCAGTTGTATGTCTGCTATGTTCATTGAATTAAGTGATAAATGTTGCCTGCCATCATCCTCACCACGCCCTTCATCTCCATCGTAAACAAAGCCGCCGACACCACATGGACAGGCAAGGAAAGTCTCGTCGCGATTACGTTGAGTTGCTCGTCGCCGTGGGTTTCAAGCTCTTTCGCGATGCACTTCTCGTTGTCTGTGAGTTCCGGGAAAAACTCTCTTTCTATCCCGTTCTGGCGTGCTTCGAACAGTCTGTGGTGTTCGTTCCATCCCATTTTTTTCACGAAGTCGTCGGCACCGATGAGCATTGAGGCGAGGTTGTTGCGAAGAAGGTCGTTGCAGCCGTCGCTCACTCCGGTGAGGATGCTGCCCGGCACGGCGAACAACTCGCGATTGTAGCCGTCCGCTTTCTCCATCGTTATGAGTCCGCCACCCTTTGCCGCACTCTCAACGAGGATGCAGGCGTCGCACATTCCAGCCACGATGCGGTTGCGGCGCACGAAGTTTCCTTTGTCGGCTTTGGTGTGGGTGAGGTATTCTGTGAGCAAACCGCCGTGCTGTATCATCTGCGTTGCGATGTCGCGGTGGGCTGCCGGGTAGATGGTGTCGAGTCCGTGGGCGAGCACTCCCACTGTGTCCATACCGTTGTCGAGGGCTTCGCGGTGTGCCGCCACGTCCACTCCGTAAGCCAAACCGCTTACGATGAGGGTGTCGGGACACAACTTTTGCAGGTCGGCAACGAACCTTTTCAGCACGTCGCGGGTGTAGGTCGTGGCGCGGCGCGTGCCGACGATGCTCACAACATGCGTTGCATTCAAGTCTGCCGCACCCCTATAGAAGAGCATCATGGGCGCATCCTCACACTGGCGGAGGCGCGTCGGATAGTCGTCATCATTGAGAAGGATGGGTCGGATGGAGTGCGTTTCGTTATATTCCATCTCCTTTTCGGCGCAAGCCAAGTCGTCGTCGAGGTTGTCGAGGGCTTCTGTCAGACTCAAAGGGGCTTCGGGAAACATCCCCCTTATGTCGCGGCGGTGCTCCATGATGGCTGTCGCAGAACCCATACGGCGGTAGAGCCCTGCCATAGGGGTGGGGCAGAAGTAGCCTGCATGGTGCAAGGCAATGGCGTAAAGTGTTTCCTGTTGTGTTGCCATCGGCGGCGTAATGGGATTTTAGAAAGAGTTGTAAAAGATTCGTTAAAAACCGAAAGCACGGTCGTAGTCGGCACTGTTGGCGAGCCGTCCGTTGATGAGGCAGACGAGTTCCACCTTCGCCCGGAAACTCAATCTGCCGTCGTCCTTGCGGAAAATGTCCTGATGGAACACATAGCGCAGCCCTTCCTTCGTCACGGCGAGCTTCGAGATGAAGCGGTCGTCACACCTCAGCGGAGCCTTGTATTGCAGGTTCATGCGCGCCACCACCGGGTCGACGCCCTGCTCGTGGAGCCTCACGAAACTCACTCCAAGGTGCTGCAAATACAGGTGTCGCGTGTGTTCGATGTAATGCAGATAGTTGGCATTGTTCACAATGCCCTGTATGTCGCACTCGTAGTCGCGCACTTCCATTTCCGTCTCAAATGCGTATTCCATATCAAATTTCTTCTCCTTTTGTGGGAATTAATTCTTTAAACAGCCGATGGGGACAACGTAAACGCCGTCCTTTCTTCGGTAGGCGAAGTCGCCGGTACCCGTTAGCACCATCATGAATGAGGGCTCGTTCATCTTTTCAGTGTTTATCTTTTTCGCGAGAAGGCGAAGGCTTTCGGCTCCCTCGTTGATGAGTTTGTCGCCTCCAAGTTTTATTTCCACGAGTCCATACTTGCCGTTTCGGAGGTGCACAACGGCATCGCACTCAAGCCCGTTCTTGTCGCGGTAATGGTAAACTTGACCGTCCAGCGCATCGGCAAAGACTCGAAGGTCGCGCACACAAAGTGTCTCGAAGAAGAGCCCCATTGTGTTTAGGTCGTTGATAAGGTCTTTCGGCCCCAGTCCCAGTACTGCCGTACCGATGGAAGGGTCGATAAAATAACGTGTGTTTGCAGTGCGGATGGCTGTCTTGGAACGCAGGTTGGGGTTCCAGGCCTCCGAATCTTCGATGACAAAAATCTTGCGCAACGCCTCCAGATAACTCCCTGCCGTCTTTTCGCTGATTTCATTTTCGTCATTGGTCATCATGTCATTGACGATGGTCACGACGGTGGCTTGCGAGCCTTGGTTGCGTGCATACGACCGCAGCAAGAGGCGTGTGGTGGTGTCATTACGGTTCACTCCGTCCACACGCGATACGTCTTTCTTTATGATTGCGTCTATATAGTCGAACGCCTGCGCCAAGGCTGCGTCACCATTCAGGTTGCATGCGAACGGCCAGCCGCCCCGGCAGATAAGGAAAGCAAGGTCGTCTATTTTCAAATGGTTGTCGGCAACGATTTGCTCCGGGGCTTCAAAGAGATGTGCCAGACTCACCTTGCCGTTCGATTCTCCCGATTCGTAGAGACTCATTGGGCGCATGGTGAGCCAACTGAAACGCCCCGTGCCGGAGTGGTGCATGTCCCTTTCCGCCGCAGGTACAGCCGACCCGGTGAGCACAAACTGCCCGACGCTATGGCGGTGGTCCACTTCAAAGCGTATCGCATCCCATAGTTTCGGTGCCAACTGCCACTCGTCTATCAGTCGGGGAACATCGCCCGCCAGCAGGACAGAGGCATCAATCTCCGCCATCTGCAGGTTGGTTGCCAGCGAAGCGGGGTTGTCCATATAAAGGATACTGCCTGCTTGCTGCTCCGCTGTGGTGGTCTTGCCGCACCATTTCGGTCCTTCTATCAAGATTGCGCCCTTGCTTGCGAGTTTCTTTTCAAGCATCTTGTCGGCTATCCTGTGCTTGTATTCCATTGCCATAGTATATAAATATGTTGTGCAAAGATAGTGCAAACGAGGGCAGAGTCAAGCTTGCTTGAACTATGCCGAGTG
>CAYXGN010000012.1:0-8485 GCA_964464505.1 uncultured Prevotella sp.
GAAGGGCGCGTCTCGGCGATCCGCGCCTACTACGATTACCATCGCATATAAAAAAAGCCCTCCCCGACGGGGAGGGTTGGGTGGGGCTTCTACTCCCCCTTTGCTGCACTTTCTCTCCATTCCGCCGGCGTGAGTCCTGTCTTAGATTTGAAAAGGAGTCGGAAGCAGGAGCAGGAGAAGAAGCCGCAGGCTGTGGCGAGGGTTTCGTCGCTGTAGTCGGGGTGCTCGGTGAGGAGGCGTTTCGCCTCGCGCACGCGCATCATCGACAGCCAATCGCAGAACGTGATGCCGTGGACGAAAGTGAGATAGGAGGTGATGTAGGAGCGTTTCAGATTGGTTTTCCGCGCGAAGACAGCCAGAGTGAGGTTGCTGTCCTTATACCCTCCCTCGCTGAGCCATTGTGCGATGGCGGTCTCTATGAGTTCTATCCGCTCGGCAGTCATGGTGTGCATGTGCGCCCTGGAGCCGTGGGTGGTGCCGCTGGCGGTAGCCATCTCTATCAGACTCTTTGGAAGATGGATGCCAAGGGTGACGAAGAATACCACAAAGAGCACCATGACGAGAATCGTCAAAGAGGCGAACAGGGGCAGCAACGGAGTGGCGAAGACGAGGCACAGCGGCATCAGCGAGAACGCACACAGCATCAACAGTCCGCTGCGCATGGTGTGGGTGTAAGCGGAGAAAGGATAGCCGAGTTCGTGGTCAAGGCGATATTTCACCCTGCGAAACCTCCTGTGAATCAGTAATATGGTGTAGACGAGCAAGGCAAGGCATAGTGCCACATCAATGAAAAAGACGGTTTCTATGGACTGCCTGTCCTGAAAGGCGATGCCGACAAGGGCTGTGAGGATGGCAAGGGCATAGAGTGTGAAACCGGGGAAGAGCACTTTGCGGTGCATCTTGCCTCCGCCAAGGAGGATGTTAAGCAAGGAAAAGGCAAGGAGGAGCACTGCCGTGGCGCAGAGAAGCAGACTGACGAAAACGCTATTGCCTTCATCTCCAAGCGTGGCGCGCATGAGATGGTGCACGCCGAAGAGCACGATGGCAGCAACGACGGCATAGCGCGACTGCTCATAACGGCGGTTGCGGTGCTGCAAACAGAAGTGCGCCCCTGCCGCAAAGACGGCGAGCAGGAACATCATTGCAGTGCAGATGTATTGAAAGATAGCAAAGTCTGACATTCTGTTTTATCATCGTGGTAATGCAAAAGTAGCAACTTTTTACTATTCACACAAATATTTCGGATGAAAGTTTGCAAATCGTAGCAGGTGCCGATCTCCGAGCGGCACCCGTTTGAAGAAGCGATGTCGCCTGCTTGCGGAGGGCGCGTCTCGGCGATCCGCGCCTACTACATATTGCTTTCTCGCTTGAGGAGGGCGCGTCTCGGAGATGCGTGCCTACTAAAAAAGGAGGGCGAGCGATGCTCGTCCTCCTTTTTTGTTTTTATTGCAAGCTGTTTTAGCTGTCTGCCTCTGGCAGTGCGTTCTCCCAGCCTTCGTTCTGTTCGGTCATGAAGCCGGAGTTAATCTCGCCCGACGGTATCGGGAAGACGAACTTGGCAGGGCGGAAGGTGGTGCAACGGCCACCCATCACAACGATTGTCTTGTCCAGACGGCGTGCGTCGGCGTAGAAATGTCCCTCGCCGAAGAACTCGCGGATGTTCTCCGCCCAAATGAAATGGAGCAGGTCCTCCTTGTTGTCGGGCAACATCGAGAGGTTGCAGGAGCCGTCTTCGGCAGCGTAACGGGTGTTGCGTTTGGCGGTGTAACCCACATATTTCTTTGCCTCCTCAATGTTTCCGGCGCGTGCTTCACATTCGGCGATGATAAGCGACATCTCCGACTTGCGGAAGATTGGGATGTTGCTTGTGGCTTGTGAAGCCTCAAGACCTTCATATTTCATGCAAGAGTGGTCGTTGCCGTCAACCGGGCCGATGAGCAGGTAGCGCGTGTCAGTCTCCTCAAAGCAAGCCTCTGTGTAGTTGGAAACGGTGCAGTAGTAAGAGCCGTAGAGCGTGTTGAGGGCATTGGCTGACAGGTTGTCGTTCTCAGTCTTGGTAAGGGTGAAGATGTCTTCATCGGAAACGCTGAGCGAAGTCCACATGCTCACATACGACTCATTGGTGGGAGTGAGGTCGGTGTAGGTGCCGTCGCCCTTGTTTTTGAGTGCGATGGCATTCTTTGCTGCCTCTTCTGCCACATCATAGTTGCCCATATAGAGGTTGACGCGGGCTTTGAGGGCGTAGATAGCGGCTTTGTTGAGATAGAAATAGTCAAGCGATGTGCCGCCGGCTTGCTCGCTGTATTCCAGTGCCTTGTCGATATCTTCCACCATGAGGGCGTAGGTGTCGCCCAGAGAAGCGCGACTCACCTTGGCAAAAGCCTCCACCGGTTGGTCCTTCACGAGGGGAAGACCCTTGCAGTCGGCACCGGCAGCATAGGGATAGCAGAAATACTGAGCCAGGGTGAAGTAGGCAAGGGCACGCATTGCGTAGCATTGCGAGAGATAGCCATAAAGCGTCATCTTGTCGGCAACTCCCATTTCGGGGTCGGCTGCCATGAGAGCATTGGCACCATTTATGGTGCGCACGGCGCGGTCGATGACTTTATAGCCGTAAGCCCAGATATATTCCATCTCCTGATCGGTGTCGGAGACAATCCATTCCGACACGTTGTAGAAGTGTCCGGAAGATGCACTTCCATCGGCAAGACCGCCGGCGAAGTCGCCGACAGCGATGGCGTAGTTGCCCAAGAAAGGATAGTAAGCGAGAGCCTGATAAGCTCCTATTGTGCCGTTCTGCACGTCCTGGATGGTCTTGTAAGCATCGGCAGTGTCGGTGTTCTGCGCCAATTCGGTGTCAAAGTCGCATGACACGAGAGCCAATGCGAAGGCGAGACCCATTGAAAACTTATATAATGATTTCTTCATGTTGTTTTACTTCTTTATTGATTTTTATCACTTTTCGTTACATCAGAATCCCAACTGCACTCCGAACATCACTGAACGGGCGAGCGGATAGTTCCACCACTGGCTGCCGCTGGCACCCACTCCGGAGGGGTCGAAGCCGCGATAGTCGCTTGCTGTCCAAGTGTAGAGGTTCTCGGCATTGACGAAGATGCGTGCGTTGTCGATGTGGGCGTGGCGCAGCAGCGACTTCGGCAGAGAGTAGCCGAGCGACAGTGAGCGCAGCTTCAGGTAACTTCTGCTCATCAGGAAGCGTGAAGAAGCCTTGTCGGCATAGCTTCCGTCGGTGGTGAGACGAGGCACATCGGTGACATCGCCGGGCTTCTGCCAGCGGTTGTCGTAGACATACTGCGTGAAGTTCTGATAGAAAGAGCTTCCCGTCTGCTCGTCGTAGCGGAGGCTGTTACCGAAGATTTTGCCACCGAGAGAGTAGTTGAACTGGAACGAGAAGTCCAGGCCTTTCCACTTGAGTGTGTTCTGGAACGAACCGAAGAACGAGGGGTTGGCATCGCCAAGATAGCGTTTTGCAGCCTTGTTGTAGTTGTTTGTCGTCTCGGTGCCGGTCTCATTGAGATACCAAAGGGCGTCGCCGGTCTCGGGGTCAACGCCGGCATACTCCTTCATCTTCCACTGATAGAGCGGACGGCCGGCTTCGGTGACGCTCACGGAGCCCTCGATTGGGTCGTCGGTGGACAGTTTCACCACCTTGTTCTTATTGTGCGAACCGGTCACAGTGATGTTCCAGTACCAGTCTTTGTTTTGCAGGATGTTCACGCCTACGCTGAATTCCACACCCTTGTTGGACAGCGAACCGATGTTCTTGTAGTAAGAAGAGAGACCCGTGAGGTAACTTACAGGCACGGCGAACACCATGTCGGTGGTCTTGTGGCTGTAATAATCGAAGGTGATGAACAAACGGTCGAAGAGCGTTACGTCAAGCCCTACGTTGAACTTGCCTGTCTTCTCCCATTTCAAGTCGGAGTTGCCGAACTGCTCATGAGCCGAACCCGGCTTGCCGTCGTAGTTGTAGCCGTAGCCGAAGACATCGCGGGAAACGAGCCAAGAGAGGTAGTCGGCATTGCTGTGGTCGCCCACATCCTGGTTACCTGTGGTACCGTAGCTGGCGCGGACGGTCAGGTCGTTGAGCCAGGTGCGTGTCGACTCCATGAATTTCTCGGCAGAGAGGCGATACTTGGCACCAACCGACCAGAACGAAGCCCAACGGTTTGACGAACCGAAACGGGAACTGCCGTCAGCGCGCCATGATGCCGACACATAATATTTGTTGTCGAAATCGTACTGTGCGTTGGCAAAGAAGGAAGCCAACACAAGGTCGAACTTATAGGAAGCAGCGGTTGACGGGATACTGCCGAGCGACAGTTCGCCGAGGTTCTCCACTGCGAAGTTGGAGTTGGCAAGGTCGGAACGCGAGATGGAAGTCTTCTGTCCCTCCTGTCCAAGGAGCACATTCAGATGGTGAGCCTTACCGAATGTCTTTATGTAATTGAGTGTGTTGGTGATGCTGAGAAGCGTGCGGGTGTTGTAGAACTGCTCTGCCATACCGTTCATTCCCGCTCCCTGTGGGTTGAGGAACGACCAATAGCCGTACTCCTTGACATGGTAAAGGTCGAGACCTCCCTTTGTCATCCAAGTCAGTTCCGGCGTTATGTTCAACTGAACATAAGGCGAAATGGTGGCTTGATACTGCTTGGCGAGGTTCTTGTCACCGTCCTCCGAGCGCAGGGCTACAGGGTTGTAGCCGCTCATCGTGAGGTCGGTGTTCCACTCTCCCGTAGAGGTACGCACAGGAGTGAGCGGACTCATCATATAAGCCAAGGTGAGCGGGTCGCTGTAGTAGCCACCGCTTGCACCGTTGTTGGTCTCGGAATAGCTGAAGTTGGTGTTCACACCATACTTTATCCATCGCACCGGCTGCTGGTCGATGTTGAAGCGCAGAGTGTGACGCTTCATGTCCTTGCCGCGCATGTAACTGTCGTCGGAGAGGAAGTTATAGGAAAGATAGAACACCGGCGACGAAGCGTCCTTGGCACCGCTGTTCACATCGAAACCGTATTCCTGTACGAGTCCGGTGCGGGTAATCTCCTTAAGCCAGTCGGTGGATTTGCCGCCGTCACGATATTGCGACACCCATCCGCCGGTGAAGAAGTCCAGGAAACCCTCCGCGCCCTTCTTGTCGTAAGTGTAACCAAGGCCATAACCCTCGTTGTAATAGCCGAAAGTGGAATAATTGCCATAGTCCTCATAGGAGTTGAGCAAGGCTTCTGTGGCAAGCTCAATGCTTTGGTCGGCGTTGCACAACTTATAGCGGTTGGTGTAGGAAGGCAGCGACTCCCAACCGAGTTTGGCTGTGAAGTTCACCTTTGTCTTACCCTTCTGACCGTGCTTTGTGGTGATGACCACAACACCGTTGGCTGCACGCGAACCGTAAATGGAGGTTGCCGTGGCATCCTTGAGCACTGTGATGCTCTCAATGTCGTTGCTGCTGAGGTTGGCAAGCGGACTCAATGTCACGCCTTCGTCCATACGCGCGCCCACAGGGTCGGCGTTGAACGGAATGCCGTCAATGACATAAAGGGGCTGAGTGCCGGAGTTGATGGAGTTGCGGCCACGGATATAGATGGTCTGGGGAGCACCCGGCTGACCTGAAGTGGTGGTAAGTTGCAGTCCCGGCACGGTGCCTTCGAGCGACTTAATGGGGTTGGCATCGTTGCGTTTGCCCACGATGTCCTTGCTGATGACCGATGCGGCACCGGTGAATGCTGCCTTGCGTGTGACGCCATAACCCGTCACCACCACCTCGTCGATGGTGTTGTCGTTGGGCATAAGCTTGATCACCATGTTGCTGCCCTGCGCCCGAACAGTCTGGTCGAGCATGCCGACATAACTCACTTTCAACTCTTTCGCACCCGAAGGCAATGCCAACGAGAAGCGACCGTCAGCATCGGTGACGGTGGCAACGTTTGTGCCCGCAACTCTGACGGTGGCTCCAATCACTGGCTCTCCGTCGTCTTGCGATACTACCTGTCCGGTAAACTGAGACTGGGCAAAGGCGATTCCCGTCGCCAACAACTGCCCCATTAAAAACATTGATAGTCTTTTGTTCATCTGAAACAATCTCTTTTGGTTTAACTTAAATATTTATACTCTCATTTTAAAATTCGTCTTTACGACCTTCCGACACTTTGCAAAATGTCGAAAGAATTGTTAAAACAGGGTGCGGTTTTGACACTATCAAAAACTGGTTTCGCAACTTTCGTTTTGCTAACTTGCTGTGCCTCGATTGCAACTTTTGGTGCATCGGATTGCGTTTCCGTTATCTTTTTGATATTTGTGCACGCCGACAAAAGTAAAAACAAAATTTAATTTGAACAAATTTTTAATAAATTATTTTTAAAAAATCTGCATTTTTCTTGTCCTTTTGCCATTTTTCAAGGTCAGAACGATAGCAAAATGGCATTTCCACATTATTATATTATAGGGGCAGGGGAATTTTGCTCTTTCGCTAGAAATGCTTACTTTTGCATAAATCAGACATACACTTAAAACTTAAATCATGAAACCATCAAGACTCGTTATCCTCATGCTGGCACTCTGCCCATTGCTGGCAGCAGCCCAGAAGACATTCAGAGTGAAATCGCCCGACAGTCGCATTGAGGCGACAGTGACGGTGGGCAAGCGCCTCAGTTACAACATTTCGTTGCGCGGCAACATTGTCCTTGCCGACTCGCCGTTGGCGATGACGCTCACCGACGGCACTGTCTGGGGCGAGAACGCGCGGCTCTCCTCTGCGCGGACGACATCGGTGAACGCCACCGTCAAGTCGCCTTTCTATCGCGCCGAAGAGATGGAAGACCGCTACAACGCTCTTACGTTGAAGTTCCGTGGAGGCTGGAGCGTGGAGTTCCGCGCCTATAACGACGGCGTGGCTTACCGCTTTGTGAGCACTCTGAAAAAGCCCTTCAAGATCAAGGACGAGACAGCCACATTCCGTTTCACTTCCGATGCCACCACAACGGCAGCCTACTCCAACGGCAGCACAAGCGGAGGTTTCGCCACGCAGTTCCGCAATTCGTTTGAAAGCATCTACAACACGCTGCCCATATCAGGGTTGGACAAAGGGCGACTGATGTTCCTTCCCCTCGCAGTGCAGACAGAGAGCGGAGCAAAGATAGCCATCACCGAAGCCAACCTCAACAACTATCCTGGCATGTTCCTCAACGCTTCGGCTGCCGACAACAGCCTCAACGCAGTGTTCGCGCCACGCCCCAAGACAATGAAACAGGGCGGACACAACAACCTGCAGATGGAGGTGACGGAGCGCGAGGACTACATCGCCACCGTGAAAGCGCCGCGCACGTTCCCCTGGCGCATCGCCGTGGTGGCTGAGAACGATGCCACGCTGGCGGCGAGCAACCTCAGTTACCTCCTCGCGGAGCCTTCGAAGATAGCAGACACATCGTGGATAAAGCCGGGAAAAGTGGCGTGGGAATGGTGGAACGACTGGAATGTATATGGCGTGGACTTCAAATCGGGCATCAACAACGCCACATACAAATACTACATCGACTTCGCCGCGAAGAACGGAATAGAATATGTGATTCTCGACGAGGGCTGGGCGGTGAACCTTAAAGCCGACCTTATGCAGGTGGTGGACGACATCGACCTCAAGGAACTTGCCGATTACGGCAAAGAAAGGGGCGTAGGACTAATCCTCTGGGCAGGTTACTGGGCGTTCGACCGCGACATGGAGAAGGTGTGCAAGCACTATTCGGAGATGGGAATAAAGGGATTCAAGGTGGACTTCATGGACCGTGACGACCAGATAATGACCGACTTCGAGTATCGGGCCGCCGCGATGTGCGCGAAATACAAACTCCTCCTCGACCTCCACGGCACCTACAAGCCTGCCGGAATGAACCGCACCTACCCCAATGTGCTTAACTTTGAGGGCGTGCACGGACTTGAACAGATGAAGGGACAGCCTGCCGGCGAGGACCATGTGGTGTATGAAGTGCAGATACCCTTCCTCCGTCAGCTTGCAGGACCGATGGACTTCACGCAGGGCGCAATGCGCAATGCGTCAAGAAGCAACTACCGTCCGTGCTCCAACGAACCCATGAGTCAGGGCACACGGTGCCGGCAACTGGGCATGTATCTGGTTTACGACTCTCCCCTCACGATGCTCTGCGACAACCCCTGCAACTACATGCGCGAGCAGGAATGCACCGACTTCATCACAGCGGTGCCCACAACGTGGGACGAGACGCGCGTGATTGACGGTAAGATGGGCGAATACATCGTCACGGCAAGGCGTAAAGGCACCACCTGGTATGTGGGAGCGATAAACAACTGGACTCCGCGCGACATCACCCTCGACCTCTCGTTCACGGGCAAGAGCCGCGCCACTGCCGTGCTGTTCAAGGACGGCGTGAATGCCGACAGGGCAGCACGCGACTACAAGCGGGTGCAGACCACCCTCGACACCACGCAGCCCCTCACC
>CAYXGN010000012.1:8585-15627 GCA_964464505.1 uncultured Prevotella sp.
TTAATTGTGGACGAGCGTGCCGATGCTCTCGCCGTTGAGGACACGCTTCAGATTGCCCACGATGTCCATGTTGAAGACGTAGATGGGGAGGTTGTTCTCCTTGCACATCGTCGTTGCCGTGAGGTCCATCACCTTCAGTCCGCGGGTGTAAATCTCGTCGTAGGTAATCTCGGAGAACTTCGTCGCCGACGCATCCTTCTCTGGGTCGGCGGTATAGATGCCGTCCACGCGTGTGCCTTTGAGCATCACGTCGGCTTCAATCTCTATGCCGCGCAGACTCGAACCCGTGTCGGTGGTGAAGTAAGGCGACCCCGTGCCTGCCGAGAAGATGCACACATAGCCTGCTTCCATGGCTTCGATGGCTTTCCATTTGGAGTAGAACTCGCCGATAGGTTCCATCCTTATGGCTGTGAGCACCTTCGTTTTAACCCCTATTGCTCCCAATGCCGAACTCAAAGCGAGCGAGTTTATCACCGTGGCGCACATTCCCATCTGGTCGCCTTTCACACGGTCGAAGCCCTTGGAAGCCCCACTAAGACCGCGGAAAATGTTGCCTCCGCCGATGACGATGCCTATCTGCACGCCCATTTCGTGAGCCTCCTTAATCTGTTGTGCATACTCGCCCAGTCGGACTGGGTCGATTCCGAAACTCTGACTGCCCATGAGGCTCTCGCCACTGAGCTTTAACAGTATTCTTTTAAACTTTGCCATAATATGTTTGTTTTATGTTTTTATTTTCGTTTTATAGATTCTCGGGCAGCACAAATGCCACCTCCTTGAATGCGTAGGAGCGGCAACTGCCGTCCTGCAACGTCAGATGGAGTCTGCCGTCAAGCCCCACCCTATCGATGCTTGCGATGAAGAGGCCTTCGGAATCGCGGTATTCGTGCCACCCTTCACGGCGATAGAGCGACTCATGGTAGAGCTGTTCGATTTCGAGATAACGCCCTTTCGCCACCTTATTATAATACTTCGCGAAGGCTTGCAGCACTGCTTGGAGCACCTCTTCTGTGGGAGTGGCGCTGCCGATGATGTGAAAGAGCGACACAGGGTTGGGCGCATCGCTGTGGAACTGCTGCTGGTTGATGTTGATGCCGGAGCCGAAGACGCAGCGAGTCAGCGTGCGTCCCGTCACCGAAGTCTCTATCAGCGTGCCGCTAATCTTACGGTCTTGCCAGTAAATGTCGTTGGGCCATTTCAGCGAAAAGCCTTCGGCATAGCAGGAAAGTGCCTCTTTCAGGGCAAGGGCACAAGCCATTGACAGCACAAACTGCTGCGCTATGGGCACCATTGTGGGCTCGACGAGAATGGAGAAAAGCAGATTCTCGCCAGCCGCACTCTCCCATTTATTGGAGCCTTGACCCCTTCCTGCCGTCTGATGCTGCGCCGCGAGGACGAGCATGTCGGTGTCTTCGGGCATCGGACAGCACTTCAGAAAGTCGTTGGTGGAGGTTGTCTCGTCGAGCGTTATGACCCGGACAGACATCGGCTCGGCAGCATCGGGGATTGTGATGAAAGCATTTTCGTCCATAATCTTGGCCATTAAAAGCAGAGAAGGGGGTTGAAGGCATCGACAATGTGCTCCACTTTCGCCACCTCCGCGTGCTCACCCACGATGGAGATAAGGTCGAAGCGCAACTCATCCACCACTTCAAACATCTTCACATAGTGGTTGGCAGCGTAGGCGAGGTTGCGAATCTTCTTCTCGTTGACGGCATCCTCTGGCTTCATGATGATGTCCTGCGTACGCGTTTTCACCTCCACAAACACTATGGTTCGGTTGTCCGGTGTCCGCGCGATGATGTCGATGTCGCGATGACCACTCTTCCAGTCGCGCGCGATGATGGTGTAGCCCTTGCCCAGAAGAGTCTCAGCGGCGAGGTCTTCGCCCCATTTTCCGATGTCGTTATGACGTGCCATAGTGTGCGAAAAGTTTTGTTATGACTGCAAAATTACACTATTTTTCCGACACGCTGCCACGCTTTGCGCTTTAATTCTAATGCAATAAGCCGATAAAACTATTCGTCAATTTGTCGGATAAAGTGAAAGAAACGTCGAATTTAAGCATAAATAAACGAAAATTAAGCATTCGTTTCGGCTGTTTTCCCACATTATATATAACTTTGCAATAGTTCAAATGTAACAAGACAACATCTAAAACGAAGAAGAAATGAAAAAGAATATCGTCATAGCAATGAGTGCAGCACTGCTCATTTCGAGTTGCACTTCTTACACAGGGACGGGTGCTTACCTCGGCGGTTCGCTCGGTTCAATCCTCGGTTCGGCAATAGGCGGAATAGCAGGAGGGCCACGCGGCAGCGACATCGGCACCATTATCGGTGCCACAACGGGTGCCATCGTGGGCGCAGCAGCAGGAGATGCTGCCGAACAGTCGGAGCGTAGGCAGCAGCACGAGTATCTGTCGCAGCGCAACCAACGCATTCAGGCAAGCAAGCAGCACAGCAGCAGCACCCGCTCGGGGAGTGATGACACCTACCAGACAGACACCACGCCCTACCAGATTGACCCCACCCAGATGATAGACGAGAGCAATTCGGGCGACGACCGCATTGATTTCGACTTCGGCAACGACTCCACCGACACGCAACTGCCGTCGTATGTCGAGACAGAGGAAGCCTCGCAGCCGCAACAGAATTTGGAACTACGCAATGTCGTTTTCAGCGACAGCAGCCACGACGGGACACTCTCCGGCAACGAGACGGGAACCGTGGTGTTCGAGCTTTTCAATCATAGCGGTGCAGCTGTTACCGATGTCGTGCCGACAGTGCAGGCTGAAAAGAAGAACAGCGGCATCTACATCTCTCCCAGCATTCGCGTGGAAAGCATCGCCCCGGGGCGTGGAATACGCTACACGGCAACGGTGAAAGCCGACCGAAGGATAAAGGACGGCACCGTGAAACTCTATGTTTCGGCAATGAAGAACGGTTCCCACATGTCGAACACAACAGTTGTAGATATCCCCACACAACGCAAATAATTACGTTTTGTAGGCAATCGTAGTAGGCGCAGATCGCCGAGATGCGCCCTTACATAAGATAGGCTGCAATCTATTTCTTGGGTGCGTCTCGGCGATCCGCACCTACTACTTTTGCCGGTGCATCGTCGTCATCGACGATTTTCACATAACTCTTCGGCTGCTTCTGCGACTCGGAATGATGGAAGAGTCCGCTTTCCGGCAGTTCATACTCCGTGATTTCAAAGTCTATTTCGGGCGGCGATGCAGGCTCGCTGCGGAACGGTACGCGGTTGTTGGTGATGCGTTCCACCTTCACCATGGCCACGCCTTGGGCGAGGATGCCCAACTCTTTGGCTGCGCAATGAGACAAATCGATGATGCGCCCGCGTGCGAACGGTCCCCTGTCGGTGACCCTTACCACCACCGACTTGCCGTTGCGCTCGTTGGTGACGCGCAACATCGTGCCGAAGGGATAGGTGCGATGGGCGCAAGTGAGGCTGTCGTGGTGCAGTCGTTCGCCGCTGCTTGTCAGCCTTCCTGTGGCGCGTTTGGAGTAATAGGTGGCTTTGCCGTGCTGCACCTGAGCTTGCATCGGGACGCAAAAGAGCAGTCCCAACAATGAGATTAAGAGTAGAGGGCAATTCTTTGTCATGGTTTTCTCGTTTTTAAAATTCAACAAAACGTATGAAAAACCACGCTGCATGCAGTCAGAAAAAGGCTGGACAAGAGCATCAAGCCTACATAAAAAACAAAAGAACAAGAACCATGAGTCTGCTAAACCCATAATCCTTGTTCTCCTTTTATATCACTCTAACTATCGTTTCTTTCATTCGCAACGTGTTATCATACAATACCTTGCGCCATCATTGCATTGGCAACCTTCATGAAGCCGGCGATGTTGGCACCCTTAACATAGTCGATGTAGCCATTGGGCTGCTTTCCATACTTCACGCACTGTTCGTGGATGGAGTGCATGATGTAATGGAGTTTCTCGTCGACCTCAGCTTCGCTCCAACTCAGACGGATGGAGTTCTGCGTCATTTCAAGTCCTGATGTGGCTACGCCTCCGGCATTGACAGCCTTGCCGGGAGCGAAGAGTGCACCCGCAGCGATAAACTTCTCCACTGCTTCGGCGGTGCATCCCATATTGGAAACCTCAGCAACGCAGACAGGATGCTGTGCCAATATCATGTCGGCATCGGCACCGTTGAGTTCGTTTTGGGTTGCACAGGTGAGGTAGATGTCTGCTTTCACCTCCCAAGGCTTGCGTCCTGCGACGAACTTCGAACCTTCATACTCCTCGGCATAAGGCTGGCAGACATCGTTGCCGCTTGCTCTCAGCTCGAGCATATAGTCGATTTTGTCGCCCGAAACACCGTTGGGGTCGTAGATGTAACCGTCAGGTCCGCTTATGGTTATTACCTTTGCGCCCAGCTCCGTGGCTTTCTTAGCAGCTCCCCAAGCCACGTTTCCGAAGCCGGAAATGGCTATTGTCTTGCCCGCGAGGTCTTCGTTGCGTGTCGCAAGCATCTGTTTCACGAAGTAAAGAGCCCCGTATCCGGTGGCTTCAGGGCGTATGCGCGACCCACCGAACTCAAGACCCTTGCCCGTGAGCACACCCTGATACTGGTGGGTGAGTTTCTTATACATTCCGAAGAGGTAGCCTATCTCGCGTCCTCCCACTCCGATGTCGCCGGCAGGAACGTCCTCATCGGGACCGATGTGGCGGTAGAGCTCCGTCATAAAGGCTTGGCAGAAGCGCATCACTTCTGCGTCGGAGCGTCCACGGATAGAGAAGTCGGAACCGCCCTTGCCTCCGCCCATGGGCAGAGTGGTGAGAGCATTCTTGAAAGTCTGCTCGAAACCGAGGAATTTAAGAATGGAAAGGTTTACGGAAGGATGGAAACGGAGGCCTCCTTTGTACGGGCCTATGGCACTGTTAAACTGCACACGGTAGCCCAGATTGACGTGGATTTCGCCGTTATCGTCCACCCATGGCACGCGGAACGTAATGATTCGCTCCGGCTCTACAAGGCGTTCGATGAGCTTTGCTTTCTCAAACTCGGGATGCTGGTTGTAGACATCCTTAATAGAATAGAGCACTTCTTTGACTGCCTGCAAATACTCGGCTTCGCCGGGGTGTTTGCTTTCGAGGTCATGCAAGATTTTCTCAACATCCATAATAGTGATTGTTTTTTCTGTTAATAGTTTCTATATGTTATTTAAACGCCGCAAATGTACCTCTTTTTAGGTTTCCGTCAAAATAAAAACAGGTGTTTTTTCTAATTTTTACTTACTTTTAGTTAGTTTTAATCTATGTGCGCGCAAACGGCAAGGGAGCCATTTTTGGCTCCCTTTACATTATTATATATAAGGCTTAGAAATCGACATCGAGCCCCACGGCAAACACATTGTTGTTGCGGGTGTAGTCGGAGTCGTACGCCAAAGTGGCTGTTCCGAGGTTCACTTGTTCCTCCGTTTTCTGGTGCCCGTAGAAGGTATGGAAGTAAGCAGCGGTGAGTTTCATGCGCTTCGAGAGCTTCACCACACCTCCGAAACCCACGGAATTGGAGTCGACGACGAACGATTTGTCGTTCATATAAGCGTCGGTTAGTCCGTAGTTGGTATTCTGCCAACCCGCACTGACGGTGAACCGCTTGTTGATGTCATACTCCACGCCGGCGTTCCATTCTGTCGTTCCGTGGGAAAGTTGGCGATGATGGCCGTCGTGAGCAGTGGCATGGCGGTCGTCAAACCAATGGAATCCTACGTTGATACGCAATGCATCGATGGGCGAGAAGCCTGCTCCAAGTGTCAGCAAAGCCGGGATGTCACCCGAAATGCTCTTGCCATCCTCGTATTCGCCTATTGCCTGAGAGAGTTTTGAGTCAAACTGCTGTTTCAAGCCTGCCATGGTGGCAGCGACAGTTGGGTCTTCCAAAATGGCATTAGCAGCCGTTTCGGGCACTCCTTTGGCTATGTAAGCATTGCGGAGGTTCTCCGGCAGGTTGCCGATGCTCGGCACCTGGTTCACCGATTTGTTGTTAAGGCGGATGCGGGTCTTTAGTTCATACTTCGCAGAGAAGTTCCATCGCCCCACCTTGAAGTCCACACCGACGAAGGGAGTGAACCCCGTGCCACTCTGGTCGCAGTTGAGTTCTATGTCGGCGGCATTCGTTTTCGAGGGGTCGAGCACCTGATAGAGGGGCACGCTGCCCACCTTTATGTCGCGCACATAACCGTAGTAGTTGCACGACGCATAGATGCCGCGCACTCCAACGGCAGCACTGAAATGGCGGGTAACCCTAAAAGCGGCGGCGAGGGAGAGTCCGTAGTAATACTGTCTGCCGTGCATGTAACTGCTAAAGCTGTAGTTTCCCTCCTTGCCGAACATTGTCTGAGAGGAGAAAACCGCCGGAATGCCATAGGGTGCAGCGGCATTATCGATGGCAGCGGCAAGTCCTTTGGCTCCCAAAGCCGTTTCTGCCACAATCTTCTCAAAAGAACCCAGACCGTTGTCGAAGGTGCATTTGCCTCCACCACCTGTAAGAGCGAAGTTGGCTTGGAACGACCATCTGCCCTTGTTATAGGCATATTGGAAAGAAGGGATGACCGGAGCGAACGCCTTTCCTTCGAATTTTCGGGGCGTAGTGGGATTGTTTGAGTTGCGCGTGAAGAGTGAATAGTCGTTGTTTATGGTGCGGCTTTGATAAGCGAGTTGCCAGTTTAGTGACAGGTGGTGGCCTTCTTTCATGAACACCACGCCTGCGGGGTTATAGTAAACGCCGTCGATGCCGATGGAGGCTTCGCGACTCATCATCCTGTTAAACGCTACATTCTGGTTTGTGTTTGTAAGAATACCTCCTGCAAACGCTGCACTGCTTGAAGCAATCACTGCTGACAAGCAAAGTGTTTTCTTGTTGATCATCGTCTAAAAAGCTTTAAAAATTGGCTGCAAAGGTAACAAAAGTGTTCTGTTTTTCCGTTTCGAACGGATTGCGATTTAAAGTCTCTTAACATTAGACGACAAGTTTGTTGCACAAAAGGTATAGGTTTGTGCAATAA
>CAYXGN010000012.1:15727-20934 GCA_964464505.1 uncultured Prevotella sp.
GGTGCGTCTCGGCGATCCGCACCTACTAAGATTCACCGACTTTTGCCTCGGGATAGGAGATGCGGGTGTGGTAGATGGCTTTCAACCGCTCTATGAGCACCTGCTTGGCAAGGGCGATGTCGCGGAAAGTGATGGGACATTCCTTGAAGTAACCCTCTGCCACGTCGTTGTCGATGATGCGGTTTACGAGTGCGGCGATGTTCTCCTCGGTGTACTCCGACAGCGACCTTGACGCGGCTTCCACGCCATCGGCAATCATAAGGATGGCTTGTTCGCGCGTGAAGGGATTGGGACCCGGATAGCGGAACGGCGTCGGGTCGACAGCCTCATCGGGGTTCTCGTTCTTGTATTTGATGTAGAAATAGCGCGTGAGTCCGGTGCCATGGTGCGTGAGAATGAAGTTGCGGATGACGGCAGGAAGGTTCTCCTGCTCCGCGAGTTTGGCTCCTTCGGTGACGTGGCTTATCACGATGCGTGCGCTCTCCTTATACGGCAGGTTGTCGTGGGGGTTCACTCCGGCTTGGTTTTCGGTAAAGAATACGGGGTTAGCCATTTTTCCAATATCGTGATAGAGGGCTCCCGTGCGGACGAGAAGGCTGTTGGCTCCAATCTTGTTGGCTATCTCCGTGGCGAGGTTTCCCACGGTTATGGAGTGCTGGAAAGTGCCCGGGGCTATCTCACTGAGGTCGCGCAGGAGTCCTCGGTTGGTGTTTGAGAGTTCGAAGAGGGTGACATTCGACACGAATCCGAATGTCTTCTCAATGATGAACATCAACGGATAGGACAGAAGCAGGAGCACTCCGTTGACAGCGAAATGGAAGTTCATGTCGTTGTCGAGTTTCGTAAAGTCGTTCTCCTGCATCATCTGCAACGCCAGATAGACCAGAGCACTGCTCAGTGTCACTATCAGTGCCGACTTGAACACCTGCGCCCGCCGCATAAGGTCGCGCAAAGAGTAGATGGCAACGAGTCCGGCTACGAGTTGGATGATGATGAACTCATACTGATAACGCACTGCCGCGGTGCAGATTAGAATCATTGTGACGTGCGAGATGAACGCCGTGTGGGAGTCCATGAACACCCGGATGAAGATGGGAGCCATGGCAAAGGGGATGATGTAGACGCTCATAAAGTTGTGGCGCATGATGAGGGAGGTCATCACAGGGAATAGCGTCAGCAGCGCATAGAGCATGGCTATGCTCCGGGGCTTGTTGAAATACTCGCGCCGGAAGAGTGCAAGATAAAGCGTGAAGAGCACCACCATGATGGTGACGAAGAGCACCTGACCCACGATTGTGGTGGTTATCTCGTTGGAAGAGGCATTCCTTCGCTTCATCTCGCGCTCAAAAGAGTCGAGCACACGGCACGTGTATTCGTCGACAATGTCGCCCCTGTCGATTACCTTCTGACCGCTCATGACCATCCCACTTGCCGGAGGAATGCTGCTGAGGAGGTCGTTGCGCTCCGTCTCGCTGCGCTCTTTGTCGTAGACAAGATTGGGTTCGAGATAGGTGTTGAGGTTGCATCGCTGCAGGACGGAGCGTTGCTTCGCCAGCGTTTCGTCGACAAACAACTGCTCATAAGCCGAGAGCACGGAGAAGAAACAGCGTGCCGGGATGCTCTGTGCACTGTTTCCGTTCACCAGGCGTATCATCGCCGTGGAGTCTTTATAAATCTCGTTGTACTCCGGCGTGTACATAATGCCCGCCTGATAGAGTTTGTGGAGGCGCGCGGAAATCATGCTTACATACTGGCGCGGCAATCCCGGGATGCCGTTCTTGAAGTCGTTGAGAAACTTCTCCACTTGCACCTTTTCCACGTTAGCATCGTAATTGTAGTAGGGCTGAAAGGTTTTGAGCAGCGAGTCTTCCTGCGCCTTTATCGTTTCGGCACTCTTATAGACCGGGAAGTCAAACGTGGCGATGAA
This sequence comes from uncultured Prevotella sp., assembly GCA_964464505.1. Classification (GTDB taxonomy): domain Bacteria; phylum Bacteroidota; class Bacteroidia; order Bacteroidales; family Bacteroidaceae; genus Prevotella. The sequence goes on from CAYXGN010000012.1 coordinate 17,655, forward strand.
CGACCCGTACATCCACGGCTTGCCCACATCATAGCGATAGCGCTGACTCTCGCTGCGGGGCAACGCCCAGACGATGATGACCACAGTGACAAGAACGAGCAATGACTTGCTCAAAAGATTGCGCCAGAAACGGCTTTTGGTATTGTTGAAATCCATTTTTCCTATCTTTATAAGGCGTGTTCCAACGATTCCACGCCAGTTTCATTAATGCCTTTATTCACTTGCAACTGCGAAAATACAAAATAAAAACGTCAAAATCGGAGGAAAAATATTATTTTTGCAAAAATTCTGCAAAACCGCATCGCACAGGCACTGTGTGATGCATGTTTTTGCATATAAATGAAAACGTAATAGAACAAAATATGTCTGAAAGAAAAGTAAGGGTGCGCTTCGCCCCAAGTCCCACCGGTCCGCTTCACATCGGTGGCGTTCGTACAGCACTGTACAACTACCTTTTTGCCCGCCAACACGGTGGCGATTTGGTGTTCCGAATTGAAGATACCGACTCCAACCGCTTCGTTCCGGGAGCCGAGGAGTACATCATAGAGTCGTTCCGATGGCTCGGAATAAAGTTCGACGAGGGCGTTTCGTTCGGCGGAGAACACGGCCCTTACCGCCAGAGCGAGCGTCGCAGCATTTACAAGAAGTATGTGGAGCAACTCCTTCAAGAGGGAAAAGCCTACATAGCATTCGACACTCCCGAACAGTTGGAGGCCAAGCGCGCCGAGATACAGAACTTCCAGTATGACTCGCACACACGCCTTCAGATGTGCAACTCACTCACATTGAGTAAGGAGGAAGTGGAAAGCCGTATTGCAGACGGTCAGCAATACGTTGTGCGCTTTATGGTTCAGCCCGGCATCGACGTTCATGTGAACGACATGATACGCGGCGATGTGGTGATAAAGAGCGACATCCTCGACGACAAAGTGCTCTACAAGAGTGCCGATGAACTGCCCACTTACCACCTCGCCAACATCGTTGACGACCACCTTATGGAGATAACCCACGTCATAAGAGGCGAAGAATGGCTTCCGAGCGCGCCTCTGCACGTCCTCCTCTACCGTGCCTTCGGTTGGGAAGACACTATGCCCACCTTCGCACATCTTCCTCTCTTGCTCAAGCCGGAAGGCAAAGGCAAACTCTCGAAACGCGACGGTGACCGCCTGGGATTTCCTGTTTTCCCCCTGGAATGGCACGACCCGAAGTCGGGCGATGTGTCTTCGGGCTACCGTGAGAGCGGTTATTTCCCCGAAGCCGTGGTGAACTTCCTCGCCCTTTTGGGTTGGAATCCGGGCACAGAACAAGAACTTTTCTCTCTTGACGAACTCGTCCAACTCTTCGATATACACAAATGCTCGAAGGCAGGAGCACGCTTCGACTATCAAAAAGGCATTTGGTTCAACCACGAATACATCCTCCGCAAGAGCAATGAGGAGGTTGCCGACCTCTTCGCCCCTATCGTTGCGAACAACGGAATAGACGAAACAATGGAGCGGATAACGCAAGTTGTGGCGATGATGAAGGACCGTGTGAACTTCGTCAAGGAACTCTGGCCGCTCTGTTCGTTCTTCTTCATAGCCCCATTGGAGTATGACGCCAAGACGGTGAAGAAGCGTTGGAAGGACGATTCCGCCCAAGTCATGGGCGAACTCGCCGTTGTTCTTGAGGGCATCGACGACTTCTCGGTGGAAGGACAAGAAAGCGTTGTGATGCAATGGATAGAAGAAAAGGGCTACAAACTGGGCGATGTGATGAACGCTTTCCGCTTGGCTCTCGTCGGAATAGGCAAGGGACCGGGCATGTTCGACATCTCTGCGTTCCTCGGAAAAGAGGAGACCCTGCGCCGTCTGCGCCGTGCTATCGAAGTGTTGAAATGATTTTCTGGAATCTTTGAACCAATTTTCTGGAAGTGTATAACATTATTATATATCTTTATCTCATTGGCGTTGCCGTCCTGAGCATCTTCAACGAAAAGGTGAGGAAGATGTGGCGGGGCGAGCGGCAAGCCATAAAGACACTGCGTGAGAAGGTGGACCCCAATGCGAAATACGTTTGGTTTCACGCCGCTTCGCTTGGAGAGTTCGAGCAAGGACGCCCCCTTATGGAGCGATTGCGCGAAGTTCACCCCGAGTATAAGATTCTTCTCACCTTCTTTTCGCCCTCCGGCTACGAGGTAAGGAAGGATTATCAGGGTGCCGACATAGTGTGTTACCTGCCCCTTGACACCATCCGCAACTCGCGGCGCTTCCTTCGTGCCGTCCGCCCGGTGATGGCTTTCTTCATCAAATATGAGTTCTGGTACAACTATTTCCACATTCTTCGTCATCGTGGGGTGCCTGTCTACAGCGTCTCAAGCATCTTCCGTCCGGGGCAAATCTTCTTCCGCTGGTACGGAAAACAATACTCCCGGGTGCTGAAATGCGTCACTACTTTCTTCGTTCAGAACGAAGAAAGCCGCCGGTTGCTGCACGAAATAGGCATTGACAACACCGAGGTGGTGGGCGACACACGCTTCGACCGCGTGCTGCAGATACGTCACGCGGCAAAGCAACTGCCCATAGTCGAGGCGTTTTGCAATGGCAACGGCAGCGCTAAGGAAGGCGCAACGCCAGGGAAGAAAGTGTTTGTGGCAGGGTCGAGTTGGGGTCCCGACGAGGAAATTTTCATCGATTACTTCAACCGTCACCGCGACTGGCAACTCATAATAGCGCCCCATGTGATAAGCGAAGAGCACCTTCAGCAAATCTCTTCGCGCCTCTCGCGAAAGACGATACGCTACACCGAGGCTACACCCGAGACCGCTGCGGAGGCAGAATGTCTCATCATCGACTGCTTCGGACTTCTTTCTTCGGTCTACAACTACGGCGATGTGGCTTATGTCGGAGGCGGTTTTGGCGTGGGAATACACAATGTCCTCGAAGCGGCGGTGTGGGATATGCCCGTCATCTTCGGCCCAAACAACAAGCATTTCCAGGAAGCCCAGTGGCTGCTGAAGGCTGAAGGAGGGTTCGAAATAGACGGCGCAGAGAGTTTCTGCCGGCTTATGGACACCATGATTGGCGACGAGTCTTTCATCAAAGCCCACGGCAACGCAGCCGGACAAGTGGTGAAAGAGCACACAGGGGCAACGCTGAAGATTATGAAGGCGTGCTTCTAAGCGCGCGAAGTCAGCCTCTCAACTTACTTATAGTGTCTGCCACGCGTTGTGCCGATGTGTAAGGCAGACTGCCTTCGTCGGCATCTTTCGCTCCCATATACACCTCGCTGTTGATGTATT
>CAYXGN010000013.1:0-1495 GCA_964464505.1 uncultured Prevotella sp.
TAAACGGTCTCGACATTGACAATCTCACGCCTATGGAAGCCCTCAACAAACTCAACGAAATAAAGAAGATTCTGACGGGGAAGAGTTGATGCTGGAAAGGCAGAAAGGCACCACTTTTTCACGCCCAAAATTCGCCTCTCTATCACTCTGATTTCCAATGCATTGCAAACAAGGCTTGTTTGAAAACCGATTGAAATGTTGCTGAAAAACGGGGGTGTTTTTTTAGTTTACGGGTTATACTGATTCGGCTCGTCGTTGTGTCTTCCTTTCAGCGGTTGCCATTTGTTTTTCGGCTCCATTTTCGTGGTCTTGCCGCACTTCAAATCGGCAGTGTCCACTCGCTCTTCGTTACCGCTGATGGTGAGACTGTCGGCTTTTCCCGACACGTTGATGTCCACCACGCCGTCGGCAGTGACAGCAAGCGTAGTGCAGTCCACCTTCGCCTTCACTTTGCCCGAGCCGTCGGTGCTGATTGATGCTGCGTCGCCACGGAAACGGATGTCGCTGTCTGCCACGCCGTTGTTGTTGAAATCGAGCACGGCATCGCGCGTGTCCCCTCCCCCACTCACCTCGAAGTCGTGGTTCATGGAGCCGGAGTTGCTCACGCGCAGTTGCTTCGTCACGGCGCGCAGCGATGCCCCTTGCGTGTCGGCACCGCTGTTCTTGTACTCCACCCTTGGCGCAGTGACAGCCATATCGCCCAATTCCACAGAACCGCTGTTGCTGCAAGTGAGGGCGTTGGCAGTGACTTTTGCGATGGAGCCACGCATATACCCCGAGTTCTTGAGGGTCACATCGCCGTCGGAACGGATACTCTCTATTTCGACATTCAGTGACCCTGAGTTGCCGATGCTCACTGCTCCGGCTTCCGTCTTGCCCATGTTGAGGGTGAAAGCGCCGCTGTTGTCGATGTCAAGGCTGCTGCCGTCGGTGCCGGTAATGGCTGCGAGGGTAACGCGCATACTGCCCGAATTGCTCATCTTCAAGCGTCCGCGGGCGGTGCTGACAGGCTCCTTGGCGAGAAACTCGAGGCTGCATGAGTTGCTGACACTGCGGAGACAGGGTAGCGTGACAAACACCTCCGTGCGCACATCGTACGACTTTCCGCCCCAGAGGATGAGGCTTCCGCCCACGCTCCGCGACCCCTTGGTGTCGTCATCGTCGAGTGCGGGGAGTTTGATAATGAGAGTGTTGCCGCTCACCTGCACCTTACTGCTCACCGCGCCGTTCTCCTTTACGAGCACTGTGCTGGCTGCGCCCTGCGTGAAATGCACCGTGACGGCACTCGACACCTTGATGTTCTCCACACCCGTGATGTCCACGCGGCTGCCCACAGGAATGTCGCGTGCGGCAGCCAGACACACTGTTGCCAATGGCACAAAGAGTGCCGTGAAAAACCATTTCTTCATATTCTCTTGCTGTTTTACTATTTAACGCACAGCGGCAAGGTTTTTGGACAAAGCAGGGGAAGTATTAACTTTTTTTAGATGTTGCC
>CAYXGN010000013.1:1595-20932 GCA_964464505.1 uncultured Prevotella sp.
GTGCAGCGTCTGTCGGCGCAACAGATGCTGCAAGTGCACCTGTTGGAGATGCCTCTGACCGAGCTTGAAGAGAATATCAACGCCGAGCTCGACGACAACCCGGCTCTCGAAGCGTCATCGCCCGACGACGCTCTCGCCGCCGACCACTGCGATATGGGCGACAGCCAGGGTGCGGACGAGGCGCACGACGAGTATGACAATGAGCGCGAAAGGGAGGACAGGGAGTCGGCTCTCAACGAAGCCTTGGAAGGAATAGGGCGTGACGACGACATGCCCGTGGCGTCATACCGCACCGATTCGCCCTCCGACTCGGCTGATTACGAGGAGATGGTTTATGGAAACACCATCTCGTTCTACGACCGCCTGAAGGAACAGATGGGAGAACTGCCGCTCACTCCACAGCAAACGGAAATCATGGAATATGTCATCGGCTCGCTCGATGACGACGGACTGCTCCGCAAGGACAGCACCGCCATTGCCGACGAATTGGCGATTTACCACTCGCTCGACATCTCGGAGAAGGATGTCGATGAAGTAATCCAAATGCTGCAAACCTTCGACCCGCCCGGCATCGGGGCACGGTCGCTGCAGGAATGTCTGCTGTTGCAGATAGAACGCCGCCCCGACGATGACATGAAGCAGCTCATGCTGCGCGTTGTCAGCGACCTCTTCGATGCCTTCACAAAGAAACATTGGGACAAGATAAGGGCTTCGCTCGCCATCAGTGAAGCCACAGCAACACGCCTGCACGACGAACTCCGCAAACTCAACCCAAAGCCGGGGGCATCGCTCGGAGAGACGGAAGGGCGCAATATGCAGCAAATCACGCCCGACTTCATCATCGATGTCGACGACAACGGCAACATCACTTTCGTCCTGAACAGCGGCAACCTGCCCGTGCTCAGCGTCTCACCGTCGTTTGCCGATATGGTGGATACCTACAGAAACAACCGCAAATCGATGTCGCGCAGGGACAAAGAGGCGCTCCTTTATGCCAAGGAAAAGGTGGAAAGGGCGCAAAACTACATCGAAGCCATAAAGCAACGGCAGCGCACTCTCCGCGTCACCATGCAGGCAATAATCGACTGGCAGCGCAAATTCTTTATCGATGGGGATGAGGCAGACCTTAAACCCATGATACTGAAGAACATTGCCGACCGCACAGGACTTGACATCAGCACCATCTCGAGGGTAAGCAATGTGAAGTATGCGCAGACTCCTTGGGGCACGTTCCCGCTGCGTTTCTTCTTCAGCGACGGCTACACCACAAGCGAAGGAGAGGAACTCTCCACCCGAAAGATAAAACTCGCGCTCAAGGAAATGATTGAGAATGAGGACAAACGCAAGCCGATGAGCGACGATGCCCTCACTAAAGCGATGACCAAAAAAGGCTATCCCATAGCGCGAAGGACTATCGCCAAATATCGCGAACAACTCGGAATACCCGTCGCACGACTAAGAAAATGAACACAAACAAACGGTCTTGACACCCTAAAACGACGATGAAAGAAAAGAACATAATCCTCGCTGCACGCATCCTTAGCATGGTTTTCACGCCATTCTATCTGTCGCTGGTGGGCCTGATAGCCCTCTTCTCGTTCAGCTATTTGAGTCTGATGCCGTGGGGTTACAAACTCTCAGTGCTCGTGATTGTATATCTTTTCACCATCCTCATGCCCACTCTCATCATCCATTTCTATCGCCATCATCAGGGATGGACGCTCCTCGAACTCGGAAAGAAGGAGCGACGCATGGCGCCTTACATCATCTCCATCCTTTGTTACTTTACCGGTTACTATGTGATGCACCGTTTCAACATCCCCCATTTCATGAGCAACATACTCATGGCGGCGCTTATCATCCAGATACTCTGTGCTTTAATCAATGTCTGGTGGAAGATTTCCACACACACGGCAGCCATTGGCGGCGTGGCAGGGGCACTCGTTGCGTTCTCCATCATCTTTATGTTCAACCCCATCTCGTGGCTCTGCTTCGTCCTTATACTGGCAGGAATGGTGGGCAGCAGTCGCATAATCCTTAGGCAACACACTCTCTCGCAGGTGGTTGCGGGATTCTGGGTGGGAGCCGTAAGCAGCTATTTCGTCATCCTCTTTTTATAACATTGCACGATTAAAAACTCAAGAATATGACACCATTAGTAAGCATCATCATGGGCAGCACAAGCGATTTGCCCGTTATGGAAAAGGCATGTAAATTCCTGAACGACCTCCAGGTGCCGTTCGAAGTGAACGCTCTCTCTGCCCACCGCACTCCCGACGCAGTGGAAGAGTTTGCCCGTGGAGCCAAGCAGCGGGGCGTAAAGGTAATCATTGCAGCCGCAGGAATGGCGGCAGCATTGCCCGGAGTGATAGCAGCCAGCACCACTCTGCCCGTCATCGGAGTGCCTATCAAAGGCATGCTCGACGGACTTGACGCCATGCTCTCCATCATTCAGATGCCGCCGGGAATTCCTGTGGCTACCGTTGGAGTGAACGCTGCGATGAATGCAGCCATTCTTGCGTGCGAGATGATAGCCCTTTGCGACGACGAAGTGGCAAAGAAAGTGGCGCAATACAAGTCTACCCTCGGCGAAAAGATAGAAAAAGCCAACCGCGATTTGGCGGAGGTGAAATACGAATACAAGACGAATTGAAACACAGATGTGTGACATTTTCAACTATAAAAGGCGTGTTTCCACACCCACACAAGTGGGCAACATAGTGATAGGAGGCGATGCCCCGGTGCGCATTCAGTCGATGACGACCACTAACACCAACGACACCGAGGCGTGTGTGGAGCAAGCCCGACTCATAATAGAGGCTGGGGGAGAACTCGTCCGGCTCACAACGCAGGGCCGCAGGGAGGCAGAAAACCTCAAGAACATAAGCTCCGAACTGCGCCGACAGGGCTACACCACGCCGCTGGTGGCTGATGTTCACTTCAATGCCAACGTGGCTGACGTGGCTGCTCTCTATGCCGACAAGGTGCGGGTGAACCCCGGCAACTATGTAGACCCGGCGCGCGTGTTCAAGAAAATAGACTACACCGATGAGGAATATGCCGCAGAACTCGACCGCCTGGAGGCTCGTTTCGTGCCCTTTCTCAACATCTGCCGCGAGCATAACACCGCTGTCCGCATCGGCGTGAACCACGGTTCGCTGTCCGACCGCATCATGTCGCGCTACGGCGATACGCCCGAAGGCATCGTGGAGAGCTGCATGGAGTTTCTCAGAATATGCAAAAAGCAGGCGTTCCACAACGTCGTCATCTCCATAAAAGCGTCGAACACCGTCGTCATGGTGCGTTCCGTGCGCTTGCTTATCAGCGAGATGGACAAGGAGGACATGCACTTTCCGCTCCATCTCGGTGTCACTGAGGCTGGAGAAGGAGAGGATGGGCGCATCAAAAGTGCCGTGGGCATAGGAGCATTGCTTGCCGATGGCATCGGCGACACCATCCGTGTGAGTCTCAGCGAAGCCCCGGAAGCGGAGATACCAGTAGCCCGTCACCTTGTGGACTATATCTCAAAGCGCAGCGGTCACCTCATGATTCCGGCAACACCGGCACCCGATTTCGACTTCCTGCGCCCTTCACGACGACCCACACGAGCCGTTGGAGGCATAGGGGGAAGCAATGTGCCGGTGGTGATAACATCGCTCTCGGAAAGCGACAGCAACGCCCCTGCGCCGCAATTCGGCACTGACACCACGCCTGACTATATCTATTGCGGCTCCAAGTTGCCCCAAAACCGCCGCGAAGGACAGCGTTACATCGTTGATTTCAACGCCTATACGGGCGAAAAAGACACGTTCCCGATCTTCCCGCACAACGCGATGCCGTTCCTCGGCAGCGTGAAAGCGGACGTGAAATTCCTCGTCTTGCAGATGGGAGTGGCTTCGGAGGAATATCTGCCGTGCCTGAAAGCGTATCCGGAAGTGGTGATAGTGGCGGTCAGCAACCACCAGAACCGGCTCGGAGAACAGCGCGCCCTGGCGCACGAGATATGGGGTAGGGGACTCTACAATCCCATCGTCTTTGCCCAGATGTACCGCCACAGCGCAGCGGAAAAGGCTGACCTCCAGCTCGAAGCTGCCGCCGATATGGGCGCACTGATGATTGACGGACTCACCGACGGACTATGGCTCATGAACGACGGCGACATCGCAGCAACGCAGATTGCCGACACTGCCTTCGCCATCCTGCAGGCAGCGCGACTCAGAACGTCGAAGACGGAGTATATCTCTTGCCCCGGTTGCGGCAGAACGCTCTACGATTTGCGCACCACAATAGCCCGTGTGAAAGCCGCCACAGCACATCTCAAGGGCTTGAAAATAGGCATTATGGGGTGCATTGTCAACGGCCCCGGCGAGATGGCAGATGCCGACTACGGCTACGTTGGAGCCGGCTCGGGCAAGATTTCGCTCTACAAACAGAAGCAATGCATAGAAAAAGCCATCCCGGAAGAGGAGGCAGTGGAGCACCTCCTCCGCTTCATTGAGCAGGACCTCAATAAAAAGTAAAAGAGTGAAAAGGTAAAAGAAAGCCCCAACCATAGTAGGCGTGCATCTCCGAGGCACGCCCTTTTTCGTGCCGCCCAATTACCCCTGTTTTTCAATGCTTATTCCTTCGCTTTACAAACCCCTCATAAACACACAAAAGAGTCGACTTCACAGCCGACTCTTTCTGGTTTATACAATAACATTATGAATAAAAATTCTGGCTTTTGACTAACTGTTTTTCAAACAAATATGCCTTTTATAACCCATTCTTTTGCTCAAAACTGCAGGTTGTCGCAACCTACTTTGTCTTGCGATTGTGTTTGCAAAATTAGGCGGTTTTGCCCGTTGCCGCAATACCTAAAATTAGTTATTTTGCGCTACGAACGCCGAGTTGGGCAGTGGAGTAGGGTAGAGCAGCGTGCAAAAGCCTTTGTTTCAGAGTGTTAGTGAGCCTCGAGCCAGTTGGTTCCCCACCCAGAATCGGCCACTAGCGGCACTCTCAGGGGGTACGCATTCTGCATCTCTTCAATGACGATGCGCTCCACTTGCTCCTTCTCCTCGGGCAGAACGGAGAAGTTAAGTTCGTCGTGCACCTGCAGAATCATCTTCGAACGGATGCCTTCCTCGGCGAAACGGCGCGCAATTCGCACCATCGCTATCTTGATGATGTCGGCTGCCGAGCCTTGTATCGGGGCGTTGATGGCGTTGCGTTCGGCGAAGTTGCGCACGGTGGCGTTGCCAGAAGTGATGTCGGGCAGATAGCGGCGGCGGTGGAAGAATGTCTCGGCATAGCCGCGTTCTCGCGCCAGTTCCTTCGCCCTCTCCATATAGTCGCGCACCCGTGGGAACGTTTCGAAGTAGCCGTCGATAAGTTTGCGTGCCTCGTCGCGGCTTATCTCGAGTCGTTCGGCAAGTCCGAAGACCGTGATTCCATAGATGATGCCGAAGTTGGCACGCTTCGCCTTGGTGCGTTGGTCGCGTGTCACGTCGCCGATTTCCTCTTTATAGATGCGCGCTGCGGTTGCGGCGTGGATGTCATAACCCTCGCGGAAGGCTTCAATCATGGCTTCGTCGCCACTCAGATGAGCCATAACGCGAAGCTCTATCTGCGAGTAATCGGCTGAAAAGAAGAGACTTCCGGGCTCGGGGATGAAACAACGGCGTATCTCTTTGCCGTCTTCGCCGCGCACAGGAATGTTCTGTAGGTTCGGGTCGGAGCTTGACAGACGGCCGGTTGCGGTCACTGCCTGGTTGAAGGAGGTGTGGATGTGGCCCGTTCGTGGGTTGATGAGCTTCGGAAGAGCGTCCACATAGGTGCCGAGGAGTTTCTTCAAACCGCGATGTTGAAGGATTTTGCCCACGATGGGAGCCTTCGTGCGCAACTGCTGGAGCACTTCTTCCGATGTGACATACTGTCCTGTCTTGGTCTTTTTGGGCTTTTCCACGATGTGCATCTCACCGAACAGCACGTCGCCCACTTGTCTTGGGGAGGCGATGTTGAACTCATGTCCTGCCTCCTTATATATGTCTTGCTCTATCTGGCGCATCCTTTCGGAGAATGCGCGCGATGTTTCTGCGAGCGCATCGGTGTCTATCCGCACGCCGTTGACCTCCATCTGGGCTAGGACGGGCACGAGGGGCATCTCTATTTCGTAGAAGAGTTGCTCCACACCGGCTTCTTTCAGGCGCGGTTTCAACACGTTGTAGAGGCGCATTGTCACGTCGGCATCCTCGGCGGCATAGTCGCAGACGAGGGTAGGGGGCACTTCGCGCATACTCTTCTGACCCTTCCCCCGCGGGCCGATGAGCGTGTCTATGTGTATCGTCTCATAGCCAAGGAGCGTCTCGGCGAGGTAGTCCATTCCATGACGCTGTTCGGGTTGCAGCACATAATGGGCTATCATGGTGTCGAACATCGGCGCGGCGAGGGTGACGCCATAGCGCATGAGCACCTCCATGTCGTATTTTATGTTCTGCCCAACTTTCATAATGGTGGTGCTTTCGAATAATGGGCGGAAGATGTCGACAATCTTTTGGGCTTCCACCTTGTCCTCGGGGACGGGCACATAAAATGCTTTCCCCTCCTCAACACATAGGCTTAAACCCACAAGTTCGGCATCAATGGGGTCGGTTGAGGTCGTTTCCGTGTCTAGAACGAAAATTTTCGCGGAGGAAAAATTTTCGCAAATTTTCCTCATATCTGCTTCATTGTCAATGAGTTGATACTCGTGAGGAGTCGATTTTAAGCCCTCTAGGGTCGGTTTTTTTTGTTCTTCCGTATCCTCGGGCGGAATTTCTGCGAATAAATCGAGTTGTTTGTTAACTTCTTTTTTGATTTGTTTGTCTTTCTTTAACAATTTGTCCGCAAGACTCTTAAATTCCAGTTCGGAGAAGATTTTCTTCAATCGGTCGGCATCGGGAGCAGTAATCTTGAGTTCATCGAGATACAGTTCAATCGGAACATCGGTTCGGATGGTGGCAAGGAATTGTGACATGCGGATGTCGTCGACATGCTCTTCCACATTCTCCCTAAGTTTTCCCTTCAACTGCGAAGTGTTGTTGAGGAGGTTGTCTATGCTTCCGAATTGCGCAATCAACTTCGTGGCGGTTTTCGGTCCCACTCCCGGACAACCGGGGAAGTTGTCTGCCGAGTCGCCCATGAGGGCGAGGAGGTCAATCACTTGTGACGGCGATGTGAGCCCATACTTCTCATTCACCTCTGCGGGTCCCATCGTTTCGTAACCTCCTCCGTGCCTCGGCCGGAAGATGAAGACATTGTCTCGCACTAGTTGTCCGTAGTCTTTGTCGGGCGTCAGCATATAGGTGGCTATGCCGGCGAGCCCTGCCTTCGTGGCAAGGGTGCCTATAACGTCGTCGGCTTCAAATCCGTCCGCCTGCAGAACAGGTATGTTCATGGCGCGGATGATGTCCTTAATAATTGGCACCGAGGCACTTATGTCCTCCGGGGTGGACTCGCGCTGCGCCTTGTATTCGGGGAAAGCGTCGTCGCGGAACGTCTTGCCGTGGTCGAAGGCAACGCCGATGTGCGTGGGATTTTCCTTTGTCAGGATTTCGTTCAACGTATTGACGAAACCCATTACGGCTGAGGTGTTCAGCCCTTTGGAGTTGATACGGGGATTCTTAATGAACGCGTAGTAGGCGCGATAGATAAGCGCATAAGCGTCGAGGAGGAACAGTTTTTCCATAAATAATGCTTGTCAACGGAAGTTATTGATTGTCTTATTGGTGTAAAATTACAAAAAAAATGTCACTAATAAAGGCAAAAGCAGTAACTTTGTAGTCAATTTTAGCACACAATGGATTATCTGTCAGTCATCAAGGAGCCCATCGCGGCGGATTTAACCGATTTCAACGACCTTTTCAACGAGGCTTTGTCGCACGAGGAAGGGATGCTGGGCAGTGCCCTCGACCATATCCGTCAGCGTGCAGGAAAGCGCATGAGGCCCATGCTTATACTCTTGATGGCAAAGAATTTTGGACAGATAACCGCCGCCACACAGCACGCTGCCGTGGGTTTGGAACTATTGCATACAGCCTCGCTCGTGCACGATGATGTCGTCGATGAGAGTCAAGAGCGGCGAGGACAAGCCTCCGTCAATGCCACCTATGACAATAAGGTGGCGGTGTTAGTGGGCGATTATATCCTCTCCACGGCTCTTCTGTATGTCGCGCGAACCCATTCGGAGCGCATTGTCACCTATCTTGCAAAACTTGGGCGCACTCTTTCTGACGGAGAAATACTCCAACTGTCGAGCATTGGAAACCAGGACATCTCCGAAGACGTTTATTATGAGGTGATTAAGCAAAAGACTGCCGCCCTGTTTGAGGCTTGCTCGGGCATCGGCGCCCTCTCTTCGGGTGCCAGCGAAAGCGATGTGGCTGCGGCAAAACAGTTCGGACAGGACCTCGGCATCATCTTCCAAATCCGCGATGATATCTTCGATTATTACGATTCCACCGAGATTGGCAAACCCACGGGCAATGATATGGCGGAGGGAAAACTCACTCTTCCGGTGATTTACGCCGTCAATAACGGTGGCGACGAAGCTATGCGGCAACTCGCCCTTAAGGTGAAAGCATGCACAATAAACCCCGATGAAATCGCCAAACTTGTAAGTTTTACCAAGGAAAAAGGCGGTATCGCGTACGCTGAACGCCGCATGTGGGAGTTCCACAACCGTGCCCAGGCTTTCATCGATACAAAAGTGAAGAGCGAAGATGTAAAAGCCGCACTCCAATCCTACCTAGATTACGTCATCAAGCGCACAAAATAGCAAGGTCTTTTAGCGTTGCAAGAACTATAAAAGCCTCTCAAAGCCTTATAGGTGGGTTCTATAAATTGGCTTTGTCAGATTGCGAGACAATTTTCGAGGACAATTTGTTTGCGAGTGAAGAAGTATAGCGGGCTATACGACTGAACGAACAAACGGATTGAACCGAAAAGAGACTCCAAGATGACAAAACGTAATCTATCTTTTCTTTATTATTCATTACGGTGGGAATTTTTAGAACCCACCTATAAACCAAAGGCTTGGAGAGGCTTAATTGTTATTTCTTTATTAGAAGAACTTCACTTGTTCGCCTTCTATTTCGCTCAACAGCATGTTGGCGAGACGGCTTGTGCCGAGGCGGAACCATTTGTTGGTGAGCCACTTTTCGCCCAACACCTCTTTCACAATGGTATAATAAATGATGGCATCCATCACTGAGTTGATGCCTCCGGCGGGCTTGAATCCTATCTGAATACCCGTTTCATCGAAGTATTCCTTTATTGCGTGGCACATGACATAGGCTGCCTCTGGAGTGGCGGCAGGCTCGAGTTTGCCCGTGGAAGTCTTGATATAGTCGGCTCCGGCATACATGGCGAGGATGGCAGCCTTCTTTATGTTGCTCGCTGTTTTGAGTGCTCCGGTCTCCAAAATCACTTTCATCGGCACCTCTTCGCCGCATGCCGACTTCATCTCTCCGAGGTCATCGCACACGCTTTCATAATCTTCTGAGAGGAATTTTCCAACTGGTAGGACTGTGTCTATCTCCGTTGCGCCGTCGGCAACAGCCAAAGATGTCTCGGCAATCTTTACTTCTATGCGTGCCTGTGACGAAGGAAAAGACCCTGAAACACAGGCTATTCCAACACCGTCAACCTCCAACGACTGTGCCACGATGTCGGCAAAGCAGGGGTATACGCATATTGTCGCCACGTGGGGGAGGTCAGGATAGTGGCTGTCGAAGTCGTTCACGCGCTCCGTCAATGCGAGTATGCTCTCCGCAGAGTCGGTCGTACGAAGCGAGGTGAGTTCTATACTACCGAAAAGGATGCGTTTCACGTCTTCCGTATCGTTCTCATGCACTCTCTCGGCAATGATTTTCCGCACGGCATCGCGCACTGCATTGTCGTCGATATTGGTGTTGTACTTTGCCAGAGCCTCGTCGTATTTGCTTCTCTGACAGTTGGTTTTCTGCTCGTTAAGGATTGTGTCTGTGATTATTCCCATAGTGTTTTGATGATGTGTTTTATTATAATAATGTTGCTTTTCCCTATTTCATTCTTTATTTTTCGTGTCCATGCAGATAGTCACCGGACCGTCGTTGAGGAGCGAAACCTTCATATCGGCACCAAAAACGCCCATTTCAACGGGTTTTCCGAGCACTTCACTGAGTCGCTGACAGAACTTCTCGTAGAGCGGAACGGACACTTCATGGCGCGCAGCACGAAACCATGAGGGGCGGTTTCCCTTCTTGTAGGAGGCGTAAAGTGTGAACTGACTCACCACCAAAGCATCGCCACCTGCGTCTATTATGCTTCGGTTCATCACGCCTTCATCATCGTTGAAGATGCGAAGGGCAGCCACTTTCTTCACCAGCCATTCCACATCTTCCTCAGTGTCAGGCTCTTCCACGCCAAGAAGCAGCAGCAGACCGTTGCCTATTCTCGCTTTCTCCGTGCCGTTAATGGTAACCGATGCGTGCGTCACGCGTTGTATTACAGTTCTCATTTCTTGTCTTTGTATTTCTTGTTTATGATTTCTTTATCCGCCAAAAATCACTTTGTGATAAGGCGAAAATCCCTCTACAAAAGTACACGAAAATCGCGACAAAAACAAGCCTTCACTCCTTCGGTTTTCAAACAAGCCTCTTTTGCATTCCAAACAAGCCTCATTTGCATTCCAAACAAGCCTCGTTTGCACTTCAAATAAGCCTCGTTTGCAACGCAAAAGAGCCTTGTTTGCAACTCATTCTAAATCAATGCGTTTCGGAGAAGAATTTTCTTATGGTTTCGGCTTTGGCCTTTCCTACAATCTGGGTGAGTTCTTCCTCGTTTGCTTCACTAATTCGTTTCACGCTCTTGAAGTGTTTCAGGAGTGCGTCACGCGTTGCGGGTCCGATGCCACGGATGTCGTCCAGCGCGCTGTGCAAGGTGCGTTTCGTCCGCTTGTTGCGGTGGAACGTGATGGCAAAGCGGTGTACCTCGTCCTGAATCTGCGTGAGCACGCGGAAGAGTTCGCTCTTCGGGTCGATGCCAATCACCTGCGGCGGAAAACCGAACAGGAGTTCGTTGGTGCGGTGGCGGTCGTCTTTGGCGAGTCCGGCAATGGCTATTGAGAGGTGCAACTCGTCCTCAACGACTTCTCGCACAACCTCCATTTGCCCCTTTCCACCGTCGGTTATGATGAGGTCGGGTAGGGGTTCGCCCTCTTCTTTCATCCTTGTGTAACGCCGGCGCACTACCTCTTGCATCGAAGCATAGTCGTCTGGCCCCGTGACGGTCTTTATATTGTATTTCCGATAGTCCTTCTTTGAAGGCCGCATACCCTTGAACACCACGCAACCGGCAACCGCATCGCTGCCCGAGATGTTGGAGTTGTCGAAACATTCTATGTGGTACGGCAACTTTCCCAGGTGGAGTTTCGTCTGCAATTCCTTCATCAGACGAGTCTTTTTCTGCTCCGGATTGAGTTTGTCAGCTTGTTTTAGGCGGTCGAAACGATACTGGCGGCAGTTCATCAATGACAGGTCTAAGAGGTGTTTCTTGTCACCTCTCTGTGGCACGAAGAACTCCACGCCCCCCAACTGCCACTCCATCTCGAATGGAACAATCACCTCTTTGGCTCCACTTCCGAACCTTTCACGGATGTCAGGGATTGCCGTTATGAGCAAATCTTGCTCCGTTTCATCGAGTTTTCGGCGGTATTCGAAGGTGAAACTCTGGTTCACGGCTCCCTCTACAACGTGCATATAGTTGATGAACACCATCGTGTCGCTGTCGTCAGCGAGGATGCTGAACACGTCGACATTGCTTATCGTGTGACTCACCACCTCACTCTTGGCGCAGAAACTTTCTATGAGCAGATACTTCTGCTTTAATGCTTCCGCCTCCTCGAAGAGCATTTCATCGGCTTTTTGCGTCATTTCATCGTAGATAAGCTTGCTCAGTTCGTGCGTGTTTCCTTTCAATATCTCTCGTGCCTGGGCTATGCTCTCACGGTAGTCTTCCACGCTCTGCTTCCCGATGCAGGGACCTTTGCAGTTGGCTAAATGGTATTCCAGACACGGTCTGTACTTCCCTTGCGCTATTTTCTCCGCTGTTAACGGTGTATGACAACGCCTCGGCTTATAGAGTTTTTCTATTAGTTCGAGCACGGCGTGCATGCTCTTGGCGTGGGAATATGGTCCGTAATAGGTGCCAAACTTGCGGTTTATCTGGCGCGTTACGAATATTCGGGGCAAGTATTCGCCCGTAACGCATATGCTGGGGTAGGTCTTTCCGTCTTTGAGGAGTACATTATAGCGCGGGTTGTACTTCTTTATCAGACTGTTTTCAAGCAGCAATGCGTCCTCCTCGGTGTTTACAACGGTGTAACTTATGTCCTCAATCTTCGACACCAGCACCTTTGTCTTGAACCTGTCTACCTCTTTATGGAAGTAACTCGACACTCGTTGCTTCAGTCGCTTGGCCTTGCCCACATATATAATCGTATGTGTTTTGTCGTAAAACTGATAACTTCCGGGTTTGTCAGGCATACTCAAAACAATGCTTTTTAGCCGTTCTAATCGCTTTAAGTCGTCTTCCTTGTTCATCGTGTAAAACTATTTCTGGGTGTGATGTAAGTGTCTGTGAATTAGAGAAAAGCCGTATTAATGTTTCATGTGAAACATTTTCGTGCTTTGTGTAACACTTCCTTACGGTGCTCAAATTATTCCTTTTCTCCAGAATCCTGCTTTTTCAAAAATGCGGTTATGGCGTTGGAGTGGTGCGAAAAAGAAAAAAGCGGCAGGATGCCAAGTTACATCTGCCGCTCTGAGAAGTCTTTTTATATTTTCAACAGTGACGTAACTTCAACGTCATCGTCCAATTCTTCGCGCCCATCGAGTTCTTCGTTGACGAGTTCAATAATGAAGTTCGCATAGATTTTCTTTACTCCGAACTTCCTTACCAAGTCACAAGCGGCTTTCATTGTTCCTCCCGTTGCGAGCAAATCGTCGTGCAACAGCACCACATCATCGGGACTTAACGCATCCTTGTGGATTTCGATGGAGTCCTTTCCATACTCTTTGGCGTAGCTTTGCTGTATTGTCTCGCAGGGCAACTTACCCGGTTTGCGGCACAAAACGATTCCGGCGTGGAGTCGCATTGCCAAGGTTGAGGTCATAATAAGTCCCCTTGACTCGATGCCGATAATCTTAGTGATGCCCTTGTCTTTGTAGATGTCGTAGATTTCATCACTTATTGCCTTCACGCACTCATAGTTTTTGAAGAGCGTTGATACGTCGCGGAAGTTCACTCCCTTCTTTGGCCAGTCTGGAATGCAGCGCAGATTGTCCAGTAATAATTTGTTGTTCATGATTTGAATGTAATTATTTTGAATGTTTATTTAGTTGTTTCACGTGAAACTTTAAAATCTCTTTGCATTTCTATTTCGCTATCGGTGCATCATAACCAGCAGTACATTGATGTCGCTTGGAGACACGCCGGGGATGCGGGAAGCCTGAGCCAGGGTCTCGGGGTCTATCTTTTGGAGTTTCTGTCTGCCTTCTGTCGATATCTCATGAATGTCGTTGTAGCGGAAATGTCCCCTTATCCGGATGTTCTCCAAGCGGTGCATCTTGTCGGCAACGAGTCGTTCGCGCTCTATATAACCTTTATATTTATTGCGAATCTCAGCCTCTTCGGTGATTTCTTCCTGTCGGTTGGGGATGCAGGAGAGTGCTTCTTTGAGTGCAGGCACAACTTCCGCGAGTGCTGTGATGCTTATTTGTGGCCGCGAAATGAGGTCGGCGAGGGTGCAGCCGAAGCGGAGTGGGGTAGTACCGAAGTGTTCGAGGGCTCCGTTTATGGCGTTGGGTTTCACCGAAGTGTTATGGCAGAACGCCACGATGCGGTCGGTTTCGGTTTTCTTTTGCAGCCACCAGTCCATGCGGTCGCGCTTTGCCAACCCGAGGCTGTAGGCTCTTTCGGTGAGTCGTTCGTCGGCGTTGTCCTGCCGAAGGAGTATGCGGTACTCGGCGCGCGAGGTGAACATGCGGTACGGTTCGTCCACTCCTTTGGTAGTAAGGTCATCGATGAGCACCCCGATGTAGCTTTCGTCGCGCTTCATCACAAAGGGTTCGCCGCCCGAACAAGCGATGGCTGCGTTCACACCAGCCACCAATCCCTGTCCGCCCGCCTCTTCGTAGCCCGTCGTTCCGTTCACCTGTCCGGCGAAAAAGAGTCCTTTTACTATTTTGGATTCGAGTGAACTGTTGAGTTGTGTTGGGTCGAAATAATCGTATTCGATGGCATATCCGGGTCGATAGACCTTGATATCGCGGAACGCAGGAATCTTTTTCAGAGCCTCAATCTGCACTTCCATTGGCATGGAGGAGGAAAAACCGTTGAGGTACATCTCGTTGGTTTCCTCGCCTTCGGGTTCGAGAAAGAGTGGATGCTGCTGTTTGTCGGGGAACGTAACGAGCTTGGTCTCGATGGAAGGGCAATAGCGCGGTCCGGTAGACTTAATCTGTCCGTTGTAGAGAGGGGAGTCGGCGAGGGCGGCGCGGAGTGTTGCGTGCACCTCGGCGTTGGTGTTGCAGGTCCAGCAGGGGAGTTGTTTCAGGGGGCGTGTGGAGCCCATATAACTGAATTTATGGAATGTTTGCTCGCCCGGTTGCTGCTCCATTTCTTCGAAGTGAACGCTGCGGCGGTCTATCCTTACGGGAGTTCCGGTCTTCATGCGGGCTGTCGTTATGCCGTGACGCGTTATGCTTTCCGTCAGATGCAACACTGCCGGCTCGGCGCAACGACCTCCCGGCACCTTGCGTTTACCCACATGCATGAGTCCGTTGAGGAATGTTCCGGCGGTGATTATCGTTGCTTTGGCGCGGAATTCCACGCCCCACACCGTCGCCACTCCCACTGCTTCGCCTTGTTCCACGAGCAGTTCGCAGGCTTCATCCTGCCACACGTCGAGGTTCGGGGTATTGTCGATGGTGTTGCGCCACGCCCAGATGAACTTGCCGCGGTCGCACTGTGCCCGCGGACTCCATACTGCGGGACCCTTGCCTTGATTGAGCATCCGGAACTGAATGGCTGTTGCGTCGGTGACAAGACCCATGTGTCCGCCCAACGCATCAATCTCGCGCACTATCTGTCCCTTTGCTATTCCGCCCACGGCGGGGTTGCAACTCATCTGCGCCGTCTTGTTCATGTCCATCGTAATGAGGCATGTCCGGGCTCCCATATTGGCTGCGGCGACTGCCGCTTCGCATCCTGCGTGGCCCCCACCGACTACGATGACATCGTAAAATAATTTCATTCTCTGTCGATAAATGTTGTGTTCCGCCACGGGTCATTTTCCCTTTGCAGAGCGGTCTGATTGCCATCATTCTGCAACCCCATTTTGGCGAACGTTCATTTTGATGTCGCAAATTTAAGAATAAAAATTGATTTTATGCGGTAAATATTTTGATTTATCATTTAAAAATCAGTATTTTTGCACCTTGAAAACAAACCCTGCTACCTAATTATAGGTATAAATGCTTTTCCCGCGAAGGGAAGTTTGGCTGCAATTATTATTTCGACAAACAATAATTCAAACAGTTAAATAATTTAATTTTCAAACATTTATGTGGTTAATCAATTCTTCTATTGGTAGAAAGGTGGTAATGGCGGTGACCGGTATTGCCCTTGTTCTATTTTTGACATTCCACATGTCAATGAATGTTGCGGCGCTTTTCTCCGGCGAAGCCTACAACATGATCTGTGAATTCCTTGGTGCCAACTGGTATGCCGTAGTAGCAACGATGGGTCTTGCTGCCCTTGCAGTAATCCACATCGTCTATGCCTTCTGGCTCACGATGCAGAACCGGGCTGCCCGCGGAACCTCGCGTTACGCCGTAACATCGCGTCCCGGCAAGGTGGAATGGGCTTCGCAGAACATGCTTGTGCTTGGTATCATCGTCCTTCTTGGCCTTCTGCTTCACTTCTGGAACTTCTGGTACAACATGATGTTCGCTGAACTCGTGGGCTTTCAAGGCGCATGTGCGCCCGGCGACGGTTTCGGTTGGATTAAGGAGACATTCGCTTGCCCTGTCTATGTGGTGCTCTACATCGTGTGGCTCGTTGCTCTCTGGTTCCATTTGACCCATGGTTTCTGGAGTGCCATGCAGACTTTCGGCTGGAACGGTAAGGTTTGGTTCTGCCGTTGGAAGGTCATCGGCCAGGTTTATGCAACTCTCCTCATCCTTGGTTTCCTTGTGGTGGTGCTCGCATTCGCATTCGGTTGCGCTCCGAGTCTCTGCTGCTAATTCACAAAACATAATTTAAGTACACATCATTTAATTATGGCAAAGACTATCAATTCAAGAATTCCCGAAGGCCCAGTGGCCGAGAAGTGGACCAATTATAAAGCTCACCAGCGTCTGGTGAACCCTAAGAACAAACTCAAACTCGATGTCATCGTAGTGGGAACGGGCCTTGCCGGTGCTTCGGCAGCAGCCAGTCTCGGCGAGATGGGGTTCCATGTGCTCAACTTCTGCATTCAAGATTCACCCCGTCGCGCACACTCTATCGCCGCACAGGGAGGTATTAACGCCGCCAAGAACTATCAGAACGACGGCGACTCCGTATACCGTTTGTTCTACGACACGGTGAAAGGCGGCGACTACCGTGCCCGCGAAGCCAACGTTTACCGCCTTGCCGAGGTGTCGAACAACATCATCGACCAGTGCGTTGCACAAGGCGTTCCTTTCGCACGCGAATATGGCGGCATGCTCGCCAACCGTTCTTTCGGTGGTGCCCAAGTGTCGCGCACGTTCTATGCAAAGGGACAGACAGGCCAGCAGTTGCTTCTCGGCGCTTACAGTGCGCTGTCAAGGCAAGTCCATGAACGCCGTGTTGAGCTCTACACACGCTACGAAATGGAAGATGTCGTAATCGTTGAGGGCCGCGCCCGTGGCATTATCGCCAAGAATCTCGTTACAGGTAAGCTCGAACGCTTCTCTGCCAACGCTGTTGTTATTGCAACAGGCGGTTACGGCAACACTTATTTCCTTTCTACAAATGCCATGGGTTGCAACTGCACCGCAGCCGTTCAGTGCTACCGTAAGGGTGCTTATTTCGCCAACCCGTGCTATGTTCAAATCCATCCTACATGTATTCCGGTTCACGGCGACAATCAGTCGAAGCTCACACTGATGTCGGAATCGCTGCGCAACGACGGTAGAATCTGGGTCCCGAAGAACCTCGAAGATGCCAAAGCATTGCAAGCCGGCACCAAGAAGGGGTCGGATATCCCCGAGGAAGACCGCGATTACTATCTCGAACGCCGCTATCCTGCCTTCGGTAACCTTGTTCCCCGCGATGTCGCTTCACGCGCCGCCAAGGAACGTTGCGACAAGGGCTACGGCGTGAACAACACCGGATTGGCTGTCTATCTCGACTTCTCCGAGTCGATAAACCGCCTTGGCATCGATGTCATCCGCCAGCGTTACGGCAATCTTTTCGACATGTACGAGGAGATAACCGACGTTAACCCGGGCGAACTCGCAAACGAAATCAACGGCGAAAAGTATTACAACCCGATGATGATTTACCCCGCCATCCATTACACCATGGGCGGAATCTGGGTGGATTACGAGTTGATGACAAGCATAACGGGACTCTTTGCCATCGGCGAATGCAACTTCTCCGACCACGGAGCCAACCGTTTGGGAGCGTCAGCACTCATGCAGGGCTTGGCAGACGGCTACTTTGTGCTGCCTTACACCATTCAGAACTACCTCGCCGACCAAGCCATCTGGCCGCATCTCAGCACCGATTTGCCTGAGTTTGAGGAAGCAGAGAAGGGCGTTCAAGCCGAAATCGACCGCCTCATGGGCATCGGCGGCAAGCGCTCTGTTGACTCCATCCACAAGGAATTGGGCCACATCATGTGGGAACACGTTGGTATGGGTCGCACAGCCGAGGGCTTGAAGGAAGGCCTTGAACTCATAAAGAAGATACGCCGCGAGTTCAATACCAACCTGTTCATCCCCGGAGCGAAGGAAGGACTCAATGTGGAGCTTGACAAGGCAATACATCTCCGCGACTTCATCACAATGGGTGAGCTCATCGCTTACGATGCTCTCTCACGCAACGAATCGTGCGGCGGACACTTCCGCGAGGAGCATCAGACTCCCGAAGGAGAAGCTCAGCGCGACGACGAGAACTACTTCTACGTGGGTTGCTGGGAGTATCAGGGCGACGACGAGACCGCTCCTGAACTCATAAAAGAGCCACTCGAATACGAAGCAATCAAGGTACAAACTCGAAACTATAAGAACTAATAACATTATGGCAAACATATCATTCACAATTAAATATTGGCGTCAGAACGGTCCGAAGGATAAGGGCCACTTCGACACACGCGAAATGAAGGACATCCCCACCGACACTTCATTCCTTGAAATGCTCGACATCCTCAACGAACAGCTCATTGGGGAAGGCCAGGAGCCTTTTGTTTTCGACCATGACTGCCGCGAAGGCATCTGCGGCATGTGCTCGCTCTACATCAACGGTCATCCCCACGGACCCAATACGGGCGCTACCACCTGCCAGCTTTACATGCGCAAGTTCAACGACGGCGACGTAATTACAGTGGAGCCATGGCGTTCCGCCGCTTTCCCCGTCATCAAAGACTGCATGGTTGACCGCTCCGCTTTCGACAAAATCATGCAAGCCGGCGGTTACATCAGCGTGCGCACAGGACAGCCACAGGACGCAAATGCCATCCTTATACCTAAGGAAGCCGCCGACGAGGCAATGGACTGCGCCACCTGCATAGGCTGCGGCTGCTGCGTGGCAGCCTGCAAGAACGGCTCCGCCATGCTCTTCGTGAGCTCCAAGGTGAGCCAGTTGGCACTCCTGCCGCAAGGCCGTCCCGAAGCAGCCAAGCGTGCCAAGGCAATGATAGCGAAGATGGAAGAACTCGGATTCGGTAACTGCACCAACACCCGCGCATGCGAAGCAGAGTGCCCGAAGAACGAGTCTATCGCCAATATCGCGCGCCTCAACCGCGAGTTCATCAAGGCAAAGCTCGCCGATTAAAGCTTAGAGAAAACAATATCGTATCTAAAAAATGATAGCGGATGTGTCGCATCGCAAGATGCTTCACATCCGTTTTTTGTGTCCTTTTGCGAAGTGTGCACCACCAAATGGAACCTTTCAAAAACCGCCTTTCTATCTTTCTCATTTCCAGAGAGTTGCAACTGCGTTTCAAACAAGCCTTATTTGCACTCCAAACAAGCCTTATTTGCACTCCAAACAAGCCTTGTTTGCACTTCAATTAAGCCTTGTTTGCA
>CAYXGN010000014.1:0-20120 GCA_964464505.1 uncultured Prevotella sp.
ACCGAACGCAATAAAGCTTGCTTTAATTGCTGAGGTGCAGCCTATCTTATGCAAACTTACCAAAAAATTCTTAACAAAACAATTTTTTGCGTAACTTTGCATAAGATAGTGCAACTCGTAGTAGGTGCGGATCGCCGAGACGCACCCTCGCAAACGCGAATCTATTTGCCACTTTGAGGGGCGCATCTCGGCGATCTGCGCCTACTACAATTGCATTCGGCTTGCACTATCTTTGCAAAAGATAACGCACAAATAAGAAGAAGGATGACACGAGAAGAAGACATAAAGAAAGCCGTGGAAACGATGAAACGCGGCGGTGTGATACTCTATCCCACCGACACTGTATGGGGAATAGGCTGCGATGCAACCAATGCCGAGGCAGTGGCGAAGGTCTACAAGATAAAGAAACGCGATGACTCCAAGGCACTGATTTGCCTTGCCGACAGCGATGTCCGCGTGCAACGATATGTCAGGAACGTGCCCGATGTGGCGTGGGACTTGCTCGAAGTGTCGGAGAAACCGACGACAGTGATTCTCGACAATGCCGCAAACCTCGCCCCAAACCTCATCGCCGAGGACGGAAGCATAGCCATGCGCATCACGAAAGAGCCCTTCTCCAAAGAACTCTGCTACCGTTTTCAGAAACCCATCGTGAGCACAAGCGCAAACATAAGTGGCGAACCCGCGGCGCAAAACTTCTGCGACATCGCCCCCGAGTTGCTTGAAGCCGTGGACTATGTGTGCTGGTCGCGCCGGCAAGAGCACAAGCCACACACCCCAAGCAGCATCATCAAGATAACCAACGACGGCGTGGTGACAATAATAAGAAAGTAAGCGTCGGACACGATAAGGCAATGAAAATGGCACTATCCATCAACACCAGGACGATAAGCCGACTAAGGGAGTGGCGCATAAAGCATGTGACCGACCGGCAGATGACGCTGATTTTGGCGTTCTTCATTGGTCTGCTCGCCTCCTTCGCAGCCCTCATCCTGCACTCTACAATAGGTCTTATTCAGCGGCTCCTTGTCTCCCGACTGCACGGCGACACCTCCAACTGGCTCTATTTGATTTTTCCTGTCGTCGGCATCTTCCTTACTTCGCTCTTTGTCAAGTATGTCGTCAAGGACAACATCTCGCACGGCATCACCCGCATCCTGTATGCCATCGCCTCCAAACGCTCCCATCTTAAAGCACACAACTGCTGGAGTTCGGTGATAGCCTCAGCCGTAACGATTGGTTTCGGAGGCTCCGTGGGAGCCGAGGCACCTATCGTTCTTACCGGTTCTGCCATCGGTTCCAACCTCGGCAAGATGTTCAAGATGGACAACAAGACCCTGATGCTACTCGTGGGATGCGGTGCTGCGGCTGCAATAGCAGGCATCTTCAAAGCTCCGATGGCTGGTTTGGTGTTCACCCTCGAGGTTCTCATGGTTGATTTAAGTATGGCGTCGCTCCTTCCCATACTCGTTTCGAGCGTCACCGCCACCTGTTTCACTTACATCTTCGTGGGCAGCTCCTCTCTGTTCAAATTTCATCTGGACAGCGAATGGGTGTTGGAACGTGTGCCGGCAAGCATCCTTCTGGGTGTGGTCTGCGGCATTGTGAGTCTTTATTTCATCCGTTCCATGACGATGTGCGAAAACTTTTTCGCACGGTTGAAGTCGCATGCCTACGCAAGGCTCATCACAGGCGGACTCCTTCTGAGTTCGCTCATCTTCCTTTTCCCAGTGCTTTACGGCGAGGGTTACAACGCCATCAACATCCTTCTGAACGGTCAGAGCGAAGCCGACTGGAACCAACTGCTTCGCAATTCGCTCTTCTACGGGCACGGACACTTGCTCATCCTCTATGTCGCCTTGGTCATTGTGACAAAGACTTTCGCCACTTCCGCGACGAATGGAGGCGGCGGCTGCGGCGGTACCTTTGCTCCTTCGCTCTTCGTCGGAGCCTTCAGCGGCTTCCTCTTCTCGCGCCTTTGGAACATGCATCAGTTTGGAGTCTACATCCCGGAAAAGAATTTCACGCTCTTGGGAATGGCAGGCGTGATGGCAGGCGTGATGCACGCGCCCCTCACCGGCATCTTCCTCATCGCCGAAATCACCAATGGCTACGACCTCTTCATCCCTTTGATGATTGTCAGCGTGTGCTCCGTGATGACGATAAGCCTGTTTGAGTCGCACAGCATCTACGCCATGCGACTCGCCCGCGAAGGCAAACTCCTCACCCACCACACCGACCGTTCAGTGCTCACATTGATGAGTTTGGAGAGCGTCATTGAGAAAGACTTCACCGCAGTAAGCCCCGATTTGCCGCTGGGGAAGCTTGTCAACGCCATAAGCAAGAGTCAGACGAGTTTCATTCCGGTGCTCGACACTGCCGGAACACTGCTCGGCGAGATTGACATAACAAAGATTCGGCACGTCATGTTCCGTGCGGAGCTGTACAACAAACTCTCCGTCAGACAGCTGATGACCCCTGTTGCCGCCAGTTTGGGAATCAATGACCCCATGGAAGAAGTCATGCGCAAGTTCGATTTGAAGAATGCCAACTACCTGCCGGTGGTGGATGTGGGCAACCATCTCACCGGTTACATTTCGCGGACGCGCCTTTTCAGCATGTACAGAAAAATTGTTGCCGACTTCTCCAATGAGTAAAGGTGGGTTCTAAAAACCATTGGGCAACTTAGGAGGGGCGCACCTCGGCGATGTGCGTCTACTACTATTACCTCTGCTAATCAAAAAAAAGCCCTCCCCAATCGGGGAAGGCTTTTTTTTGTTTTTGTTTACCTTTTTACTTTTATTCGTTGATGTCCCAGCCCACTGCGGAGGCTCCGAGCACTGCTGCCGAAGACCCTTCCAGACCCGAGACAAGGAACTTAGCCTTGCCGGCATAGATGTTGAGGATGTTCTCCTCGTATGCCTTGCGGATGGGATTCATAATCAAATCGCCAGCCTTTGTGAGTCCTCCGAAGAAGATGAAAGCCTCGGGCGAAGAGAAAGCAGCGAAGTTTGCGCATGCCTCGCCAAGTATTCTGCCGGTGAATTCATAAATGTCGAGAGCCACCTTATCGCCCTTTGACGCTGCAACGGAAACATCGTAAGATGTTATCTTCTCCGGGTCAAGTTCACGAAGGAGCGATGGCGCGTCGCTTGACTCCAACACTTCACGGGCTGTGCGTGCCACTCCCGTTGCCGAGCAGTATGCCTCCAGGCATCCGTTTCTGCCGCAACCGCAGGGGCGACCGTTCTCTTTTACAATGACATGACCCAATTCTCCGGCGAAACCGTCGCAACCGTAGACAAGTTGTCCGTTCACAACGATACCCGAACCAACACCCGTTCCGAGTGTGATTACAATGAAGTTCTTCATTCCGCGGGCCACTCCGTAAGTCATTTCACCTATGGCTGCGGCGTTGGCATCGTTTGTCAGTGCCACAGGAATGCCGAGACGGTCGGAGAAAAGCTTTGCCAATGGCACCACACCACTGCGTCCCCACTCCAGGTTTGGAGCAAACTCGATGGTGCCGTTGTAATAGTTTCCGTTAGGAGCACCAATACCCATGGCCTTGATTTTGTCGATGCCTCCCACCTGGTCGATGATGATTTGCAGGGCTTCAACGGACGAATCGACATACGCCTGCACGTTGTTTCCATAGCCTTGAGTCTTGATTGCTGTCGTAGCCTTGATATCTCCGCGGCTATCTACGATACCAAACACCGAGTTGGTACCGCCGAGGTCCAAACCGATAACATACGGTTTCAATGTTTCTTCTGCCATAATGTCTTTTGTTTTTATAAATTAATAGTAATGATTGGCAAGTTGTTCTTTGGCTGACAAAGGTATTAAAAAAACGCGTAACAGCGCAAAGTTTTCATTGCAAAGTTTGTCTATATCGCATAATTTTCGCAATTTTGCATCCACTATGCAATTTCCAATACAGATAGACATAATGGACTTCATCTTCAAGGGAATTCTTATTGGCATCGTAGCATCAGCCCCCATGGGTCCTGTCGGAGTCCTTTGCATACAGCGCACGCTGAACAAAGGACGTTGGTATGGCTTCATCACAGGCATAGCAGCCGCTGTCAGCGACATCATCTACGCTTTGTTCACCGGCCTCGGAATGAGTTTTGTGATGAATTTCATCAACAATGAGCGCAACCGCTTCCTCCTTCAGATTAGCGGAAGCGTGCTTTTGCTCATCTTCGGAATATATTGTTACCGTTCCAACCCGACGAAAAAGATTCACAAAAGCACGAAAAAGATAAAGGGAACACTGTTCCACAACGCCGTGACAGCATTTCTTGTCACCCTCTCCAACCCTCTTATCATCTTCCTCTTCATCTTCCTCTTTGCGCAATTCGCCTTCGTTGTGCCCGACCGCCCTATCGAAATGACCGTCGGTTACATCAGCATCGTGTTCGGAGCAGTGCTTTGGTGGTTCGGGCTGACATGGCTTATTGACAAGATAAGGGGCATCTTCGACGACAACGGCATACTCATCATCAACCGCATTGTGGGTTGTGTTGTCATCGTTTCCTCCGTAATCATGCTCCTTGGCACCATCTTCAACCTTTACAAATTGCCTTATTAGCGCAATGAAGAGGGTTTGCCGCAAGGCTTCCGGCAGTGTGCCGCGACAGCAGAAGCATTAACATCACATTCACACTTTTATGTTTATCGCTCAAGAATTAAGAAAGAAGAACATCGCAGAATATCTGCTTTACATGTGGCAGGTGGAGGATATCATCCGCGCTTACGGCTGCCAACTGTCGCGAATAAAGCACGAATACATCAGCCGCTTCGATTATTCAGACTCTCAGAAAGAGGAACTCACCGACTGGTATGGCGACCTTGTGACCATGATGAATCAGGAAGGCAAGCGCCAACAGGGTCATCTGCAAATCAACATGATTATCGTGCAGGACATGAACGAACTCCACAACCAATTGCTTCAAAGTTCGCGGTTCCCCTTTTACAATGCGGAATATTATAAGGTGTTGCCGTTTATCGTCGAACTTCGCAACAAAGGGGAGAAGGATGTCAACGAGATTGAGACCTGTCTCAACGCCCTTTACGGCGTGATGATGCTGCGCCTGCAAAACAAAAAGATAAGTCCCGACACCGAGCATGCCATAAAAGAGATTTCCACCTTCATCGGTATGCTCAGCGACTATTACATAAAAGACAAGAACGAAGGACTGAAATTCGACGAAGACTAATTATAATCACTCATTATGAACATCCTGGTGACTGGCTGCAACGGCCAACTTGGCAACGAAATCCAACTGTTGGAGAAGTGCTGTGACAACCATTTTTTCTTCAATACCGACGTTAACGAACTCGACATCACCGATGCTGATGCCATCAATGCTTTTGTAGATGCCAACCAAATAGACGGCATCATCAACTGCGCCGCATACACAGCGGTGGACAAAGCGGAAAGCAACGAAGCCCTGTGCCATAAGCTCAACGCCACAGCACCGGGTTATCTGGCCGCCGCTGTGGGCAAGCGTGGAGGCTGGATGGTGCAGGTTTCCACCGATTATGTGTTCGACGGGACGAAGCACACGCCCTATATCGAGACCGACCCGACATGCCCCGACAGCGTTTACGGACGCACAAAACTCGAGGGAGAACGCCTCGTCAGAGAGCATTGCGAACGCGCCATGATAGTGCGCACGGCATGGCTGTACAGCACTTTCGGCAACAACTTCGTCAAGACGATGCTACGTCTGGGCAAGGAGAAGACACAGCTCGGAGTCATCTTCGACCAGATAGGTACGCCAACCTACGCCCGCGACCTCGCCACGGCTATCCTCACCGCCGTTGACAGCGGCATCGTGCCGGGCATATACCACTTCTCCAACGAGGGCGTGACGAGTTGGTACGACTTCACCAAAGCCATCCACCGCATCGCAGGCATCAGCAGTTGCCGCGTCAACCCATTGCATACGGAGGAGTACCCCACCCCAGCGCGCCGCCCACACTACTCCGTCCTTGACAAGACGAAGATAAAAAAGACATACAAGATAGAGGTACCCCATTGGGAGGAAAGCCTCGAAGAGTGCATAAGCAAATTGAAAGAACAACAATAACATGAACCAAGAAATAGAACGCAGACGCACCTTTGCCATCATCTCTCACCCTGATGCGGGTAAGACAACGCTGACAGAGAAATTCCTTCTCTTTGGAGGACAGATACAAGTGGCAGGTGCCGTGAAGAGCAACAAGATACGAAAGACAGCCACTTCCGACTGGATGGAGATAGAGAAACAGCGCGGCATCTCTGTCTCAACATCGGTTATGGAGTTCGACTACGACGGTTACAAAGTCAATATCCTTGACACTCCGGGCCACCAGGACTTTGCCGAAGACACGTTCCGCACTCTGACAGCCGTCGATTCAGCCATCATCGTTGTCGACGGAGCCAAAGGTGTGGAGACACAGACACGCAAACTGATGGAGGTATGCCGTATGCGCAACACCCCAGTGATAGTTTTCATCAACAAGATGGACCGTGAAGGGCGCGACCCCTTCGACCTTTTGGACGAGCTGGAAGAGGAACTTCAAATCAAGGTGCGACCCCTTTCGTGGCCCATCAACACGGGAGCGAAGTTCAAGGGGGTCTACAACATCTACGAAAACAAACTCGACCTCTTCAAACCCGACAAGCAACGCGTCACGGAGAAGGTGGAAGTGGACATCAACTCCGATGAACTCGAGGCGCAGATAGGCGAACAGGACGCGCAACAGTTGCGCGATGACCTCGAACTCATCAGTGGGGTGTATCCCGAATTCGATGTCGACACCTACCGTTCTGCCGAAGTTGCACCCGTATTCTTCGGTTCGGCGCTCAACAACTTCGGTGTGCAGGAGTTGCTCAACTGCTTCGTCAAGATAGCCCCCTCGCCCCGTCCCACAAAGGCAGAAGAAAGAATGGTGGAACCGGAAGAGCCCCGTTTCACCGGATTTATATTTAAAATCACCGCCAATATCGACCCCAACCACCGCTCCTGCATCGCTTTCTGCAAGGTGTGCAGCGGTAAGTTCGAGCGCAACAAGCCTTACCAGCACATCCGTCTGGGCAAGACGGTGCGCTTCTCTTCGCCCACTCAGTTCATGGCGCAGCGGAAGAGCACCATCGACGAGGCTTGGCCGGGCGACATAGTGGGTCTGCCGGACAACGGCATCTTCAAGATTGGCGACACACTCACCGACGGCGAGCAACTCCACTTCCGTGGACTGCCGTCGTTTTCGCCCGAGATGTTCAAGTACATCGAGAATGATGACCCCATGAAGTCAAAACAATTGGAGAAGGGAATCAACCAACTCATGGACGAAGGAGTGGCGCAGTTGTTCGTCAATCAGTTTAATGGGCGCAAGATTATAGGCACAGTCGGACAGCTGCAGTTTGAAGTCATACAGTACAGATTGGAGAATGAGTACAACGCCAAGTGTCGTTGGGAACCCGTTCACCTCTACAAGGCATGCTGGATAGACAGCGACGACGATGCCGAACTCGCCGCCTTCAAGAAGCGCAAATACCAGTATATGGCGAAAGACCGCGAAGGGCGCGATGTGTTCCTCGCCGATTCCGGCTACGTCCTAAGCATGGCGCAAGAGGACTTCAAGCACATCCGCTTCCACTTCACCAGTGAGTTCTAAGGCAGTTGCGACTATTTTAAATTTGCAAAGCCGCAACACGATGCGGTAATCGTAGTAGGCGCGGATCGCCGAGACGCGCCCGTATCCCTTCAATGGGCGCGCCTCGGAGATGCGCGCCTACTACATTTCCGTTCAATCCTTCAACGAATAGGTGACGGTGGTAACCACCCTTACCTTCTTGACATACGGCGTATTGGAGTCGCGGTCATCGATACTGAACTGCCCTTGGTCGGCGGAGACAATCTTGTTGAGTTTGCTGTCGCTGTTCTTTGCGAACTGTTCGGCTGTCTTGCGTGCGTTGGCTATCGCCTCTTCCATCATCTTTGGTTTCATGGAATTGAACGACACGAAGTCATACTGCACCGGGTTGTTGTAGCCGCCATCGACGATTGCGACACCCTCTTTCAAGAGTTCGCCCTGCCGCGAGATGATGCCGCGGACGAGTTTCACATTGCGTGAGGTGACGGTGATGATGGAAGTGATGTTGTAACGGAACGTGCGCTGGTTGGTGTTATACTGGTCTGCGTTGAGGTCTATCACTACCGGGGCGTTCACAGTTATCTCATTCTCCTTCACTCCGTTGTTTAAAAGAAACTTCTTAATCTTGTTTTGCGTCACTTCTATGCGGTCATAGAGTTCCGGAAGGTTGTTGCCGAGTTCCTTGGAAAGGATTGGCCACGTCACCTTGTCGGCATCCACCTCGCGCTCGGAGAGTCCTTTCACCGACACTTTACGGTCTTTATTGGCGAAATTGTCGATGCCTCCCTTAACGCAAAAACCTAAGATTACGATGCTGACGGCAAGCAATGCCGCACTGATGATGCGATTGTCAATGTTTTGTTTCATAACATCTGTTTATTTATTGTATTCCTGCAAAATGCTTACTATGCGTTCCGCCGAGCGTCCGTCCCATCGTTCCGGCACGTCGCAAGGCTTCCATTGTTTGCTTACCATCTTCTCCATCTCTTCGGAAAGGAGTGCGGGGTCTTCGCCGACGAGTACGTTGGAGCCTGTCTTCATCGTCTCAATGTGCTCTGTGTAACTGTTGAGAGTGATGCACGGCACGCGGTTGAATGTCGCCTCCTCAGCCACATTGCCCGAGTCGGTCACCACGCCGAGGGCGTTTGCGGACAAATATCCGAACTCCAGATAGCCCAAAGGCTCCACGATATGGAGCATAGTGAAACGGTCGGGATGCTCCGCCACGACAGTCTCCACCACTCCGCGCGCCTGGCTCCGCAATGGGGCGATGACGGGAACACCGTGCGAATGCTCCGCCAACGCAGTGAGGAGGGCGCGCATCTCGTCAAGGTTGGCAAGCAGCACCTTGCGGTTTTGTGTGAGGACTATGTATTCGCCGTCGTCTGTTCCGAGTCTGTCGAGCAGCGCGGGACGGCGGAACCGCTGGCGGTTGAAGCGGAGAGTGTCCATCAGAATGTTACCCACCATATAGACTTTCGATGACTCTGCGCCTTCACGCGCGGCAGCACTGTTGCTGCTCAGACCTGCCGTGAAGAGCAAATCGGACAGTCCGTCGATGACGAGTCGGTTTATTTCCTTCGGCATCTTGATATCGAAGGAGCGCGTGCCAGCCACGAGATGCGCCAGCGTTATGCCCTGCTTCTTGGTGACAATAGCTGCCGCCATGGTGGAGGCGAGGTCGTCCACGACGATGACGGCATCGGTGTGGTGCTGCTGCAAATAGCGTTCAAACGCCGACATCACCTTTCCTGTGAGTTCGTTAAGGTTCTCGCAGTCCACGTCAAGGAACACTTCGGGCCGCTGCATCTGCAAGTCTTCGAAGAGCGACGGCTCCAAAGTGGGGTCTGTCTCGGTGCCGGCATACACGAGGGTGCAGTTCATCTCTCTTCCCTCGGCATTGGCTTTGCCGATGGCTCTGATTATGGGCGCCACCTTAATGAAGTTGGGGCGTGCGCCAACCACAATACAAATGTTCATGTCTTTAATTATTACTGGAGTCGCGTCAAGGCTGGCGCAACCTTCAATCCTTTATCTTTAACTTCTATTTTGTTTCCCGACAGCAACCTCTATTGCGCCTATGGCGCAATAAAAGCATTACGCTTGCGATTTGCTTTGGGGAATGTTATTTCAATTTGGTCAGTTGTTCCAAGTCATTGTCAATGTGCCTGCCCTTTCCCGATTGCGTTATTTGGTCGGCACGATAGACATAAAGGTTTTCGTGCAAATGGTCATTGCTAAACGAGAAAGTGACCAATGCACACCTATTTCCATTTTGAAAGAACTTATAAGCGTATTCGCCCTGTGCCTTAACATCATTTTCCGAAGGTGCTTGTCGGGCATCAGTGGGTTTCCCAAATTCTGCTGCTACGAGGCTATCCAACTGTTCTGCGCTGTTCCACTCTCTACTTTGAATTTGCATGTTCGACAACTTAACGCCGACAAGCAAACCGTCTTTGGAAAAGAGCCCAGTAACCTTATCAAATTCCCAACCCTTATAAATAAAGGGATATGTGCTTTCCAAGTTTTCGTCATTTCTTTCTGGATTGCTCACTTTTGCCTCAAACACGTTTTTAACAGAATCGAATGATTGTTCAGGAATGAGGAAGGCGATGCTGTCAATAGCATATTTCTCGATTTGATTTTCAACCGTTTTATTTGTTTGGGAACACGCTGCCATAATCAAGGCAACGCAAGAAATAATCAACTTTTTCATGTTGTGAGTTTTTAATGGCGCGACATCGGTTTTCCTTTTTTGTCATCCTTTAAGGAAGAACCTTTAATCATTGTATCCAAGAAAGTCTTTTACATTTCTATAAAAACAATCAAACTCCTTGCTTAAAATATATTTTCTCTATGTTGAGGCTCTGAAATAGAGCCTCAACATAGAGAAAACGACTGTGCGTTTCAATAACAACAAGGTCTGACGAATTATGATTTCGCAAGATAAAATTTACAAAGCAAAAGCCGTCTGACGTTGTCTTTCACTTTTTATTCAGCGTTCTTGAAGAGTTCCTTAATGCCTCCCAGACTTCCAAGCACATTGGTAGCCTCATACGGCAGGAACACCGTCTTGGTCTTGTCTCCGTCAGCCAGTTCTGCAAGCATCTGAATGTACTTCTGCGCAAGGAGGTAGTTTGCAGGGTTAGTGCTCTTTCCTACGGCTTCGGTTATCTTGCCGATGGCGATGGCTTCAGCCTCCGCCTTACGGATGCGGGCCTGTGCTTCACCCTCAGCATGAAGTATTTCCTGCTGCTTTACAGCCTCAGCGCGGTTGATGGTACTTGTCTTTTCACCCTCCGACTGGAGTATGGCTGCCTGCTTCTGACCCTCCGAAGTGAGGATGGTTGCGCGCTTGTTGCGCTCTGCCTGCATCTGTTTCTCCATCGCCTGAAGCACACTTGCCGGCGGGATGATGTCCTGAAGTTCCACGCGGTTCACCTTGATGCCCCACTTGTTGGTGGCTTCATCGAGCACAGCACGGAGTTTGGTGTTGATGGTATCACGCGAAGTCAGGGTCTGGTCGAGTTCCAGTTCGCCGATGATGTTACGCAAAGTGGTCTGCGTGAGTTTCTCTATGGCGTTGGGGAGGTTGTTGATTTCGTAGACAGCCTTGAACGGGTCGACAATCTGGAAATAGAGAAGTGCGTTGATTTGCATTTGGATATTGTCCTTGGTGATGACATTTTGCTTGTCGAAGTCATACACCTGCTCGCGCAAATCGATTGCACTCGAGTACATATAGCGGCCTCGGTTCATTGTGACGATGACTTTGGCGCGGTCGATGAACGGGATGATGACATTGATGCCGGGGCTAAGTGTGGCATAATACTTACCCAATCTTTCGATGATTCGGGTTTCACTCTGTGGGATAATGACTACCGCCATTTTCACAAACATCACTGCCAGGACGACAACGACGATTAATAGGATTGTTAAAGCTTCCATAATGATTTGTTTAGAAAATTATTGTTGATGTGTAATTCTGCTGCGTTGGCGAAAAGGGTCAAGCCCTTTCCACTTCTATGATGATGCTCTCGCGGCCGATGACACGCACCTTGTCGCCCACGGCGATGTCGGCTTCGTCGTGCGAGCAGGCTTTCCAGTCATCGCCGTCTATCTTCACTCTGCCGTAATCGCCGGCTTTGATGGTCTCCGAAACGGTGCCGACCCTACCCAAGAGGGCATCGGCATTACTCACACGGTGGTGTGCTTTGTCGTTGAGCATTGCCACGAGTTTGGGGCGCAGAAGGCGCAGCGACAGCACGGAAAGCACTGCGAACAACAGCACCTGAGCCCAGAAGGGGATGCCGAGAAACACCGACAGCGTGCTGCACAAGGCACCGACGCCAAAACAAGTAATGTAGAAGTCGCCCGAAGAGAGTTCCATTGTCAGACAAACCACCGACAAGACGAGCCAAAAGAGCCACATGTTCTCTGCCAAATAAGCAATCATATCTTTTTCTATTAAAAAGGTTTTACAACGCTCCAAAGTTAGACTATTATTGCGGAACGCCAAAATTACAACAATAAAACTTTCGTTAAAGTTTATGAAAGCAACGATTATTTACACACATTCTACGTAATTTTGCCCTGTGACCAAGGTTTTAGCAGTATGGGAACAACGAAAAAATGCATCTTCATATTAGTCGCTTTACTCTCAACAGCGGGTTTGGCGGCAGCGCAGAGCGATGACAACCGCGTGAAAACGGAGGCGGCAACGGCAACCTTTCCGGGCGTGAGCAGCATGGAAGAGGAGCCGCTCGGCGATGCCGACGAAGCCTTCTCGCGCTTCGACGACTCTGCCCTTCAGCGCATAATGCCCACACGTTACGGGGGTAGGTCGCGAAAATACATAAAGGAAGAAGCACCTGCCGACTCGCTAAATCTGCCTGCCGTCAACCGATTTGGGCAGCCAACGGTCATCGGCCGCTATCCCTTGGGTTTCGGCGGATGGTACAGTTGGGGACTCCACAAGGGTTTGAACGTACAGATTGGAGCCTCCGTCTTCGGGCAGTTCGGCAAGGGTGCGCACAGCGGCGTGGGTTTTCAGCAGGACATCGCACTCATGTATGCCATGCCAATCAACGACAAACTGTCCGTTGCCGTGGGTGGTTATCTTAATAATGTGAACTTCGCCGGCAGCAATTGCTTTGATGCCGGGGTGCAGGCGATGATTGGTTACCGCTTCAACGAGCATTGGGAGGCTTACCTTTACGGGCAGAAGACCATCACAAACAATTACAACCGGCGACTGAACTACTCTCTGTGGGACTGCGGCTTCGGCAGTATGGGAGGCTTCAGCCGCAATTTCTACGGCATGCCCAGCTATTCTTTGTACGACCTTAACAACTTCGGCGACCGCATAGGAGCCACTGTCCGCTACAATTTCAACAACAGTATGAGCATCGAAGTGACGGTGGAGAACCGCTGGTTGCCGTCGCCCCGCTAACTTGTTAAGGTGCAGTTATTTTCTATTTCATGAATTTCAGGCGCAGACTGTTGCACACAACGCTGACGCTCGACATTGCCATCAGGGCACTCGCCCATATCGGTGTGATTTGGAAGTTGATGCCGACGAGGTGCAAAACGCCTGCCGCCAGAGGGATGCTAACCACGTTATAGGCGAAAGCCCAAAACAGATTCTGGCGTATCATAGCCAAGGTGCGCTGTGAGAGGGAGCATGCTTCGGCTATACGGCGAAGGTCATCGCCCACGAGAGTGAGTTGCGCCACATCCATGGCAACATCGGTTCCCCCTCCCATCGCCACACTGACATCGGCGAGAGCCAACGCCTGTGAGTCGTTGATGCCGTCGCCCACCATCGCAACCACCTTTCCTTCCTTTTGCAGTTGGCGCACAGTGTCCTCCTTATCCTGCGGCAGACACTTGCTCTTCCAATGCTCTATGCCCACCTTTCCAGCCCAGTAGGCAGCGGCATCTTCATTGTCGCCACTCATCATCCACACTTCTATGCCCCGCTCTTTGAGCATCGTGACAGCCTCGGCAGCATGGGGTTTCAGCGTCTCGCGCTCTTCAAAGGAGAGCGTAGAAGCCGCCTTGAAATCAATGTTCTTGTTTGGTATGGTCAGCGTACCTGTCTTGTCGATGACAAGGGCAGTGACGCGGCAAAGCTGTTCCATCGCTGTTGCGTCCTTCACAAGGATGCCTTTCGATGCCGTTTTGCCTATTCCCACCATCAGAGCAGTGGGAGTTGCGAGTCCCATGGCGCACGGACAGGCTATCACCAGCACCGAGATTGCCGAGAGGACAGCATTCGGCAGTGTCTCCATCCCACCCAAGACGAGCCACAGCACGAGCGTGAGCACCGACAGGGCGAGCACACACGGCACAAAGACGAGAGCCACCTTGTCGACAAAGCGTTGCACGGGAGCCTTCGAAGCCTGCGCCTGTTGCACCATTCGGATGATGCCTGAGAGCACCGTCTGTTGCCCCACCTGGTCGGCACGGAAACGCAGTGTACCTTCACTTACTATGGTACCGGCAAGGAGTTTTGCTCCTTTCTGCTTGCCTACGGGTACGGGTTCGCCGGAAATCATGGCTTCATTGACATAGGCTTCGCCCTCCGTGGCAGTGCCGTCGACAGGCACTTTCTCGCCAGGGCGCACTTCGATGATGTCGCCGACAGTGACGGCTGCCAACGGGACATCGGTCAGTTCGCCATCGGTCACTATATGAGCAGACTTTGGAACGAGTCCCATGAGCGAGCGAATGGAGGCTGCCGTTGACTTGCGCGCACGTTCTTCGAGGCACCGTCCGGTCAGAACGAAGGTGATAATCATCACCGATGCGTCGTAATAGGTGTGCCATTCCATTCCGTGCGAGCCCCAGACGGAGTCACCCCAGAAAGTATTGAAAGCGCTGAAAAGGAACGACACGGCGGTACTCAGCGTTACCAGCGTGTCCATATTGGCTGAACCGTGCAACAATTGGCGCACGGCACTGACGTAAAACGAGCGTCCGCAGTAAGCAATGTTGAGTAAAGCGACAATGAGCATGAGTTGGTTGGCAGCCGAAGGAGACTCAATGGCAATCCAACCCATTGATATTGCCATCACGATGAGGGCAAAGAGCCATGACAGAAGGGTGCGTCGGAGCAGCCGCCGCCAGTTGTTGCGGTCGATGGCATCAATGCTTTGCGCGTCGTCGATTATGAGTTCGTAGCCCAACGAGTCTATTTCGCGCTTCAAGTCAGCCGCCGTTATCTTCCGTTCGTCATATTCCACAACGGCAGAACGACCCGGCAGCGACACCGATGCCGACTCCACTCCGGGCAGAGAGCACAGCTTTCGCTCCACATTGGCGCTGCAAGCGGCACACGCCATACCCAAAACGGGAAAGGTCTTCTTATACATTATTCATATATAAGGGTGTCAATCCTCCAACGCCCCGATTATCTCCGTCACGGAAGTGCAACCGTGCCGGTCGAGCCACGAGTTGATGCCGTCGCGCACTTTTATTGTCACGGCAGGGTCGAGGAAGTTTGCCGTGCCTATCTCTATGGCTGTTGCGCCAGCCATAAGGAATTCTATCGCGTCCTCGGCGGTGCTTATTCCGCCCAGACCTACAACGGGAATCTTCACCGCCTTAGCCACCTGCCACACCATACGGAGTGCCACCGGCTTCACGGCGGGACCGCTAAGTCCGCCCGTCGAGATACTCAGCAGTGGGCGACGGCGCTCTATGTCGATAGCCATGCCCATAAGAGTGTTGATGAGAGAGACGCTGTCGGCACCCTCAGCCTCCACTGCTTTGGCTATCTCCGCAATGTCGGTGACATTGGGAGAAAGTTTCACGATGATGGGTTTATGATAGCGTTGGCGCACAGCGCGCACCACACTGGCTGCTCCCGAAGTGGTAACGCCGAACGCCATACCCCCCTGTTTCACGTTGGGGCAGCTTATGTTGAGTTCGATGGCAGGTATTTTGTCGAGCGCATCGATTCGCGCTGCGCACTCGGCATAGTCGTCGGGCGACGCACCGCTTACGTTTACAATCATGTTTGTGTCTATATCCTTAATCTGGGGATATATGTTTCGGCAGAAATAGTCCACGCCTTTGTTCTGCAAACCCACGCAGTTGAGCATTCCCTGAGCCGTCTCTGCCATTCGGGGATAGTCGTTTCCCTCTCTCGGATGAAGTGTTGTGCCCTTGACAATTATGCCGCCGAGGGCGTCAAGGGGTATGAAATCGGCGAATTCCAGACCGTAACCGAAAGTGCCGGAAGCGGTCATCACGGGGTTTTTGAGTCTTAAATCACCTATCTTTACGCTTAAATCTGCCATGACAATTGCTTTATGTTCATTACCGGACCGTCTTTACACACACATTTGTTGCCTTCCGTCGTCTTCTCAACACAGCAAAGGCAGGCACCGACACCGCACGCCATCTTGTTCTCCAACGACACTTCGCACTCTATTCCGTTCTTGAAAGCGAAGCGGGCAACAGCCATCATCATGGGTTTCGGACCGCAAGTGGAGATGAAATCGAACTGTTCCGAAGCCAACACCGAATGGTTTGTCACGAAACCTTTCTCCCCTTCGGAGCCGTCCTCAGTGGTGATGAACACTCTACCCACCTCTTCGAACAATGCTTTCTCGAGGACATCACTTGCCGAGCGGGCTCCAAGCAGAAACGTGGGATGCCCGCCTTGCGCTTTAATCTTCCTTCCGAGGTAGAGCAACGGAGCCACACCCACGCCGCCACCTACTAGCAATGGCTTCGCATCGGGGTTTGCCGGCAGAGAGAAAGAGTTGCCAAGGGGCAGCACACAGTTAAGAGTATCGCCGCAATGAAGGCGTTGCAGGCGGCGCGTGCCGTCACCTACGGCAGCCACAAGGAGCCAGAGTTCGTTGCGGTCGTAGTCCACATTATTAATAGAGATGGGGCGACGGAGGAATGTTGAAGGCGCATTGTCCACGCGTACTTCAACGAATTGCCCCGGAAGCATGGCTGGCAGCGGCTCCGCTTGTGTCAGCTTTATGAGCACATGCTTGTCGCTCAGCGCTTCGACGGAATTGACCTTAAGGTCGAGGATATATTTTTTCATTTATGAAGTAATTGCTATTTCGAGTCCGTTTATAGGCGTGTTCTAATAATTGCACGCCAGTTTTTTTATTGTTTGTTGAACCCTGCTCTTTGTGTCTTTTTGTTTTTATTCGGCATCTTTATCTTGCTTTTTCAGTCGTGTAGCCCGCTACACTCCTTCAAATAGCAAGTAAAAGCTGCTCGACTAAAATTCAAAAATCCAACAAAGGCAATTTTTAGAACCCGCCTATAATCATTTTACAACTGCGAAATTACTCATTTTTCGGCGAAAAAGAGTCGGAAAGAGGTACTTATATCGCAAAAAAGAGGTCAAAAAGAGGGTAAAATGAAAAAAAGTTCATTTTTATTTTGGCGCATTGAAACTAAATCGTACCTTTGGCGCTTCAAAGATTCCTTCTTATGCGCCCTATCGTACGCCAATGGATGAAGGTTCTTCTGTTTGCAGTGTTCACTGCTTTATGCTGCAACAGCGAGATGCTCGCTGCCGACAACACCCATTATCAGGATGCCGGCAGAAGTAAAGCCAAGTGCCATAGCGTACAGACGAATCCCAAGAATGATAAAGCCCGCCTCGCCCAGCGACATTCTGCGCTGCGCTTTAATGCCGAGGCTTCCACACGCACTACAATTGTTGCGGAACCATTCTCCATGCGACTGGTTTTCTTCAAAATCAAGAATCTTTTCTCATTCCAACGAATTAGCTTTGCAAGTTATCACGGTGCCGACCCCAAAGCATCGCACCCGATAACGCTTTTGCCGCAGTGTGACTACTTTGTCTTCACACTAAGGCATCTTTTGTGTTAGCGTTTTATGATGCGCAGGGGCGTTTGCCCGTGCGCCAAAGGGATAATAATGCATTTTCCCTTACATCGTAAAAGCAACAAGAAACAAAAGAAAAAGCAATCAATTATGGCAAACTTAAACCGTTTGGCAATGCGAAATCACATTGCCTCTGATGCCCGTATTCATACAAAAGCATCGTTTTTCAATTTCTTCAAGAAGCATTTCTATGCCCCGACACAAAGTCTTCTCAAGGCACGGAAGAAAGAATTCTCGCCTCTTGACGGCATAAAACTGGAGTGCGCGCTCAATTGTGAGAACCCCGACGAGCGTGCGTCGCACCTCGCCGCGCTCGAGAATATGTCGGAAGTGAGCCTTGGCAACTATCTCCTTGAGATATGCTACTCCGTGGACCATAAGTTCTGCGCGCTGCAACTCAATCAGTTTCAGCACCTGCGCTTCGAACCTGTGAGTCCCGTTTGCTTCTTTGAAGCAGGCGAAGCACAGCAAGTCATGAGGGCATTGTAACCGTGCTTGGATAGCACACAAACAAAAATTGAGGGCAGACAATAATCTACCCTCAACCAACACAAAAACTAAACTAGACTTAACTAAGTTAACTTTGGACTTTCACAAGCCCTCCATTACTGTTTGCAAAAGTAGATATTATTTTTCATTCCACCAAACTTTTTTGCAAATATTTTATAAATCCGCGTTGGGGAAAACATAATATTTGTGAAAAATCAGCCTTTAAGGTGGGTTCTAAAAATTGCAATTTTTAGAACCCGCCTTTAACACCTTTGTTGATAAGTAAATTATCGAGCACAACCATTGCTGCCATGGCCTCCACAATGGGCACGGCGCGGGGCAGAACACACGGGTCGTGGCGCCCATGAGGGTGGACGAGAGCCGCTTCCCCTGCGAGATTCACCGTCGGTTGGTCGCGCAGAAGAGTGGCAACGGGTTTGAAAGCCACCCGGAAATAGATGTCTTCGCCATTGCTTATGCCTCCCTGTATGCCACCGCTATGGTTTGTTGCCGTCGCTATGTGACCGCTGTCGGCACAGAATACATCGTTCTGCAGACTTCCTTTCGATGCCACGCAGTCGAAACCCTCGCCATATTCGAATCCCTTTGCGGCGTTGATGCCGAGCATCGCAGCCCCGAGTTGTGCGTGGAGTTTGCCGAACTCGGGTTCTCCCAACCCTGCCGGGCAACCCTTTATGACGCAAGTCACGATGCCTCCGACAGTGTCTCCCGCCGCTTTCACGCCGGCGATGAGTTGCTCCATCGCCTCCGCCGTCTGTCGGTCAGGGCACCGCACAATGTTGCGCTCCGCTTCAAGGAGGTCGTAATGCGTGTAGTCGTGCTCCAAGGCGATGCTTCCCACTCGCGAGGTGAAGGCGTGGATGGTCACCCCCAGAGGCTTCAAGGCGAGTTTGGCAAGTGCTCCTCCCACGCAGCGGC
Source organism: uncultured Prevotella sp. (assembly GCA_964464505.1). Lineage (GTDB taxonomy): Bacteria > Bacteroidota > Bacteroidia > Bacteroidales > Bacteroidaceae > Prevotella. The sequence continues at coordinate 18,967 of CAYXGN010000014.1, forward strand.
TTATGGTTATGCGTGCCGAAGAGCGTCCTCCGCCACGGTGGTCGCGCACGCCATACTTCTCAAAATAGGTGTAGTCGGCATGCGACGGACGGAACACATCGCGCAGATTGTCGTAGTCGGCGGAGTGATGGTTGCTGTTGCGCACCACAAAACCTATGGGGCAGCCCGTAGATTTGCCTTCGAACACCCCGCTGAGCAGCTCCACCTCGTCCGCCTCGTTGCGGTCGGTGGTGATGTGACTCTGCCCGGGTCTGCGGCGACGGAGTTCACTTTGGATGAAGTCCGTGTCAATGTCGATGCCCGAAGGCATACCGTCCACCACCCCACCGATGCAAGGTCCGTGGCTTTCGCCAAACGTAGTGAGCGTGAAAAGAGTGCCGAATGTGTTGCGCATATATAATAATGTGGGAATTTAAATTTTTAGAACCCGTCTTTAATGTTTACAATGGCCGCAGCCGCAAGACTCGTCCTTGTCGTGATGACCGCAACCTCCGCCGCAGCCTTCGCAACTTCCGCCGCAGCCGTGACCTGCCATCTGACTCACAAGAGCCTTCATCTCGTCGGTGGTTGCCTCGCGGTTCTCGAGCACCTTACCCACGAAGTTGAGTGTTTTCCCTGCCAATGGCGAGTTAAGGTCGATGCGTACCTTGTCCGAAGAGATTTCGAGCACGGTGCCGACGAAGTAGTTTCCGTCCTCGTTCTGCAACGGGATGCGTGCTCCTTTGAACACCGCTGCCTGGTCGAACTTACCGTCCACCTCGAAGATTGTCTTGTCGAGGCTTATCACCCTCTTCTCTTCGTAGTCGCCGAAAGCGAGTTCTTTGGGCAGTTCGAAGTTGAAGTCAGCGCCCGGTTCGAGCACCTCGACAGCCATCTCGAAGCCGTCGAGAGCCACGCCGAAGCCTGTGATAAACTGGAAAGGACGCCCCTCGGAGGTCTGCTCCACTAATGTTTTCTTATCACCCTCAATGGCGTAGAGTTTGTAAGACACTGAGATGAACTTGTTTTTCTTTGTTTCCATTCTTGTAAATATGTAAATTTCGTAATGTTATAATGGGCAGAATGTGCCGCAGCGCAAATGCGTTAGCAATTACAAAGTTACGACATTTTTTCGTGAATGCGGCTTGCTTACAGGATTTTGTGCTATCTTTGCA
>CAYXGN010000015.1:0-19608 GCA_964464505.1 uncultured Prevotella sp.
TAAGGTATCGTTATGTTTCAAAGAGCAAACTTACACATTTTTTCCCGTTCCAAGGCTCTTTTCACTATGGAAAATGCAAGTCCTATAATATAATGGATACAAAAAAGGCGCACCCCGAAGGATGCGCCATATTGAATTAAAGTTTAATCTACCTAACGATTAGTCCTTAACCTGAACGGTAGCACGGCGGTTGTAAGAAACAGGAGAGAGCTGTTCTACACCACCCTTGCCTTCAGTTGTAATCTGGTCGCGGCTCACACCCATGTTAACGAGTTCGTTTGCCACTGCCTCAGCACGGTGTTCAGACAGTCTCTGGTTGTAGTCTGCACTACCGGTAGCGCTATCAGCATAACCAGTTACGAGGAGGTTCACGTTGTTCTCCTTTGCATAGTCAGCAAGGTTCTGTACGTTTACGAGGTCCTTCTTGGAAGCGATGTCAGCCTTGTTGATGTTGAAGAATACGGAAACAGGTGTGTTCACGAACTCTTTAACAGCAGCAGCGGGAACTTCCTTCTTCTCTGCGAGGAGCTTCTTCAGTCTTGCGTTCTCGGCATTAGCATCGTTCAGCTGTGCATTGAGGGCATCGATCTGAGCCTGAGAGAGTGCCTTGATAGCTGCAACGTCCGGAGTCTTCTCCCAAGTTGCCTTGCCAAGGTTGAATGTCAAACCAACTTCTGCATAGAGCTGGTTGTCGCGTGTGTCCCAACCCGGTTTTCCATCGAGACCGTTATCAAGCTTGTCGAAGTCAGCCTCGTAGCAAATCCAACCAAGTTCGAAGTTGATACCAACGTGCTTGCTTACGCGGAATGTGTTGAGGATACCAACATTCAGGTTGGTTGCATAGTTGTCATAAGTGCAAGAACGGGCGATACCGGCACCAACGAATGGAATGAAATTCCACACGCGCTTTGGATTGTAGCCGCAGAACATGTTGCTAAGATTGAAGAGAACCTGTTCGTTCAATGTCCAATACTTGTTGCAATTGCCATAGTTGTTCTCGTCAGTTACGCGCTTGCCCCAGATGCCCATCAACTTCGTGCGAAGTCCGAGGCCGGGAGTAAACCACTTACCGATAGCGATGGAAGCACCTGGATTAGAACGGAACTTCTTGAAAGGACTTCTTGCAAGACCCTGTCCGTGCTCTTCGTTTGAGTACCAAGCATTCCAATCAGCACCTACCTGGATGAACCAGTTGCTCCAGAATGAATTTGTGGCAACACTGTACTTGAGTGTGGGATCAGCTTCCTGAGCAAATGAACCCATTGACATTCCTGCCATTGCCAAAACAATTAATAGTTTTTTCATAACCTTTATTAATTTAACAATCAAATATTATCTCACTTTGGGAAAACTCCCTTAATAATCGGGTACAAAGTTAGTTATTAAAAATAAAACACAACACTTTTTCGCAAAAAATATTGCCTGTAAGGGCAAAAATGCTGCATATTTTATGTTAAATAATCTTTATTTTTGTATTTGCCACCCTAAACGCACTCCAAAACGAATAAAATTGCTCTCCGAAGCACATTCTTTCAATTTTTATTTCTGCTGCCTTTTCAACCTAAAAAGGGTTAGGAAAGCAGATGTTCGAGTTCCGATTGCTTGAGGATGCATAAGATTTTCTTGCCGTCGGGGGTATAGTTGAAGTTGGAACAGGCGAAGAGTCCGTTGACGATTGACTCCATCTCGTCGTTCGTGAGCACCTGACCGTAGTCCACTGCCGCATGCGTTGCCAATCCAAGAGCCACGGAATGGTTGATGTCGTCAATGGCACTCGTGCCGTGTTCCGCTGCCGATGCGACGAGGTCCTGCACAAGATTGACATGGTTGATGCCTTCGAGACCTGCCGGAACGGCGTTGATGGAATAGGAAGCACCGCCAAGACTGGTGAGTTCGAAACCCACAACCTGCAACTCCGACATTATCTTTTCAAGCACGACATTATCCGACTGCGAGAAATGCACGGTCTCCGGGAAGAGCACTTTCTGCTGACATACTTTCTTCTTGCGCAGTTGTTCGAGGTACTGGTCGTACAAGATGCGTACATGAGCCCGGTTTTGGTCGATTATCATAAGTCCCGACTTCACCGCCGTCATAATGTATTTGCCCTTGTATTGGTAATGTGTCGGCGATTTTTCTTCTATCGGATTCGACATGCCGGGGACAAAGACCGTCCCGTCAACAGCCTCATCCTCTTCGTCAACGAAGAGCGATGGCGAAGGCGTCGGCTGCTGTTTCGCCCCCTCATAAAGTTCTTCCCACTGCCTCGGGGCACTATGAGCGCGCTGTGTGGAAGGAGTCTCTTCAAACGGATTGTATTTCGGGTCATACTGCACCGTGGGCAGTTCCACTCCTGCCGAAGGGTTGAACACAGGGATGTCAGGTTTTCCCTCGGTGTCAAACTCAAAAGAAGTGGCATCGTTGAACATTCCGAGCGTCTCCTTTACCGTTGCCGTCAGAATCTGCCAGATGGTCTGTTCGTTCTCAAACTTAATCTCGGTCTTTGTGGGATGGATGTTGACATCGATGTCTTCGGGCTTCACCGTAAAGTAAAGGAAGTAAGAAATCTGCTCGTTCTCAGGAATGAGTCGGTCGTAAGCCATCATCACTGCCTTGTGGAAATAAGGGTGTTTCATGAAGCGTCCGTTCACGAAGAAATACTGATGCGCACCCTTTTTGCGTGCCGACTCAGGCTTGGCGATGAATCCGGAAATCTTGCAGACAGGCGTATCAACCTCCACCGGGAGCAGATACTGATTGATTTTCTTCCCGAACACATCGACGATGCGCTGCTTCACACTACCGCTTTTGAGGTTATAGAGTTCTGTTCCGTTGCTGTGAAGGGTGAAGGTCACCTCCGGGTTTACCAATGCTATGCGCTCGAAGGCGGCGATGATGTTATTAAGTTCAGTGGTATTCGACTTCAGGAACTTGCGTCTTACGGGTACGTTGTAAAACAGATTCTCCACCATGAAGTTGCTACCCACGGGGCAAGAGCATGCCTCCTGTCCTTTGAAGTCGGAACCTTCGATGATGAGTTGCGTTCCCACATCATCCGTTTCCTGCCTTGTCCGCAGCGTCACCTGTGCCACGGCGGCTATCGAAGCCAATGCCTCGCCACGGAAACCCATAGTGTGCAGCGCGAAAAGGTCGGCAGCCTTGCGAATCTTCGAGGTGGCATGCCGCTCGAAAGAGAGTCGTGCGTCGGTCTCCGACATTCCCTTTCCGTTGTCCACCACCTGCACCGTTGTGCGCCCGGCATCCACACAAACGACATTCACCACCGTCGCTCCGGCGTCGACAGCGTTTTCCACAAGTTCCTTGATGACACTTGCCGGACGCTGTATCACCTCACCGGCGGCAATCTGATTGGCCACCGTGTCGGGCAGAAGTTGAATGATGTCGCTCATGAATCGAACCTTTTAGATTAAGGCGTGTTCTAATAATTCCACGCCATTTTTTATTTGTTGTTTGTTGGATTCTGCTCTTTGTGTCTTTTTGTTTTTATTCGCCATCTTTCTCTTGCTTTTTCAGTCGTGTAGCCCGCTACACTCCTTCAAATAGCAAGAGAAATCTGCTCGACTAAAAATCAAAAAATCCAACAAAGGTAATTATTAGAACCCTCCTAAATCGTTTCTACTGCAAATTTAAGCAATAAAATCGGAACGGCAAAACCGCGCCGCTCCTCTTATAATATAATAATGTGTAAATCGACTTTCCGTCAAGCCATCAACGCGAGCAAGAAAACAAGCAGGAGGACGAGGACGACAGTGGCGAGACAACCCGACTGAGCCAAGGAAAGTCCATAACCCGACCTTTGGCGCCTGCCGTTCTTGGCTTCTTCGCCTACCAAACTCTGTCTTGCCACTTCCTCCGGCGGTACTCCCTTCTGCAGTTTGTCGAGCACATCGCGCCGCTCGTCAGTGAAGCGGAAGGTGTGATGAAAGCCGCGTGGGTTGCGGTTGCCGAAATGAAAATCCATTGTTCACATTTTTATCATTATGCCGAAAGTCTACTTCGACAGTGTCTGCAACGGTGCTTCGCGCCGCCGCACAGCCTTGAGTTCGGTGCCGCCCTTCTTCCCTCGCCAGTTGAAGATGTCTTCCTTGTTGAGCGGGCGCACATAATCAAACCACGCAAATTCCGGCAGACGGTATTTCTCCGGCGGAATCTGCGTCACCGGCGTTATCGTTCCCGAAGCCCGCGAAGTCCAGATGCGTTCCAGTTGCCGTTGCTTCGAAATATACATCCGCATGGTGTCGGTCTCCAGATAGTTGTGTTCCGTGACGGTGCTGTCCTTGCTGTCGGTGTTGTAGTAGATGGTTTTCACGTTGCCCGAAGCCACCGCCAGTCGCATGGCACCCTCCTCGAAGAACGCGTCCATACGTCTTGACGACACCTGGTTGAAGTGTTCCTTCTCGTCCACTTGTTCCACCGAGAGTGCCTGCTCTATTATTTCGGCGCGGCGCACGGTGCTGTCGTTCATGTAAACCTTTATCACTTCGCCGAGCAACTGCCGTTGTCCGTTCCACACAATAGGGTCTTTATAAAGCGTGAGGCATGAGTCGCGCGAGACGAACACGAGTGAATCGCACACAGCCTGCACGTCGGTGCGGTAGGCGCGCACCTTTCTGAAACCATGCATCTCGCGGTAGACGGAGTCAGTGTTGATGTTGTAAGTGAACACTTTCAGCGAATCACCGTGTACGAAGAGGGTGTCTTTCTGCGAGTAGTCGAGCATCACGGCGCGCTGTGTGCCGTAGCCATAGCCCGTCTTCTCGTTGTAGTGGAGTCGGTCGGCATGCAGTTCGTTCTTGTTTTCACGGTCTATGTAGACCACGTTGCCGAACCCTTCGTTGTCGCCTGTCGTGTTGTTATGGTAGAGGGAGTCGCCCGTTATCGACTTCTCCTTGTCGACAATGGTGGAGCGGCCGAACAGTTCCGACTGGTCGGTCTTTGAGTTCATAAAGCCGTCCTCCGTGTTGATGACCGTCCCTTTCGATGTTATCACCGACGGACCGAGCACATGCGCCATCGAGGTGCGCGTGTCGTAGTGGAGCGTATCTGTAGTGATGTGGTTGTCGCCGCTAAACATTTCCACCTTATAATAAAAAGAAGCCTGGCGCGACGCTGTGTTGTATCGTCCCCAGTCAGCCACGAGTCGGTCCTTGCCGTCGACGAGTCTGCCCCCCTCAAAGAAATAGGCATCCTTATAAAGCCGGTCGTAGTCGAGCGAGTCGGTGTAGAGAGTCTGTTTCCGATGTTTCAACACCACGTCGTGGCGGGCGTGCATCATCTGCGAGGTGCCGTCGTAATCGGCATACTTGCAAGTCAGCGACAGCGTGTCGCCCTGCTTGAAGCGCACGTTACCGTAAGCCACAACGGAATTCATCTCTTGGTAGAAGTAGGCGCTGTCGCACCATAACTGTGCGCCGGCGTGCGTGAAATGCACCTTACCACGAAGTATTTGGGCATTCGTGTTGGGACCGAACTGGTCGTAACTGAGTTCGTCGGAGTGGACGAGATAGATGCGCTCGTCGGGCGTCGTCTTCCTCTTGCGCCCCTGCGGAGCCGCCATTGCCACCGTCAGACCCAACACAAAAAGGCACAGAACCACCGTTTTGGTGATTCTATGCCCGCAAAATATGTTAGACTTATGCTTTGATGTCATTTCACCCAACCCTGATATTCAAAATCGCAATCCTTGTAACGGTCGTTCATTCGGACATAAGTGGTCTTGATTTTGTTCACTACCCAGTTGTGAAGGAACTTCTCGCGCTCTTTCTCGAGCACCACTTTCTTCAGCACCTGATAGTCTTCGTTGATGGTGGCGCGGTGTGCCTCGGTGCGGCTCTTGAGTTTTACGATGGCGCAGACAGTCTTGTTCTTTTCATTGACCATGCGGAATGCCGGTGAGATGTCGCCCACTTGCATGCCCTCCACCTGTCGTGCCACCTCCGTGGGGAGGTCCTTCATCTGGAAACGCGAGGTGCGGCCGTCCTCCGAGTTGAACGACATCAGACCGTGGTTGTTGCGCGTGTCCTTGTCGTCGGAGACGAAAGAAGCCATCTCTTCGAACGACATCTTACCGCTGCGGAGGTTGGTAGCGAGAGAGTCGAGTCGCACTTTGGTGGAATCGATAGCCTCCGACGACACCTTAGGCGTGCGCAATATGTGGCGCACCTTGATTTTGTCGCCGCGCTTGTCGATGAGTTGTATGATGTGATAGCCATACTCCGACTCGACAATCTTCGATATTTTCTTTGGGTCGGTGAGGTTGAATGCTACACCGGCAAAGGCTGGGTCGAGCATACCGCGACCTATATAGTCCATCTCTCCACCCTGACGTGCGGAGCCGGGGTCTTCGGAATAGAGTCGGGCGAGGGTGGCAAACGATGTCTCGCCGTTTGTCACACGCTCCGTATATTCGCGCAAGTCGTTCTTGACACGGTTGATTTCCTCTTGCGAAATCTTCGGTTGCTTGGTGATAATCTCCACCTCTACCTCCGTGGGGACAAAGGGGATGCTGTCCTCCGGCATGTCGCGGAAGTACTTGCGCACGTCTGCCGGCGTGACGGAGATGTCCTCCACGAGTTTCTGTTTCATCTGTTGCACGAGCTGGTTGTTCTTGAAATCGTCGTGGAGCATCTGTCGCATCTGACTGATAGACATCTTCTTATACTCCTCGAGCTTTTCTCTTGAACCGCCCGTTTGTGCTATCCAGCGGTTGATTTGCATCTCTATGCCTTGCGTGATTTCCGCTTCCGACACCTCGATGGAGTCGATTTCAGCCTGGTGGAGGAACAGTTTCTGCACGGCTATCTGCTCCGGTATGGAGCAATCGGGGTCGCCGCGCCATGTGATTCCCTCTGCTTCGCCCTGCAGACGCATTATCTCAACATCCGACTTAAGTATCGGCTCGTCGCCGACCACCCATATCACCTCGTCGACAACGCTTCTGTCGGGCAGCGGAGCATCCTCCGCCACTGTCGTGCTGTCGTCGGAAACGGCTGCCTGCGGCACTTCGCCTGCGGCGAAAGCCGTTGTGTCAGCATTGCCGTTATTGGCGTTTGCCACAGCCCCCGTAGTCATAAGGGCTGCCGCAAGGGCGAGGAATATGGTGCTTTTCGTCTTTCTCATCTATGTGTTTATTGCTTTTTTGTCAATGCTTGTTCACGGTCTTCAGAACCTCTTCATCCACCCAAACGGGGTACTGGCGGCGCAGTTTTGCCACCCATTCTTTCTCCAATGCCTCCTGATAGTCGGACACTACGAGGTCGCGCACATCGAGATAGGTCTTTGGACCCTTAAGGAGCTTGCCGTAGACAGCCTCGTAGGGGTAGTCCTCCATGACCTTAACGACGGTGTCCTTGTGGAACACCATCTTGTCGATGAGTGCATCGTCGCCTTTCTTGAAGATGCCTTTCACCACGCGTATGCGCACCGTGGTGTCGTTAAACTCCTTGCGCAGCGTGTCAGCCCAGTCTTTGAAGTCCACCTTTTTCACTGCATCCTGCACCTTCTTGATGTCCTCCTGTGTGCGGGTGCGGTAGCCTATGCCCTTGTAGCGGGGCGCGTCCCAGGCATACTTCTTCTTATTCTTCTTGAAATAAGCCTCGAGAGCCGCCTCGTCCTTGGCTGCCTTGTCCCACACATTGCGGTTGCTTATCTCGTAACAGAGCAGTCCGTCGTGGTATTCGCGGATGAGATTGCGCAGGTCTGTGTCCTTGGCTGTGAGTTCTTCGGCACGCTTGTCCACCAGGGCTTCGACTGTCGTGTGCGGCTTGGAAGCCTTGGCGAGCGAGTCGAGCTTCTGGTTGATGATGTTGTCGCGCATGCGCTGCTGTCCCACGAAGCGGAGGATGTCGGCGTGAACGCTGTCGTAGGGGAAGAACATGCTTTTGTCTGTGACAAGAGCGATGTGATAGCCCACGGGCGATGTGAACGGTTTGCTCATCGTGCCTTTGTCCATTTGGAACACCTTCTCCTCAAACTCCTTATACGTTACGCCTTTCTGCACCCAGTTGATGTCGCCGCCGCGCACTGCCGACACCTTGTCGTCGGAGCACTTGCGTGCCACCTCGGCAAAGTCGGCTCCGCCTTTCAGCACATCATATATACTGTCCGCGCGCAGGCGTGCGGCTTCCTGCTGTTGCTGTGTGGCTTTCTGCGGGATGCGCACAAGGATGTGCGACACGCGCACGAGGCCTCCGCCGTCGTCAACGCGCTTCTTGGTGTCGGCATACACACGGCGTGCTGCCGCCTCCAGGTCGCTGTCGTCGATGAACGAAGGGCGCACCTGTTGGTCGCGGTACATGCGGAACTCCTTTTGGAATGCCGCCGTAGTGTCGATGCCGGCAGCCTTTGCGTCAATCACCTTGAGTTTGAAATTGGCGAAGAGGTCGACATATTCGCTGACGCTTTTCTTGTCGACCACGGTCTCTTCGTTGTTCTTGTTGTACGAGTATTCAAACTCCGACCGGGTGACGGGTTCGCCGTTCACGGTCATGATTATGGGGTCGTCGGTCTGCGCCGACACTGTGCCCGCCACGGCGAGCAGTGCCACCAACAGTGTCTTTATCTTCATCTTTGATTTTTCCTTTTTTTCTTTTTGCAGTTTTCCCAAGCCACTCTTACTCAGGGCGCGAGTAGTTGGGAGCCTCGCTTGTGATGGTGATGTCGTGCGGATGGCTCTCGAGCACTCCTGCACTGGTGATGCGAGTGAACTTGGCATCGTGCATGGCTTCGATGGTGCCTGCACCGCAGTAGCCCATACCGGAGCGGAGTCCGCCCACGAGTTGATAGATGACTTCCTGTACGGTGCCTTTGTAGGGCACGCGTCCTGCGATGCCTTCGGGCACGAGTTTCTTCACATCCTTGGTGCCGGCTTGGAAGTAACGGTCCTTGGAGCCGTTCTCCATGGCTTCGAGTGAACCCATGCCGCGGTAGCTCTTGAACTTACGTCCGTTGAAGATGATGGTGTCGCCGGGGCTCTCTTCTGTTCCTGCGACGAGCGAACCAATCATGACGCAGTTGCCACCGGCAGCGATAGCCTTTACCACATCGCCCGAGTAGCGCAAACCACCGTCGGCAATCAATGGCACGCCAGAGCCTTTGAGGGCTGAGTAGACATCGTAGACGGCGCTGAGCTGCGGCACGCCTACGCCGGCAACGACGCGAGTGGTGCAGATGGAACCCGGGCCGATGCCCACCTTAATGGCATCGGCACCGTTGTCGACGAGCATCTTGGCGGCAGCACCTGTGGCGACATTGCCCACTACAACATCGACATTGGGGAACGAAGCCTTGGCTTCACGCAACTTCTCGATGACATATTTCGAGTGGCCATGGGCGGTGTCGATGACGATGGCATCGGCTCCTGCCTCAACGAGAGCCTGCATACGGTCGAGCGTGTCGACGGTGACACCCACGCCGGCAGCGGCGCGGAGGCGTCCCTTCTCGTCCTTGCAAGCCATAGGTTTGTCCTTGGCTTTGGTGATGTCCTTATAGGTTATGAGTCCCACGAGGTGGTTCTCGGCATCCACAACAGGCAGTTTCTCAATCTTGTTGTTCTGCAAGATGTCGGCAGCGGCAGCAAGGTCGGTCTGTATGTGGGTGGTGACAAGGTTCTCACTCGTCATCACTTCGTCGATGAGTTTGTCGAGATGACGCTCGAAACGGAGGTCACGGTTGGTGACGATACCAACAAGGTGGTTCTCCTCATCCACAACGGGAACGCCGCCAATGTGGTATTCCGTCATGATGGCGAGGGCATCCCTCACCGTCTTTCCACGGCGAATTGTGACAGGGTCGTAAATCATTCCGTTCTCGGCACGCTTCACAATCGCCACCTGACGGGCTTGTTCCTCGATGGACATGTTCTTGTGAATGACGCCGATTCCTCCCTCGCGGGCGATGGCAATGGCCATTGCCGACTCAGTGACGGTATCCATGGCGGCTGTGACAAAAGGCACATTCAGCGCGATGTTACGCGAAAACTTGGTTTGCAACTCTACCGTTTTAGGCAGTACTTCAGAATAAGCTGGAATGAGAAGGACGTCATCGAAGGTCAATCCGTCCATTACAATTTTATCTGCAACAAATGATGACATAAGTAAGTTTAAAATTTATTGCGTGCAAATTTAGCAATTAAAATCAACATAACGCAACGCGCGCGTTCTTTTTCTTTCCGCGTTAATGCTATTTAACCTAAATCGTTTGCCAGAGCAATAAAGTAGGCGCGTATCTCCGAGGCGCGCCCTCGCAAATGAAAGGGGCAACCATAGGAGGTCGGGCTACCCGCTCAACAACACAAAATAAGATTTTTCATAAACACTTCGTGTTCGATGTTGATTGTTGTCGGGCGGGGATGCCCGACCTCCTATGGTTGCACTGTCTTTTTACTTTTAGAACCCGCCTTAATTTCCCATTTCCGATATGAACTTTATGCGGACGAGACGGAGTTCGTTCTCGGTGTAGGTGTCGCCGAACTCGTCGAGGGCCTTGTCGATGCTGTCGGAGGCACTTTCGCGGAAGTAGTCGGAGATGTCGTTGATGTCCTCATCGTCGAGCACTTCCTTGACGTAATAGTCTATGTTGAGTCGCGTTCCGCTGTAGACGATGGTGTCAATCTCGTCGAGGAGGTCTTCGAAATCAATCCTCAGGGTGGTGGCAATATCGTCGAGTGAGTATTTGCGGTCTATCAGATTGATGATTTGCGGCTTCTTCATGGAGTCAGTAACCACCGACTTGACGATGAGTTCATCGGGGCGTTCGATTTCGTTCTCCTCACAGTATTTCTTTATGAGGTCGCAGAACGGTTTGCCGTAACGCTTCGCCTTACCCACGCCCACGCCGCGAATGTTGCCCAAGTCCTTCTCCGTCACGGGGTAAGTCGTCGCCATCTGGTCGAGCGACATGTCTTGGAAGATGACATAAGGAGGCAGTTTGTATTTCTCTGCGACATCCTTACGCAGACGCTTCAGCATGGCGAGGAGGGTAGGGTCGAGTGCCGAGACTGAACCATACGACGCGTCTTCCTCAATGTCGTTGTTGAAAATGGTGTCCTCGACTACCATGAATGGTGTGGGACTGCCGAGATAACGCTTTCCCGAATTGGTGATGTGCAGATGCCCGTAGTTGTCGATTTCCTTCGTCAGATAGCCTTCGATGAGTCCTTGACGGATTACGGGCACCCAGAGTTTCGGTTCTATGTCCTCGCCGCAACCGAAGTCGTCGAGGTCTTTATGTCCGTTCTGCACTATCTCGTCGGTGGGTCGTCCCTTCACAAAGTCGATGACATACTCTTGCGGGTAGGCCTGTTTCAGGGCGATGATGGCGCGCAGCACGCACACCAAAGCCTCTCTTCCTTCGAGGCGTTCCTTTGGATGCAGGCAGTTGTCGCAGCAGTGGCAGTTTTCGGGGAGATAGTCCTCGCTGAAATAATGGAGCAGCACCTTGCGGCGGCACATCGATGTCTTGGCGTAGGCGGCAGTTTCCTTGAGCAGCTGCCGACCTATGGTCTGCTCCACGGCGGGCTTGCTGTCCATGAATTTCTCGAGTTTTTGCATGTCGTTCTCGCTGTAGAAGCAGATGCACTGCCCCTCGCCGCCGTCACGACCGGCGCGTCCTGTCTCCTGGTAGTAGCCTTCCAGACTCTTTGGAATGTCGTAGTGGATGACGAAACGCACGTCGGGCTTGTCGATGCCCATGCCGAAAGCGATGGTAGCAACGATTACATCGAGACGCTCCATGAGGAAGTCGTCTTGCGTCTGCGAGCGTGTTGCGGAGTCGAGTCCGGCGTGATATGGCGCGGCTTTGATGTCGTTGGCGCGGAGCACGGCGGCGAGTTCCTCCACCTTTTTGCGCGAGATGCAATAGACGATGCCGCTCTTTCCTTCGTTCTGCCGGATGAATTTTATTATCTGTTTGTCTATGTCCTTGCCCTTCTGCCGCACCTCATAATAGAGATTCGGACGGTTGAAGGAGGTGCGAAACTCCTTCGCGCCGGTAATGCAAAGGCTCTTCTTGATGTCGGAGCGCACTTTGTCGGTGGCCGTTGCCGTGAGGGCTATCACGGGAGCCACGCCGATGCGGGTGATGGCGGAGCGTATGTTGCGGTAGTCGGGACGGAAGTCGTGCCCCCATTCCGAGATACAGTGGGCCTCATCGACGGCATAGAACGAAACCTTGAACGATTGGAAAAACTTGATGTTGTCCTCTTTGTTGAGTGATTCTGGAGCCACATACAGCAGTTTGGTAACCCCCCGATGCACATCGTCGTAGACCTTTTGGATGGCAGATTTGGTGAGCGATGAATTGAGATAATGCGCCAAACCGCTTTCTTCGCTCATTCCGTTGATCACATCCACTTGGTTTTTCATGAGCGCAATCAGCGGCGACACCACAATGGCGGTGCCTTCCATGAGCAGCGACGGCAACTGATAGCACAGACTCTTGCCGCCTCCTGTGGGCATGAGCACAAAGGTGTCGTTGCCCGCAAGGAGGTTGCGGATGATGTCTTCCTGCATGCCCCGGAACGAGTCGAAGCCGAAGTAATGCTTCAGTGTTGCGTAGAGATCCACTTTTTCTGTCATAGAAATCTCAAGGATTTGTGTGCTTTGGTGTCATGGAAAAAGGATGTTTGAGGTGGCGCGGGGTGGTGTGTGCCGCCCGTTTCAGGCATCTGTTTTCTGCTGTAGGTGCGATTTCTCGAGTTGCGCCTTGGCATAATCGAGGGTGACGGTGAACTTCTTGGCGCGCTTCGAAGGAGCCTCGAACATGGCATCCATCACCACCGACTCGACGATGGAGCGGAGTCCGCGGGCTCCAAGCTTGTATTCCACAGCCTTGTCGACGATGAAGTCGAACACTCCCTCGCCGAATTCGAGTTTTATTCCGTCCATATCGAAGAGTTTCTGATACTGCTTCACGATGGAGTTCTTGGGCTCTACGAGGATGCGGCGCAGTGCCTCGCGGTCGAGAGGGTTAAGATAGGTGAGCACGGGCAAGCGTCCGATGATTTCGGGTATGAGTCCGAACGACTTCAAGTCCTGCGGCAGGATGTACTTCATGAGGTCGCCCTTGTCGATGTTGCGCACGTTCTGCACGGAGTTGAAACCCACGACATGGGTGTTGAGCCGCTGTGCTATCTTGCGCTCAATGCCGTCGAAGGCACCGCCGCAGATGAAGAGAATATTGTGCGTGTCCACATGGATGTAGTCCTGGTCGGGGTGCTTGCGGCCTCCCTTTGGCGGCACGTTCACCATTGTTCCTTCAAGAAGCTTGAGCAGACTCTGCTGCACTCCCTCGCCACTCACATCGCGCGTGATGCTGGGGTTGTCGGATTTGCGTGCTATCTTGTCTATCTCGTCTATGAAGACGATGCCGCGCTGCGCCTCCTTCACATTGAAGTCAGCCACCTGAAGCAGTCGGCTGAGGATGCTTTCAACGTCCTCGCCCACATAGCCTGCCTCTGTAAAGACGGTGGCATCGACGATGGTGAAAGGCACATCGAGCAGTTTTGCTATGGTGCGCGCAAGGAGGGTCTTTCCCGTTCCTGTGCTTCCCACCATGATGACATTGCTCTTCTCTATCTCTACGCCATCGTCGTCGTGGGGCTGCTGAAGGCGTTTGTAGTGGTTGTAGACAGCCACCGAGAGGAATTTCTTGGCTTCGTCCTGACCTATGATATACTGGTCGAGGTAGGCTTTTATCTCCGTCGGCTTGGGCACATCCTTCATTTTGGGAGCCGTTTTCTCGTTTTTGTCGAAGAGACCTTGCAGCCCTGTCGATTGCACTATGCGGTAAGCCTGTTCGGCGCAGCTGTCGCAGATGTAGCCATGAAGGCCTGTGATGAGCAGATTCACCTCGTCATCACTTCTTCCGCAAAAGCTGCACACTTTCTTGGGTGCCCTTGTTTTGTTTGTTGTCTTTGCCATTATGGGTTTTGTGATGCCTTATTCGGCTGTTTCAGTAGGTTTGTTCTTTCTCACAAGCACGCGGTCAATCATGCCATACTCCTTGGCCTCCTCAGCGTTCATCCAGTAGTTGCGGTCGCTGTCTGCCCACACTTTGTCGAAAGGCGTGTGGGAATGGTCGGAGATGATGGTGTAAAGTTCTTTCTTGTATTTCATTATCTCGCGTGCTTCTATCTCGATGTCGGAAGCCTGTCCCTGCACGCCTCCGAGCGGTTGGTGTATCATCACGCGGGCATGGGGGAGTGCGGAGCGCTTCCCTTCGGTGCCTGCCACGAGCAGGACGGCACCCATCGATGCTGCCATACCGGTGCAGATGGTGGCGACATCGCTTGAGATGAACTGCATGGTGTCGTAGATGCCGAGGCCTGCGCTGACGCTTCCGCCGGGAGAGTTGATGTAGATGGAAATGTCCTTGCCGCTGTCCACGGAGTCGAGATAGAGGAGTTGTGCCTGCAAGGTGTTGGCGGTGTAGTCGTCAATCTGACTGCCCAGGAAGATGATGCGGTCCATCATAAGGCGCGAGAAGACATCCATCTGGGTGACATTGAGTTGTCGCTCCTCAAGGATGTAGGGATTGACATACTGCTGTTGTGCTTTAATCACATCGTCGAGCACCATTGAGTTGATGCCCAAATGCCGTGTGGCGTATTTTCTGAAATCGTTCATATTAGGTTGGTTTTCTTGTCTATGTGTGGCTTTTTGAGGCTTTTCTGCCTTTCGTTTCGCCATGAAGAGGGGCGCAAAAAGTCGCTCCGCAGCCTATTTCTATTGAAAAAAGAGAGGGGTTACCAACTCTTCTAGTACACAAAGATACTAAAAAAGTTGGTAACCCCCGCAAAAATGAGGATTTTTTTCAATTTTTTATTTGTCCAGCAACTCAGCGAACTTGTCGGCAGTGATGTCTATTTCGTTGAGTTTCACGGCTCCCTTGACTGCTGCCGCTACCTTTTTGTCAAGAGCGCGCTCGACCAATGAGCTGCTGTTCTTGTCGTCTTTGGCAAGTGAGTCGGCGTAGTTGTTGAGGTACTCTTCGGGAATTTGCGTCATGCCGTACTGCGCAAACTGCATCCGTGCAACGTCAACGGCGGCAGCCCTGACGTCTGCTTCCTCAAGCTTTATGCCGAACTGCTTGGCGAGAGAGTCTCTTGTGAGTTGCCATTTCAGGTGGTCGATGGTTCCAGCATAGTTCTTCTCGACATAGTCTTCGCCCATATCCTTGTTCGCCATCACCAGCATGCGCTTCAAGGTTGCGTCAGGCCATGTGAGGTCGCCCACTTTCTTGCTTGCATATTCGCGCAGGTCTTTCATGAACTTGTATTCGCTCTCCATTGCGAGGCGGGGCTTGATGCTCTCTGCTATCTTGTTGCGGAACTCCTCTTCTGTCTTCACTGCGTCCTTGCCGAACACATTGTCGAAGAGTTCCTGGTTTACCTCTGCGTCCTCGTAACGGCTGATTTCGGTCACTTGATAGCTGAAGTCGCTCTCCACCTTGCGTGCCTCTTCACGGCTGAGCTTCAGCAATGAGGAGAGTTCGGCATCGTTGTCGGGATAAGCCTTGTTGGGGTTGAATGTGATGATGTCGCCCGGCTTGGCACCTTTGAAGAGGTTTTTCTGCTCCTCCACCTTAATATATTGTGGGCCGAGAATCACGTCTGACACTGTGATGCCGCCTTCTTTGGTGTTGCCGTCAGCGTCGAGCTCGCGCAAGTCGCCCTTCAAAAGGTCACGCTTCTCGGCGTCAAACTCCTCCGCAGTGACGTGCTTGCCGTAGCGGCTGGCGTACATGCCCACCTCTTCGTCAATGAGTTTGTCGTCAACGGTGACGTTGTAATAGTCTATCTTGTTCTTGCCGTTGAGCTCAATCTTTATTTCCGGGGCAACAGCTATGTCGAAAATGAAAGTGTAGGGAGCCGGCTTCTCCAAATCTACAGGCTCTGTCTGCTTCTCTGAGGGGATGGGCTCGCCGAGCATGTTGATTTCGTTGTCTTGCACATATTTATATAATTGCTCTCCCACGAACTTGTTTACGACTTCATAACGCACCTGCGGCTCGTACTGACGCTTAATGAGTCCCATAGGAACCATGCCGGGACGGAAGCCCGGGACATGCGCACTCTTGCGATAACTCTTCAATTTCTCCTCGACAGAGTTCTTGAAATCAGCCTCTTCCACTGTGATAGTCAGCAGACCATTCACCTTGTCTGGATTTTCAAATGAAATATTCATCTTTGACGGTTTATTGTTTTTATTTTTATTGATTATTTTCTTTACGGAAATGCAAAATTACTCATATTTATCGGAAAACGCAAACTATAACGCCCAAAAAGTGAGCATTCCGGAATGGCAAAGCATAGTAGGCGCGTATCTCCGAGACGCGACCTTCTAAATTGCTCCCACAGATTGCAGTTCACTGATTTTATGAATGTCGTCCCTATAATAAATAATGTGTGTCTTTGTTTTCATAAACGAACTTCCGTTGGTTCTGCGTGGTTCCTGGTTCGGTTGGTTTTACGTTAATCATCATCAATCAACCATTAATCTGTCATTTTAAGGTGGGTTATTAGTGTGGGTAACCGTAGTAGGTGCGGATCGCCGAGACGCACCCATGTGCCTAGAAGTTCTCCCGCAGATAGCAGATACATAAGAAGGGTGTCGCCAAGTAAATTTCAGTGCTTTCTGTGGGCGTGTATTCTCTTGATAATCAGCGCGATGACATTTTGCCACTTTTTCGCCCTAAAAAGTGACACTTTTCAGTCCGATTTCAGAAAAATGCCGTTTGAAATCCAAAATCTAGCAAATAAGATGGTAAATATAACAGTCCTTAACAAAACTGGGGTTTCATTTACATATTTTAAGTTAAAATAATGGATTAAAATCCGTTTCTGCAACCCTTTGGGTTTCAGTGTGTTAGAAAGGTGTAATTTTTCAATCGAGAAAATGGCTCAATTTCGAGTAGAAAGTATGCCACTTTCTGGGAGAAACTAGGCAACTTTCTCGGAGATTCTAAGCCACTTTCTATTTGCTTCTTTTTGAGTTAAAAAAGTGACACTTTGCAAGCAGGGGCAAATCATAGTAGGCGCGAATTGTCGTGCAAGCGAGAGCAGAGTTAAGCTTGCTTGAACTATGCCGAGCGCAGCCGACAATCAACTTGTTGAATTTCCGAGACGCGCCCACGCGACAGTCGAACATTCTTGCTCTGGCAAGCGACAAAGTCGAGCGAATCTTCATTAATCTTTCATTAATCCTAATTTCTGCTTTCCGCATCAGTGGGTGCTTCTTGAAAGGGCGCGCCTCGGCGATCCGCGCCTACTACGGTTACCTGACCAGTTGGAAGTGATTTTTAGACGCCCCACAGCAGAAAATGGAAGAAACGTTCTTTATTGTCGCAACAAATTGATAACTTTGCCCGAGGACTAAATCTGTTAGGCGTAAACCACCATGACTCATGGACAAACTCTCAAAAGAGCAGCGCAGCCGCTGCATGGCATCCATCCGCAGCAAGGACACGAAACCGGAACTCCTTGTGCGCCGCTATCTGTTTGCCCACGGCTACCGATATAGGTTGAACCATCCCCGCTTGCCGGGGCACCCCGACATCGTGATGCGCAAGTATCGCACCGTCATCTTTGTCAACGGCTGCTTCTGGCACGGTCACGTGGGGTGCAAGTACTTCGTGATGCCAAAGAGTCGCACCGACTTCTGGCAGGCAAAGATAGAGCGCAACCAAACTCGCGACAAGGAAGAGCAACGCAAACTGGCAAGCATGGGTTGGCACTGCGTCACCATCTGGGAATGTCAGCTGAAACCCAAAGTAAGGGAACAGTCGTTGCGGTCATTGGAATACACCCTCAACCACATCTTCCTCGAAGACCACAAGACACGACGATACGAGTTGCCGGAAGAAGGCATAATGATGGCGGCGGAGCCGGAGATAGAATGAAATATCCAATTGACAAAAAATAATTAACTGAAGTTTCCCACACCAGTAAATGGCGGTTTTGGAGAGGTTCAAGATTGTAAAAGGCCGTATGGAATGCGGTGTTTGGGCTCTTGTTGTTTTCAGCACAGTGCCAGTAGCTTAGAACTCGTATCACACGGACTCCTTATCCAGAAGGAAGTCGAACACATCCATTAGCACGATGCCGTCATTGTTTTGATATTTCTTGATGATGTCGCCAGTTATTATGTATTTCGCGAAGCTGTCATTGATGCGCAGCAGCGAGGCAAGTTCTTGTTTCATCTTCTCGTCATCGGGCAGACTGAGAACCGACTGGATGTAGCAACGCTTGTAACCGAGGTTGCAGACGAAGTCGACTTCGAGCATCCTTCTGACCTTAGTGCCTTTGTCATCCATGCCGTTGAATTCCACATTGCCGACATCCACGCTGTAGCCGCGATAACGGAGTTCGTTGTAAATGGCATTCTCCATAAGGAGGGTGCGCTCCTGCTGTCGGAAGTCAAGAAGAGCGTTGCGGATGCCTAAGTCGGAGAAGTAATACTTCAAGGGCGTTCCGATATACTTGCGTCCTTTCACATCGTAGCGGTTGCACGCCTCAAGCAAAAAGGCATCAGCAAGAAATTCGATATATTTCTTGATGGTGGCAGCGCTTAAGGTAATGTTCTTCACCGATTGAAAGGTGTTGGCAAGGCGTTGTGGATTGGTGAGTCCGCCAATGCTTGACGCAAGAATCTTGAACAAATCGTTGATTTCCGCATCGTTCTTCACTTTATTCCTGTTGATGACATCTATCATATAGGTCTCGGTCAGAAGGCTGTTCAGAATTTTCTCCTTCTCTTTTTCCGTCTTCTGCAAAACCACAGGGGGGAGTCCGCCATAAAGAAGATATTCGTTCCATCCGTCCACCTTGTCGCCATCGTAGACGGTCATGAATTCCGCAAAACTGAGTGGCGACACATGTATCTGGTCGCCTCTCCCGCGAAACTCGGTTATTATGTCCTTCGACAAAAAGCGGGCATTGCTTCCTGTCACATAAACATCGGCATTGGGGATATGCAAGAAACCGTTGAGCACATCCTCAAAGTTATCGAGCAACTGCACCTCGTCGAGCAAAATATAATAAGGTTGGTCGTCAACAATCCTGTCTTTCACAAACTTGTAGAACTTGTCGGGATTGCGGAAATCCTTGAAGGCATAGTCATCGAACATCATTTCTATAATGTGGTCGGGCATAACGCCGTCGTCTTCAAGGAAACGCTTGAAGAGACGGAACAACAGAAAAGATTTTCCACAACGGCGCATGCCTGTGATAATCTTCACCAATCCGTTATGACGCGCACTAATAAGTTCCTGCAGGTGCTTCTCTCTTTTTATTATCATGACTTAAGATTTTTGCGGATATCCGCATTTTTCTGACGCAAAGTTAATGATTTTATCGTTTCTGCGAAAGATTTTTGCGGATAAACGCAAAAATCTTTCGTAAAATTAACAACCATCTACATATTACAAATTTCAACAAGTGTGGCAAACCGTAGTAGGTGCGCATCTCCGAGGCGCACCCCTCAAGAAAGCCCAAACATATTTTCCCGAATAGTTGAATATTCGACTTGCGAAGCTTGCATAAGGAAAGCTGCACCTCAGCAATTTGAAGCAAGCTCCATTGCGTTCGGT
>CAYXGN010000016.1:0-19326 GCA_964464505.1 uncultured Prevotella sp.
GCTCCCTCCCCTTCGGCTGCGACGACTACGATGCCCTCCACTCCCTGATGACGCACGACAAGAAGAACACCTCCTCCGCGATAAACTTCACCCTCCTCGGCGACATCGGCGACATCCGCATCAACCAGAGTGCCACAAAAGAGGAAATCCGCGAAGCCCTCGACTTCCTCCGCGACGGAATCTGAAAGTCCCACAGAGATAATCTTAAACTACAGATTACACAAATTACACGAACAAGTAGAGCAAAACATAGTAGGTGCAGATCGCCGAGATGCACCCCCCTAAACAGCTTGGTTGCTTGCATAAGATAGGCTGCACTCGGCATAGTTCAAGCGAGCTTGACTCTGCGCTCGTTTGCACTATCTTTGCGAAGGGTGCGTCTCGGCGATCCGCCCCTACTACAAACTGCTTGCGAAGGGTGCGCCTCGGAGATGCGCACCTACTAAAAAAACGAAACGACTATGGATATAGAACGCGTAAAGGACATATTGCTAAGCAGCGACGGACTGTCGCAGACGCTCGGCATGGAGTTTCTCTCCACCCCCGACCCCGACACATGCCAGGCGCGAATGCGCGTGGACGCTCGCAACCGCCAGGTGATGGGCTTCCTCAGCGGCGGAGCAACGCTCGCTCTGGCAGAGAACCTCGCAGGAGTGGGCTCCATGGCGCTGTGCCCCGACAGGATTTGCGTGGGCATCAACGTCAGTGCCAACCACGTGAAGGCAGTGCTCGAGGGCGACACCGTCACCGCCACGGGGCGCATCCTCCACAAAGGACGCACACTCCATGTGTGGCACATCGAGATAAACAACTCCGCCGGCGAACTCATCTCCTCGGTGGAGATTACCAACTTCGTGCTTAACAAAAGGAAAGAATGAGTTTTGTGTTCTATAGGCTGCCACGGCAGAAGCGCATCATGATGAACCTTCTCCACTGCGAACCCGAAACGCTCGCGTCGCCCCGCGAACTCAACGGCAAGAAAGGCTTCGTCATCGCCCCCTTTGCGACAAGCTGCCTCTGCCCCATTCTGCTCATTCCTGCCAAATGGATTGAGGCCACGGAACTGCCCATCGGCGACGTTTTCGCCACGCCCACAGTTGTCAGCGACAACAGCACGGAGATGCGGCGACGCTATCACACTGACTTCCGCAACTTCCACGCACAACTCTGCAACGGCTCGTTCAGTAAAATAGTGCTTGCCCGCAGTTTGAGAATGAAACTCAGCCACGCCCGTGACCCAATGCTACTTTTCGTTGAAGCATGCGCGATGTACCCCCAAATGTTTGTTGCCATCTTCTCTACCGAAATCAGTGGCACATGGCTTGTGGCCACGCCCGAGGTGCTGTTGAACGGCACTCGTGGTAAAATGAGTACAATGGCACTGGCAGGGACAATGGCACTGAACGGAAAGCGACAGTTATCCAACACGCCTCGCAGTAAAGTCGGTGCCAAAACGGAGATAGCATGGAGCGAGAAAAACCGCCAGGAACAACACTACGTGGAGGCTTACATCACCGAGTGCATAGAGCATTTCACGAGCGATTTCACCACCACCGGACCCTACACCACGCGTGCCGGCAACCTCGTCCACCTGCGCACCGACATCCGTTTCCATTTGAACGACACGTCACACCTTGGCGACCTGCTCAACGCCCTGCACCCAACACCTGCCGTCTGCGGCATACCCAAGCACGACGCGCAACAGTTCATCATCGCCAACGAGTCGACACCGCGTGGCTATTACAGCGGTTTCTCGGGTCCGATAGATGCCAATGGCAGCACACATCTCTATGTATCGCTGCGCTGCGCGAAGGCCGAGGAGGACGAAATGCTACTCTTCGCCGGTGGCGGACTGCTAAAAGAGAGCGCGGAAGAGCAGGAATGGGAGGAGACAGAAGCCAAGATGGAGACGATGAAAAAAGTAATTCTAGCCGACGTATTAAAAAAAATAAATGTTTAGCAACAAACAGAATATCAACATTCTCACTTCGCTGCTCAAAGCCCACGGCATTGAGGATGCCGTAGTATGCCCCGGGAGTCGCAACGCCCCCATTGTGTACAACCTTCAGGAGTGCAAACAAATAAAATGCCACCCCGTCACCGACGAGCGTTCTGCCGGTTTCTACGCCCTCGGTATAGCGCAAGCCACGCAAAGTCCTGTCGTCGTGTGCGTCACCTCGGGTTCTGCACTACTCAATCTTGCCCCTGCCGTGGCAGAGGCAAGCTATCAGCATGTACCCCTCATCGTGGTTTCAGCCGACCGTCCACAACAGTGGATTGACCAACTCGACGGACAAACGCTGCCACAACCGGATGCTTTGCTGCCCTTTGTGCGCAAGTCAGTGACGCTGCCTGAGCCCCACGATGACGAGACACGATGGTATTGCAACCGACTCGTAAACGAAGTGCTCTTCCAAATGACCGCCCACAGCAACGCACCAGTACACATCAACGTGCCGATAAGCGAACCTTTGTTCGGCTTCGACACTCCCGAGTTGCCCGAAGAAAGGGTGCTGCAGGCTCTGAGGCAACCCATAACACTCGGTGCCAACGATGATTTTCTTGACGAGATAAGCAAATCGCAGCGTCCGCTCGTGGTCATTGGGCATACGGCAGAGGACTACATCAATGAGTTCGCCATGGGGTCTCTGGCCAAAGTCTTAACCGTTTTCAGTGAGTCGTTAAGCAATGGGAAAGGGGCAGTGCAGCATTTCGACGAGGTGATAAGGTGTTCGGCGTATGCCGAAGACAACATGCCCCACATTATTATATATGTTGGCGGCACCCTCGTAAGCAAACCTGCACGAGAGTTCTTGAGGCGTTCGAAAGCCAAGACCTATCTCCTCACCACCGATGCAAGCCATATTCCCGACCCAACGATGCACCTTGCTGGGGTCATGGAATGCGCCGATGAATTTGGACTCAACTCCGCCCTGACCGACATTGCGGAAGTTTGCCATGAGAACACGAATAAGGAAAGGAAACGTTTCAATGCTTTCTGGCGAAATGAATTTGCCAACGCGCAGCGTCATATTGACTCGTTCACTCCGCCCTACTCGCAGATGGCGGCGGTGAAATATCTCGAAGGAAGGATTGGCAAAGGAAATGAGGACTTCCACGTACACTACGCCAACAGCACAGCCATACGCCTTGCCAACATCTATGCAAAGCATTATGTGTGGTGTAATCGCGGTGTCAATGGCATCGAAGGAAGTCTTTCCACCGCCGCCGGTTTCTCTCTTGGCGTGGAGGAAAAGGTGATTTGCGTCATAGGCGACCTAAGTTTCTTCTACGACCAGAACGCCCTCTGGAACATTAACATCAAAGGCAACCTTCGCATCCTGCTGCTCAACAACCTCGAAGGAGGCATCTTCCGCCAACTGGAAGGGATTCCTGAGAGTCCGGCAACAAAAGTTTATATCGCCGGACATCATGCCACCATGGCGTATGGAATATGTCAGCAGCACCACATAGAATACCACCTGGCAGAAAACATGGAGGAGATGCGCGACGGAATAGAGCATCTGCTCACCGCAGAATCAGAAGAGCCCATTGTGCTCGAAGTAAGAACCAATGCGGAAGAAGATGCTGCGGCACTGCAAAAATACTATTCGGCATTCTGCGGAAAGGTACAAAACAAGAAAACAAAACAACAGAAAAATGGAAACAAGAGAATGGAAAAAGATTGAGGATTTCGACTTCAAGGAGATTCTCTTCGACGAATATAACGGCATCGCCAAGATAACCATCAATCGTCCACGCTATCGCAACGCCTTCACGCCACTCACCACCCAGGAGATGAGCAAGGCTTTGGCTTGGTGCCGCGAAGCCCAGCGCATAGGCGTGGTAATACTCACAGGTGCCGGCGACAAGGCTTTTTGCTCCGGCGGCGACATGAATGTGAAAGGCCGTGGAGGTTACATCGGCGACGACGGCGTGCCGCGACTGAATGTACTCGATGTGCAGAAGCAGATACGTTCTTTGCCGAAACCCGTCATAGCAATGGTCAATGGCTACGCCATAGGAGGCGGACACGTGCTCCATCTCGTCTGCGACATCACCATAGCTAGCGACAATGCCATCTTCGGGCAAACGGGACCGAAAGTCGGTTCGTTTGATGCCGGCTTCGGAGCAAGCTATCTTGCGCGCATCGTTGGACAGAAAAAGGCCCGTGAGATATGGTTTATGTGCCGCCAGTATAGTGCTGTCGAAGCCGAACGTATGGGTATGGTGAACGCTATCGTTCCCTTCGACCAACTCGAAGATACCTGCGTGGAGTGGGCTGAGACAATGATGGAGCGCAGTCCTTTGGCTCTGAGGATGATTAAAGCAGGTTTGAATGCGGAACTGGACGGACAGGCTGGCATCCAGGAATTGGCGGGCGATGCCACCATGCTCTATTATTTCCTCGACGAAGCACAAGAGGGCGGGCGCGCATTCCTGGAGAAACGCAAACCCGATTTCAAGAAGTTTCCGAAGTTGCCATAGACTTTTAGTAAACAAATGAGTCTTCACATCGACATCGAACCCCGGTTGCTGCACTTTAAGCAACCGGCAGGGACATCGCGCGGCGTTTACACCACGCGAAGGATATGGCTTCTGCATCTCACCGACGACGCTTTGCCACATAGGGAAGGCATCGGCGAGTGCGCTCCCCTACCCGATTTGAGTTGCGACGCCTTGCCCGATTATGAGCAAAGGCTAAAAGAACTCTGTCGCAACATGGAGCAAACAGGAGCCATCGACTACGACCTTCTGCGCCCATATCCCTCCATTCTTTTTGGCATGGAGACTGCTTTGCAACACCTGCAACGCGGAACGATAGCCCTCTCCGACTCTCCTTTCGCCCGCGGCGAAGAGGGAATACCCATCAACGGACTCGTTTGGATGGGCAGTTTCGATGAGATGATGCGCCGGTTGGAGGCGAAGATGGAAGTGGGATTCCGCTGCGTAAAACTCAAAATCGGTGCCATTGACTTTGAGAAAGAATTGCAACTGGTGCGCCACATACGCCGCCATTTCAGTGCGAAGGAGATAGAACTGCGGGTCGATGCCAACGGAGGCTTCTCGACAGACGATGCCCTCGACAGACTCAAACGACTCGCCGAGTATGACATTCACTCCATCGAACAACCCATAAGGCAACACCAATGGGAGGCAATGGCTACTCTTTGCGCCGCCTCCCCACTGCCCATCGCTCTCGATGAGGAACTCATCGGAGTGAACGACAAAGCCGAAAAGCAACGCCTTCTCGACACCATACGACCCGCATACATCATCCTCAAGCCATCGCTGCACGGCGGAATGCACGGCAGCCGGGAGTGGATAGCATTGGCAAAGGAGCGTGGCATCGGCTCGTGGATAACGAGTGCACTGGAGAGTAACATCGGCCTCAACGCCATAGCCCACTTCGCCGCCACCACATACGGACCTCATATCACGATGCCGCAAGGCTTGGGCACCGGAGCATTGTTTACCGATAACATCGCGATGCCACTCGAAGTGCGGGGCGACCAACTCTGGTTCTGCCCGAAAAAATAAGTTTTTTGGAGTGCGGTTTTAGTAGAATTACGATGGAAAAAATGTCCTTACAGCAGTTCTTTGACGACTGGAACAGCCCCGATGAGCGTCTACTTGTCCACACAAGCGGTTCCACAGGCAAGCCAAAACCCTTGTGGGTGGAGAAGAAACGCATGACGGCGAGTGCGCTGACAACCTGCCGTTTCCTCGGACTCAAGGCTGGCGACACTGCCCTTTTGTGCATGCCGTTGGACTATATAGCAGGAAAAATGATGGTGGTGAGAGTCCTTGTGACGGGCATGCAACTCATCGCTGTGGAGCCATCGGGGCATCCTTTGGCTGCAATCAGTGCTGCACCGACCTTCGCAGCAATGGTGCCGATGCAGGTTTACAACAGTCTTCGCGAACCCAAGGAGTGCGCGTTGCTGCGCGAAATAAAGCATCTCATCATCGGAGGAGGTGCTGTCGACGCAGCGTTGGCGGCGCAACTGCACGACTTTCCCAATGCCGTCTGGAGCACATACGGCATGACAGAGACACTGTCGCACATCGCCTTGCGCCGTCTCAACGGTCCGGAAGCGAGCGAATGGTACACTCCTTTCGAAGGCATCAGCATCAGTCAGAACAGCGAAGGGTGTCTCATCATTGATGCACCTGAGGTCTGTGAGCATCCACTTACCACAAACGACATTGCGGAACTGTCGTCCGACGGACGGCAGTTCCGCATCATTGGTCGCCGCGACAATGTGATTTGCAGCGGCGGAATAAAAATACAGATAGAAGAGATTGAGGCAATTCTGCGCCCATATCTCTTCTATCCGTTTATCATTACAAAAGTCTTTGACGAGAAATTCGGCGAAGCCATGGTTCTGCTTACCACCGCTTCCGACCTTCAGCATGTTGAGGATGTCTGCTCAAAGCATCTCTCCCGTTATCAGCGTCCAAAGCATTTCTTTACCGTTGATTTCATCCCCACCACAGCCACTGGCAAGCCAGCCAGAGGCGAGGCGGGGCGTTTGGCGAGTGAGAGGGTTTAGCCCACGAGGATTTTCTTCCCCCCTACGATATAGATTCCTTTGGGGAGAGCCACGAAGGTGTTGCCCTGAACGGTGCGGCTGTAGACGGTTCTGCCTTGCAAGTCGGCGATGACGGCGTGCTGACTCTGCGGAGCTACGAGCGTCACGCCGCCCTCTGTGGCGTAGGCGTGGAGCGTTGTCTCGGAGGTCTTTGCGCTGTTGATGCCGGAGACTATTGGCTTTGTGATTGTCTGCCCTTCCTTCTGATAGATGCGGACATAGTCGAAGAGAGTTTCATACTCGAAGTTCACATCGCAGTCCTTTGCCCACGAGTTGTTGCCCACGCTCTGGTTGAGGATTATGTAGAAGGGTTTGTCGAAGGGCCATTGTCCCTCGTTGAGCAGGTCTTCGTCCTGTGATTTGGCGTAGGAGAAGGCTTCCATGCCGTCCACATACCATGTGATGAGCTCTGGGCTCCACTCTGCTGTGATGACGTGCCAGGCGGCTGCGTCGGCATACCAGGAGCCCGAGTTTGGCTTTGCTTTCTTCAGGTCGTAGGTTACGTGGGTGTGTACGGTGTGGTAGGTGTAGTTCTCGTCGTCTATCTGTTCCCAGAGGTCTATCTCTCCGGCGTAGGGCCACCCTGCGCTGTTGTCCTGTGGCATAAGCCAGAAAGCGGGGAAGTTGCCTATGTGCGGCGTTGTGCGCAGGCGACCTTCAATGCGTCCGTACTGGTAGTACACCTTGCTTGAGCTCTCGATGGCTCCGCTTATCATGTCGCCGTCGCCTTCTTCGGCAATGGTGTTGGGAATGCAGCGCGTCACAAGTTTACCGTCGCGGAGGAACGCCGTGCGTGCCTGGCCTTCGGCCGTCTGCGATGTGAAGCGTTGCCAGGTGACATGGTCCACCCGGTCGCTGTTGTGCCACACTGTGGCATCGGGAAGCGAGCCGTCGGCTCCGTCGAACTCGTCGGCGAAGACGAGACTATACTCTTCTGTGCCGTCGCCCTCGAAGACGGCAGTGACGAGGATGTCGCCGTCGACATTGTAATGCACTATTTCGAAATCGGTGTTCGCCTGTGCGCCTTCCACTTCATACTCATCCCACTGGCGGTTGCCGTTAATCATCTGTTCGCCATTGAGGTTATGGCCGTGGCGCACGGTAAGGCTCTTCACCTGATAGCCCTCTGCTGCGGGCAGAGGCATGAGGGAGAGACTCTCGCCGTAAGCCGCCGTCTGGGCGACACCGGAGTTTGACGCTCCCACAACGGTGCCATTGATGCCATTGATGTCAACGTTCACCACGGAGGAATGGATGTTCACGAGGAAGTCGATGATGAAGCCTCCGTTGGCAGGGGTCTGCTCCGTGCCGTCGGCATTGATGCCGTCGTTGTCGACAACAAGGCGTGCACGGTAGAACCCTTGGGTTATGCTTTCGGGCAAGGAGAACGAGGGCATCGCCACCGTTGCGGCACCGACGCTCTCGCCAAGGCTGTTCTTTCCGTTGTAACAGGAGTAGCTCACGAGTTCGCTTCCTGTGGAGACGGCTCCCGACGTGTGCATGGACGAGAGGAAACTGCCGCTCTGGTCGAAGTCGATAAAGAGACGGGCGGTGAGAGCTTCTGCACGGTCAAGGGTGACGGAAGGCGTAATGACATCGCCAATCTCTATATCAAGCACAGCATCGGTGTGGTTTTGGTAGACCGTGGCGTTGCCGTCGTCATCGAGAAGGAGTTGCGTTCCTTCTTCATCAGCGTTGTCGAAGTTGATGCTAGTCACTTTGTTGCCCGAGGTGTTTGCCTCATCCTTTTCGAAATTAACGCCATAATGCACACCGCTCTCCACGGCATCGAGTTGGTCGAAGACGGGCGTGAGGCGCACATCGCCGTCGATGAGCTCGGCGGGGAGGAGGCACTCGTTGGGAGAGGTGGCATCGACAGCCACTGTTGTCTCCTCCCACTGCTTGTTGCCGTTGACATACTGGGAGCCGTCGAGGTTGTAGCCATGGCGCACAACGATGCTGATGAGGTTCTCCTCGGCAGCGGGATGCGCCACGATGCGCACCGCGTTGCGGAAGAGGACAGCGGCGCCCGCTGCCTCGCTGCCGTCGCTAAGCGTCAGCACTCCTGAAGCCACTCCCTCTGCAAGGAGCAGCGTGGAGGTGGCAGCGTGGATGTTGATGCGCGTGTCTACTATTACGCCGCCGTTCTTTGTTATCTGGTTTGAGGAGCCGTTGTTGCCTCCGGGGTCCACATTGTCCCAGTCCTCTTTATAGCGGATGCGATAGATTCCGGGTTTGGTGTCGGCAGGGATGACAAACGAAGGCGGCGACAGCGTGGGTTCTCCCGACACGCTGTTGCCGTTGCTGTCCTTGTTCTTGTAGAGCGAGTAGGTCACAAGTTCATTGGCATTGGTCACTCCCGAGTCATCGTAATCCACATCAAAGAGTCCGTTGTCATCGAAATCGATGTAGACATAGCCTGCCATCCACGTTGTCTGCGATGTGAACGAGGGCTTCACTGTGTCGCCTGCCTTGGCATAGAAACAGTTGTCGAGGTTCTTGATGTAGAGCAGTCCCCTCACGCCCTGGTTCACTTCGAGGCTCTGCGAGCCGTCGGTGCTGCCAAGACCTATCGCCGATGTGTTGCGCGAGGCGTGGGTGATGCACTGTGTCTCATCGAAGTTGATGGGGTAAAGCCCGCTTGTCTGCGCGTGGACGGCAGTTGCCGACAGCGCAGCGAAGCACAAGGAAAATACTAACGGTGTTTTCTTTTTCATATATATTTAGGTTTTTTGGTTACAAAGATAAGCACTTTTCCGCACACTTCGGCTCTTCTTCCGTTCTTTTTTTCGCAAACCGCTGTGCGAAAGCATTTTTTACAGGTGCAGTGCGCCTTTATAAGCAAAATAATGACTAACTTTGCACTTTGCAGAAGAAGAAAGAAGAGCATGGCAGAAGAGAAGAAACCATTGTTAGGGATGTCGCTCCACGAGTTGAGAGAAGCCGCAAAGAGCCTTGGCATGCCCGCCTTCACAGGCGGACAGATGGCGCAATGGCTTTATGGGCAGCATGTGGGCAGCATCGACGGGATGACCAACATATCGAAGGCGAACCGCGAGAGGCTTGCCTCCGCTTTCGCCATAGGCTGCATGCCGCCCACGGAACGCCAGGTGTCGAAGGACGGAACGGTGAAATATCTGTTCCCGACAACGAGCGGCAAGCACGTGGAGACGGTCTACATCCCCGACAAGGAGCGCGCCACGCTGTGCGTGTCGTCGCAAGTGGGCTGCAAGATGAACTGCCTTTTCTGTCAGACGGGCAAGCAAGGCTACGAGGGGAGTCTGCCTGCCGGCGACATCCTCAACCAAATTTACTCCCTCCCCGAACGCGAGACTCTCACCAACATAGTGTTTATGGGTCAGGGCGAACCGATGGACAACCTCGACAATGTGCTCAAAGCCACGGAAGTGCTTACCGCCGATTACGGTTACGGATGGAGTCCGAAACGCATCACCGTGAGCACCGTGGGGCTCAGAGGCAAACTCCAACGCTTCCTCAACGAGAGCGAATGTCACCTTGCAATAAGTCTCCACTCGCCCATTCCGGAGCAGCGCGCCATGCTGATGCCGGCAGAACGGGCGATGGGGATAACCGAGGTTGTCGACCTCCTTCGCGATTACGACTTCTCACACCAGCGCCGCCTGTCGTTCGAATACATCATGTTCCGCGGACTGAACGACACCCCTGCCCACGCCAAAGAGATTGTCAGGCTGCTGAAAGGACTCCATTGCCGCGTCAACCTCATCCGTTTCCACCAGATACCCAATGTGGACCTGAAGGCCACCGGCGAGGAACGCCTCGAGCCTTTCCGCGACTATCTCACCCAGCACGGCATCTTCACCACCATAAGGGCGAGCCGCGGACAGGACATCTTTGCCGCCTGCGGACTGCTGAGTACGGCAAGGAAGGCAGAACAGTGACAAAAGGGAAACAACTCACACACATTATTATATATAAGTTATGGAAAACAAAAAGATACGCGTTGCAATAACGCACGGCGATACTAACGGTATCGGATACGAACTCATCTTTAAGACCTTTGCCGAGCCGGAGATGCTCGAACTGTGTACACCCATCGTCTACGGGTCGCCGAAAGTGGCTGCCTACCACCGCAAAGCATTGGGTGCGCAAGCCAACTTCAGCATCATCAACTCTGCCGAAGAGGCCCGCGACGGCCGCCTCAACGTGCTCACCTGCTTCGACGATGAGGTGAAAGTGGAACTGGGAACAGCCACGGAGGAGTCGGGGGCAGCGGCTCTCAAGGCTCTCGACCGTGCCATGACCGACTATCGCAGCGGACTGTTCGACGTGCTGGTGGCGTGCCCTGTGTGCCGCGACAAGATGAACGCCAACGGCTATCAATACAAAGGTCTGAGAGACTATGTGGAGCAAAGCATCGGCGAAGGAGCGCAGGGAGTGAGGATTTTGCTCAACGACGCACTGCGGATAGCATCGCTCACCGACGGACAACCGCTGAAGAATGTGGCAGAAAGCATCACGGCGGAAAAACTGACGGCAGCGGTGGGCAAACTCAAGGAGAGCATGAAGCGCGACTTCCGACTCTCCAATCCGCGCATAGCAGTGCTCGCCATCAACCCCGACGCCAACGGGACGGAGGAGAACGAAGTGATAAAACCGGCGGTGAAGACTCTCTCGGAGAGCGGCACCAACGTGTACGGACCTTACGCCACAAGCACTTTCTTCGGCAAGGAGATGTTCTTCGACTTCGACTGTACGCTCGCCATGTATGATGACCAAGCCACAATCCCCTTCAACACACTGATGCGTGAGGACGGCACCATTCTCATTACGGGTCTCCCTCTCGTGTGCGCCACACCTGCTACAACACCGTGTTTCGAGATTGCAGGGAAGGACACCGCCGAGCCTAACACACTGCGCCACGCCATCTACTGCGCCATTGACACCTTCCGCCACCGCATGGAGCATGACGAACCGCTCGCCGACCCGCTGCCGAAACTCTATCGCGAGAAGCGCGACGAGAGCGAGAAAGTGCGCTTCGCAATGTCAAAAAAGCACGACAACACGCAACAAAATGAAATCGAAATACAGTAACGGCTTCTTCATCTTCGGAATGGTGGTGTTGGCAATCATGCTGACGCAACTCGATTTCCAGGAGGTGTGGCAAGGACTGCGCCATGCAGGCTACTGGACTCTGGCAGTGGTGCTTCTCTGGGCTCTGCTCTACATCCTCAACACCGCCGCATGGTATGTCATCATCAACGCCGGAGAGCGGACAAAACTCAAATTCTGGTGGCTTTACAAAATCACCGTGTCGGGATTTGCCCTCAACTACGCCACTCCCGGCGGACTCGTGGGCGGCGAGCCTTACCGCATCATGGCTCTCTCGCCACACATAGGCACGGAGAGGGCTTCGTCGTCGGTCATCCTTTATGTCATGACCCACATCTTCAGCCACTTCTGGTTTTGGCTGCTCAGCATTTTCCTCTTCCTTGCCATCCACCCTCTCAACGCTTTCATGGCTACAATCCTAAGCCTCGCCGCAGTGTTCTGCCTGCTGGGACTGTGGTTCTTCATCGTGGGCTACCGCAAAGGCCTCGCCGTAAGGGCAATGAACCTGCTGCGCCACATACCCTTCGTGAAGCGTTGGGCGACACGCTTTATAGACAGACACCGCCAGCAACTCGACACCATCGACAGTCAGATAGCAGCCCTTCACAAGCAAAACCGCAAGTCGTTCGTGACGGCAGTGGCTCTGGAACTGTCGTGCCGCATCATCTCCGCCCTCGAGATTTATTTCATCCTCCGCATCGTAACGCCGCAAGTGGGCTTCGCCGACTGCGTGCTTATCCTCGCCTTCACATCGCTCTTCGCCAACCTGCTCTTCTTCCTTCCGCTGCAACTCGGCGGCCGTGAGGGCGGTTTCCTCATGTCGGTGGCAGGACTCGGCATGTCGGCGAGCGACGGAGTCTTCGTCGCCTTGATTGTAAGGCTTCGCGAACTGCTCTGGACCGGAATAGGACTCCTGCTCATAAAGATAGAAAGGAAGCCGAAGAAAAAGTAAAAAGCCTTATGAACACATCACAACTGCAAACAATAAAGCAACGCTATAACATCGTGGGCAACTGCGATGCCCTCAACCGCGCCCTCGACGTGGCTCTGCAAGTGGCTCCCACCGACCTCTCCGTGCTTATCGTGGGAGAGAGCGGTGCAGGAAAGGAGATAATCCCGCGCCTTATCCACGACAACTCGCCGCGAAAGCGCGAGAAATACTTCGCCATCAACTGCGGCTCCATTCCCGAAGGCACCATCGACAGCGAACTCTTCGGTCATGAGAAAGGGTCGTTCACGGGTGCTGTGGGCGAGAGCGAGGGCTATTTCGGTACGGCGAACAAAGGCACCATCTTCCTCGACGAGGTGGGCGAACTGCCCATCGCCACCCAAGCACGACTGCTGAGGGTGCTCGAGACAGGAGAATACATTCGCGTGGGCGGACAGAAGATAATGAAGACCGACGTGCGCATCGTGGCTGCCACCAACGTGAACATGCGTAAGGCGGTGAGCGAAGGGCGTTTCCGCGAAGACCTCTACTACCGCCTCAACACCATTCCCATACAGATGCCACCCCTCCGCCAGCGCGGCGACGACATCCTGTTGCTGTTCCGACTGTTCACGATGCAGATGGCTGAGAAATACCGCATCCCCCGCATCACGCTCACCGACGATGCAAAGCAGATAATGCTGAAGTACAAATGGCCGGGCAACGTGCGCCAACTGAAGAACATAACGGAGCAGATGTCGGTGCTGTGCCAGAAGCGCGAGATTGACGCAGAGACCCTTAAACAGTTCATCCCGCAAGACCCCGAGAGTATGGAGCTGGCGACAGTGACGCAGCAGGGAGCACATTCCTACGAGAGCGAGCGCGAAATCCTTTATAAGATATTGTATGAGTTGCGCGGCAACGTGAGCGACCTGCGCCGCGAGGTGACCAATATGCGCAAGCAGTTGGACGACAACCGCGCCATAAACAACGCCATAAACGGCTTCGGAGGAGGCATCGCCACCTACCAGAGCGACGGCTCTAAGGTGGCGGCGGACAAGGCGTTGCGCCCCGTGGGAGTGCAGACGGGGAGCAACGTGCCCATAGATGCGGAAGCAGAAGAGGTGGGCTACGGCGAGCCGGTGGAGGTGAGCGACGTGAAGAACCTCAACCTCGACGACATAGAGCGGCAGACCATAGAGCAAGCCCTCGAGCGCAACAACGGAAACCGCAAGAATGCTGCAACAGAACTCGGAATCTCCGACCGCACCCTGTACAGAAAAATAAAGCAATATGGACTCGAGAAACAACCGTAAGCCTCTCTTCGCCACGCTCCTTCTGACGGCAACAATAGTGCTGGCAGCGTGCTCCATAAGTTACAAGCTCAACGGAGCAAGCATCGACTACACCAAGACGAAGACCATCCAGATAGCCGATTTCCCCATACGTTCGAGTTATGTGTGGGGACCCATGGGACCGATGTTCAACAACCAACTCAAGGACGAATTTGCCTCGCACACCAAACTGATACAGGTGAAGCGCGACGGCGACATGAAGATAGAAGGCGAAATCACGCAATACACGCAGCGCAACAAGTCGGTTGCCGCCGACGGCAGGTCTGCCCAGACAGAGCTTTCCATCACCGTGAACGTGCGCTTCACCAACAACGCCGACCACAACCAGGACTTCGAACGGCAGTTCACATCGTCCACCTCCTACGACACGACGCAAAGCCTCAATGCCGTTCAGGAAGATTTGGTGACAGAGATGGTGGAGAACCTCGCCAAACAGATATTCAACGCCACCGTAGCCAACTGGTAATCACTTTTAGAACCCACCATTAACAAAAACCAAGAGAAAGTGGATTTAGTACGCCTCATAGACCATCCCGAACTGATGAACAAGGAAACGCTCTACGAACTGCGCAACCTTGTGGCCCTCTACCCATACTATCAGCCGGCGCGACTGCTGATGCTCAAGAACATGTATCTGCTCCACGACGCATCGTTCGACGAGGAACTGCGCCGTGCCGCCGTCTACATCACCGACCGTAAGGTGCTCTTCAACCTCGTGGAAGCCTCCCACTACGAGGTGAAAACCGCCGCGCCGAAGCCACGGACGGAGGCGGACGGCGAAAACCGCACACTGTCAATCATCGACAACTACCTCGATACTGCCGACAAGGAGCAGCCACAGCCCGATGACGACAAGGCGAAGCCAACCCCCGCCGATGCCGCCGTGGACTATGTGGCTTACCTCATGAAGATAGAAAGCGAGGAGGAAAAACAGCAGCAGGAAAGCAGTCCGCAGATGAAAGGACAAGACCTCATCGACTCGTTCATCAATAAAGAAGGGGGCAAAATCACCCTTCAGGACAACCCTACCTACCTCCCACAGACAGAAAACACGGAAGAAGAACAAAACGAAGGCGATGAAGGCTATTTCACAGAGACACTTGCCCAAATTTACATAAAACAAGGGCGATATTCCAAGGCTCTTGAAATTATTCAGCGATTAAATTTGAATTATCCAAAAAAAAATGCTTACTTTGCAGACCAAATCAGATTTTTGCAGAAACTGATAATAAATAACAAATATAACAAACAATAAAAATGATTTACACATTATTCGTAATCTTGATTGTAATAGCATCGCTGCTCATGATTGGCATCGTGCTGATACAAGAGTCAAAAGGCGGCGGTCTGGCTTCCAACTTCTCTTCGTCGAACGCCATTATGGGCGTGCGCAAGACCACAGCGTTCGTTGAAAAGGTGACATGGGGCCTCGCTGTGGCAATGGTTGTCATCAGCGTAATCTGCGCTTACGTCGCTCCCACAGCCGTAGGCGACACCAGTGTGATGGAGAAGGCAGCAACAGAGACACAGACAACAAATCCCAACACCACTCCCGGATTTGGCGCAAGCCAGCAGCAGCAACAGGCCGCTCCGGCAGCAGGCAACGCTGCTACAAAGGCAGAGAATGCGGCTCCGGCAGCCCCGGCACAGCCCGCAAAATAAAAAAAGAGGAAAAAGTAAAGGAAAAATTTGGTTAGGTTAATTTTTTCCTTTACTTTTGCACTCGCTTTCCAAAAGAAGGCAGAATGACAACACGGTGGACGTAGTTCAGTTGGTTAGAGCGTCAGATTGTGGTTCTGAATGTCGTGGGTTCGAGTCCCACCTTCCACCCAAAACGGAAATCCCAGACAACAGGGTTTCCGTTTTTTTTGTGCTAAAATGCCCGTACACAAATACTTTTTACTAACTTTGTGGCATAAATTCCCTTTCAAAACAACAACAAATGAGACACAACCTATTGCTACTCGCTGCCGCAATGCTGCTCGCCGCGCCAGCACAACAGACAGCACTGGCTGCCAAGAAAGTGAACAAGACAAAGACTTCACAATCCAAAGAGCAAAAACTGGAATCTTCTTTCTCAGACAAATGGGTGGAGGACGAGACGAAATTCGAGGACCGCAAGGAGCCGGCTCACGCCACCTGCATCCCCTACTCCTCTTCGCAGGACATGAAAGCCGACCCGTTCTTCCTCCGTCCGTGGCTCACACCGAGCAAGGCAAACTACATTGACCTCAACGGCGTGTGGAAATTCCATTACACCGCCAACTGGAAAGAGGGCACTCCGGGCGAGAACGACTTCTATGGCGACCTCGCCGACGTGAGCAAATGGGACAATATAGAAGTGCCTCTCAACTGGGAACTGGCGGGATATGATGTCCCCGTATATAATAATGTGGGATACCCGTTCAAGAACAACCCTCCTTACATCACCGCCTTCGACGACAACTACGATGCCAACCCCGTGGGGTCCTACCGCCGCACATTCCCCTTGCCTGCCTCCTGGGAGGGCAAACGCGTAGTGCTCCACTTCGACGGTGCTTGCAGTGCCATCGTAGTGTGGGTGAACGGCAAGTATGCCGGCTACTCGGAAGGGGCTAACACCGATGCAGAGTTCGACGTTACCAGTCTCGTACGCACCGGCGACAACAACGTGTCGGTGCGCTGCTACCGCTGGAGCGACGGTTCATACCTCGAAGGACAGGACATGTGGCACCTCGGAGGAATACACCGCGACGTCTATCTTACAGCCACTCCCAAGACCTTCATCGCCGACCATTACATCACTTCGCAACTCAACGGCGACTTCACAAGCGGCACAATGAACGTGGAACTCACCGTAAGGAACACCTCCAACACCGCTGCCGCGCGACAACTGGAAGTGGAACTCCTTGACGCTGAGGGCAACACCGTAGCCACACAGACCGCCAGCATGAATCTGACGAAGAAGGAAAACAGCAAGAAACTTACTCTCTGTTTCGCCAACCTCAACGGCTTGACACCGTGGAGCAGCGAGCACCCCTACCTCTACACCGTCGTAGTGCGGCAGAAGAACAACGGACAGGAGGACATGGTGTTCTCCACAAAATACGGTTTCCGCGATGTCCGCATCGTGGACAACACCCTCGTCTATGTCAACGGCAAGCGTGTGTTCTTCAAAGGTGTGAACGCCCAGGACATTCATCCCCTCCGCGGCCACGCCATCGACGTGAAGACAATGCTCAAGGATGTCACCCTCATGAAGCAAGCCAACATCAACACGTTCCGCACAAGCCACTATCCGCGCCAGCCGAAGATGTACGCCATGTTCGATTATTACGGACTCTACTGCATGGACGAGGCGGATGTGGAGTGCCACAACAACCAGTCGCTCTCCGACAACCCGTCGTGGAAAGCGACTTATGTGGACCGCACGGCACGCATGGTGCTGCGCGACCGCAACCATCCGAGCATCGTGTTCTGGTCGTTGGGAAATGAAGCGGGAGGCGGACAGAACTTCACCGCCACCTATAACACCGTAAAGGAACTCCTTCCGGGGCGCGATGCCATCGTGCATTACGAGGGTTGGGAGCACGGAAAGCATGCCTCCGACCTTGGCTCCGACATGTACCCCATCGTGGCGAAGGTGAAAGAGCAGCAGGGAGGACTCAACGGCAAACCTTATTTCATCTGCGAATACTGCCATTCCATGGGTCAGGCAGTGGGCAACCTCCAGGAATACTGGGACATCATAGAGCAGAGTAGCGGCTGCATCGGCGGTTGCATCTGGGACTGGGTGGACCAGGGACTCTACGACACTCGGCGCGTAAAGGCGGGACAACCGCTCATCAACAAGCGCACAGGACTGCATTATTACACCTCCGGCTACGACTACACGCAGCGCAACTTCGGCAACGAGGGTTTCCAAGGCGACTTCATGAGCAACGGCATCATCACGCCGGGACGCGAGTGGACTCCCAAACTCACCGAAGTGAAGTATGTCTACCGCGATGCCGACTTCGTGGAGATGCGCGGCAAGGCTCTCACCCTCAAGAACAAGTTTGCGTTCAGCGAACTCAGCAGCATCGCCTCGCTGCACTACAACGTGCTTCGCGACGGCGAGGAAGTGGAGGCCGGCAAGGCACCGATGCCACGGATAGAGGCTGGCAGCAGTGCCGTCATCAACATCCCCTACACCACCGTCCCCGACCCATCGCACGAATACATCATCACCCTCAGCCTCCGTCTTAAGGCGGACACACCGTGGGCAGACAAGGGCTACACCATAGCACAGCAGCAGTTCTCGCTCTCTGCCAACGAACAGGGAGTTCTCGCCTCCGTTGCCGACCCCACCTTTGTGGAGCGCCACGCGCCCACGCTCAGTGAGATAAATGTCAAGGGCAAACTCAAAGTGAAGGGCAACACGGTCCGCGGCGACGGCTTCTCCATCACCTTCGCCAATGACGGCACCATAGAGAGTTGGAACTATCAAGGCACAGAACTCATGGAAAAGTGCTTGGGTCCCGACTTCAACGGTTTCCGCCGCATCGCCAACGACAACATCAGTCTGGGAGCCACGTCGGGAGTGGCAGAAGGAGTGAAAGCTGACGCAGCGGCTCGCGGTGGCGTGAAGAGCCTCACCAAGGCTCCGAAGAAGCAGGGACGCAACGTCATCGTGGAGAGCGCCATCCTCAACAACGGCAACACCCACACACTCAACTACATCATCTACCCCAACGGAACGGTGGACATGAAGGTGACCTTCAACAACGACAACGCCGAGGCACGGCGACTGGGCATCACAATGCAGATGCCTGCCGGCTTCGAGAAGGTGGACTATTACGCCAAAGGCCCGTGGAGCAACTACATCGACCGTCAGCGCGGTTCGCTGCTCGGACACTACTCCACCACCGTAAACGGAATGTTTGAGGAGCAGAGTGCGCCCCAGACCATGGGCGACCGGCAAGGTCTTCGCTCTCTCGCGATAAGCAACGGCACCACCACTCTCGACTTCCACACAGAGGGAGCAGTGGCATTCTCGCTCTCACACTTCGATGACCGACAGTTCGACTACGACGTGTTCTACGGCAAGAAGCACCCTTACGACCTCGTCCGCAGTCCACAAGTGTACCTCCATTTCGACAGCTTCCAGCGCGGTATAGGTAACCACAGCTGCGGCGGCGACTCCGCCCTCGACCAGTATAAAGTACCCGTCGGCACCCGCACCTTCACCCTCCGCATGACACCAAGGAAGTAAAAAGCCATCACATAGACTGCACAAATCGTAGTAGGCGCGCATCTCCGATGCGCGCCCCTCAACCGCGAGGGTACGCCCACAGATTTATAAACTACAGATTACACAAATTTCACGAATTCTAGT
>CAYXGN010000017.1:0-17852 GCA_964464505.1 uncultured Prevotella sp.
CTACTACGATTTGCACAATTATTGAAATAAAATATTGAAATAAAAAACATATTATGATTAAGAAAATCTCTATCTTTCTTGTCGCATTGGCAACCTCGCTGAGTGCAGGCTTGCAATGCGCCACTGCCGCAACTACCGGCAGCCGGCCGTTGAAGGCATCGGCAAAACTACCAACCTTCTCCACAACAACAGGCGAAGGGACTTACTACTATGTGAAGTTCCTGCGCAACAGCAAGGTGATGAGCGTAGGAGCAAGCGACGACTGCATCCGCCTCTACGATGCTTCGGGAGCCGAAACACAGCAATGG
Source organism: uncultured Prevotella sp. (assembly GCA_964464505.1). Lineage (GTDB taxonomy): Bacteria > Bacteroidota > Bacteroidia > Bacteroidales > Bacteroidaceae > Prevotella. Next base: position 309 of record CAYXGN010000017.1, read on the forward strand.
AAGTTGATTGGAACGCAAGACAACTTCCAGTTTCAGAATATGGAGGGCAACTACATCGTTGTGAGTTCCACATCGGTAAGCACCACCGAGGGCGGCACCAACCCCAATCCGCTTCGCGTGAGTTCGTCGCAGCAGTCGGGAGGCTTCAAGCTTCAGACCGCTCCCAACACCACAAACGGTGCCGGATGGGAAATCGTTGCCAACAGCAAATCGGGCAACAACGTGGTGAACCTGTGGGGTACGCCCGGCACCGGCAACACCGTCGGTTTCTGGCAGACCAACGATGAGAACAACGTGGTGACCTTCGTGCAGCCCGACACAGAGATTGCCGGAGCCGATTACAAGAGCGTCGGCATCAGCAACTTCACCCCGGAGAACAAACTTACACTCTGGTATGACGAGCCGGCAACCACTGCCAGCCTCTACAGCGGAGGCCAGGGCTACTCCAACTGGATGGAATACGCCCTCCCGATAGGCGACGGCCAACTCGGAGCGTGCCTCTTCGGCGGCATGTATAAGGACGAGATACAGTTCAACGAAAAGACACTTTGGTCGGGAACAGCAGCCCGCTCGTCGTCAGGCGGCAGCGGATACGGCAAGTATGAGAACTTCGGTTCGGTATATGCAAAGGACCTCAGCGGTGCTTTCGGCACAACTGACGCCACCGCAGCAAAGAACTATGTGCGACTGCTCGACCTCAACACCGCCACAGGCAAGACCCAGTTCACCTCGCAGGCAGGAGTGACCTACACCCGCGAATATATCGCCTCCAACCCAGCCCATGTGATTGTGGCGCACTATACCGCCAGCGAGAAAGGCAAGATAAGCCTGCTCTTCACCATGGAATCGGGTTCTGTCACAGCAGAAACGAGCTACAGCAACGGCGAAGGAACATTCAGCGGCAAGCTCGACCTCGTGAGTTACAACGCCCGCATGAAGGTGGTGCCGACAGGAGGAAGCATGACCACAACCGATGAAGGAGTGGAAGTGACCGGAGCCGACGAGGTTTTGCTCATTCTCTGCGGCGGAACGGACTTCGACGCTTACTCTTCGACTTACATTTCCAATACCAGCGGACTCGCAATCAACATCCAGAACCGAGTGAATGCGGCTGCTGCCAAGGGGTGGACAGAGCTCTATGAGGAGCATGTCGCCGATTATCAGAGTTTCTTCGCACGCCTGGATTTCGACCTGGACGGCACCAAGAACGACCAGCCCACAAACAAACTCATTGACAACTACAACAGCGGCAGCGGCGAAGACGCTCTCATGCTCGAGCAACTCTACTTCGCCTACGGCCGCTATCTTGAAATAGCCTCATCGCGCGGAGTGGACCTTCCGTCCAATCTGCAAGGCATTTGGAACAACATTGACGGCGTGGCATGGAACTCAGACATCCATTCCAACATCAATGTGCAGATGAATTACTGGCCGGCAGAGCCCACCAACCTCAGCGAGATGCACTTGCCCTTCCTCAATTACATCTGGAATATGGCTGTAAACCACAGCGAATGGCAGAAATGGGCACAGTTGCAAGGACAGGACCGCGGATGGACTTGCTTCACCGAGAACAACATCTTCGGTGGTGTGAGTGCCTTCAAGAACAACTATGTGATAGCAAACGCATGGTATGCCACGCACCTTTGGCAGCACTACCGCTACACTCTGGACTACGCTTTCCTCAAGAAAGTGTTCCCGGCAATGCTTTCCGCTTCACAGTTCTGGATGGACCGCGTGGAGCTTGCAAGCGACGGCACTTACGAAGCACCCAATGAATGGTCGCCGGAACACGGTCCCGACTCACAGGACGGTGTGGCCCACGCACAGCAACTCATCTACGACCTCTTCAGCAACACACTCGAGGCAATCACCGTTCTCGGCGACGATGCAAGCGTGTCGTCCGACGATTTGACAAAACTTAAAGACCGTTTCCAGAAACTTGACAAGGGTCTTGCCACCGAGACCTACACCGGTTCGTGGGGTACCTCAGCCATCTCGTCGGGCACGACAATCCTTCGCGAGTGGAAATACAGCACCTATACAGCCGGAGAAAACGGTCACCGCCACATGTCTCATCTCATGTGCCTTTATCCTTTCTCACAGATTGAACCCGGAACCGACCTCTTCGACGCTGCTGTCAACTCAATGAAGTTGCGCGGCGACGGCGCAACGGGATGGTCAATGGGATGGAAGATGAACCTCTGGGCACGCGCTCTCGACGGCGACCACGCCCGCACCATCCTCAACAACGCCCTTGCCCACAGCAACGGCGGAGCCGGTGTGTTCTACAATCTCTTCGACTCCCACGCCCCATTCCAGATTGACGGCAACTTCGGAGCGTGTGCAGGCATCGCCGAAATGCTTATGCAAAGCAACTCGGGAACCATCCGCATCCTCCCCGCCCTGCCTTCAGCATGGACTTCCGGACACATCACCGGCATGAAAGCAGTGGGAGACGTGACGGTGGACATCACCTGGAAGGACAGCAAAGCCACCTGCGTGAAACTCACAAACAACGGAGGCCAGATGGTGCGCGTGCTCTACAAGAACCTCAAGGACGCAAAACTCTACATCAACAACATTCCTTCCACAATGAGCGTAGGCTCCGACAACACCGTAAGTCTGTCGGGAGCCAAAGGCACAACCTATGTGTTCGACTTCGACGGCTCGTATGTTCCCGCAGGCATCACTGCTGCAACGGAAGCCAACGGCAATGCCGACGGCAAGGCATACAATGTGGGTGGACAGCGCGTGAACGACTCCTACAAAGGCGTTGTGATAAAGAACGGCAAGAAAACTCTTAGAAAATAAAGATGGGTTCCAAAAATTCCCACCGTAAAGAATAGATAAAAATGAAAAAGAAAATCCAATTCAGTCTCGTTTATCGGGATATGTGGCAATCGTCAGGCAAGTTCCAGCCACGCAAGGACCAGCTGGCACGCATTGCTCCCGTGATTATCGATATGGGCTGTTTTGCACGCGTGGAGACCAACGGCGGAGCCTTCGAACAGGTGAATCTGCTCGCCGGCGAGAACCCTAACGATGCCGTCCGTGCCTTCTGCAAGCCCTTCAACGAAGTCGGTATAAAGACCCACATGCTCGACCGCGGACTCAATGCGCTGCGCATGTATCCCGTGCCCGACGATGTCCGCGCCCTGATGTATAAGGTAAAGGCAAAGCAAGGCACCAACATCACACGCATCTTCGACGGCCTTAACGATGTGCGCAACATCATTCCGTCCATCAAATGGGCAAAGGAAGGAGGCATGACACCGCAGTGTGCGCTCTGCATCACCAATTCGCCGGTGCACACTCTGGACTATTACATGGGCATTGCCGACCAGCTTATCGCCGCAGGGGCAGAGGAAATCTGCCTGAAGGATATGGCAGGAATAGGCCAACCGGCATTCCTCGGCAAACTCACAAAGATGATTAAGGACAAGTATCCCAACGTCATCATCCAGTATCACGGCCATTCCGGACCCGGACTGTCAATGGCAAGCATCCTCGAAGTGTGCCAGAACGGAGCCGATATCATCGACACCGCCATCGAACCATTGTCCTGGGGCAAGGTGCATCCCGACATTATCTCCGTCATCAGCATGTTGAAGAACGAGGGATTCGACGTTCCCGACATCAACATGAGCGCATACATGAAGGCCAGGGCAATGACCCAGGAATTCATTGACGACTGGCTTGGCTACTTCATCAACCCCGGCAACAAGATAATGTCGTCGCTCTTGCTCGGCTGCGGACTTCCCGGAGGAATGATGGGGTCAATGATGGCAGACCTCGGAGGAATGCGAACCACTATCAATAATGTGCGCAAGCGCAACGGCGACGAAGAACTTTCCATGGACGACTTGCTCATAAAGCTCTTCGACGAAGTGGAGTATGTGTGGCCACGGGTGGGTTATCCGCCTTTGGTTACGCCTTTCTCGCAGTACGTCAAGAACATCGCGCTCATGAATCTCCTTACCATTGAGCAGGGAAAGGGTCGCTTTGTGATGATGGACGACTCCATGTGGGGAATGATTCTCGGCAAGAGCGGAAAGATACCCGGCACCATCGACCCCGAACTTGTGGCTCTTGCGAAGAAGCAGGGACGCGAATTCACCGATGTCGATGCCCACACTCTGCTCTCCGATGCCCTCGACAACTTCCGCAAGGAGATGGACGAGAACGGTTGGGAATACGGAAAGGACGACGAAGAACTCTTCGAACTCGCCATGCACCCGGAGCAATACCGCAACTACAAGAGCGGACAGGCGAAGAAGAACTTCCTTGCCGACCTTCAGAAACTCAAGGATGCGCGCCTCGGAGCCAACCTCTCCCCGGAGCAACTCAGTGCCTACAAGCACGCGAAAGCCGACGCTGTGGTGGCTCCGGTAAAGGGAGAAATCTTCTGGGAGTTCTCCGGCGAGGGCGAGTGTGCGCCCACTGTGGAGCCCTTTATTGGCAAGGAATACAAGGAAGGCGACGTGCTTTGCTACATCCAGGCACCTTGGGGCGAGTTTGTTGAAGTGGCCGCCGCTCTCGGAGGCAAGCTCGTTGAAATCAACGCCAAGAGGGGTTCGAAGGTGTCGAAGGGCGATGTCATTGCCTACATCGAACGCGACCATGAATGAACCGTTGCCGAAGTTGTTTCAAGACATAATCCGCAAATACTACAATGAGAATGTGGCCCTGCGCCACATTCTCATTACCCACAGCCAATCTGTGGCGCAACTCGCGCTGCAGATTGCTTCGTTACATCCCGAACTGCACATTGACACCGATTTTGTGCATACGGCTGCGATGCTTCACGACATCGGCATCGTGCTCACCGATGCTCCCGGAATAGAATGTTTCGGCACCGAACCTTACATCCGCCACGGCGTGTGCGGAGCCGAGATACTCAGGAAAGAGGGTGTGGACGAGCGTTTTGCGCGCGTCTGCGAACGCCACACCGGAGCCGGACTGACCATTGACGACATAGCGAGCCAGCACTTGCCGTTGCCCCACCGAAGCCTTGTGCCGGAGACGGTGGAGGAGAAACTCATCTGCTATGCCGACAAGTTCTTCTCGAAGACACACCTCGACCGCCGGAAGACAGTGGCTCAGGCAGAGCAGAGTCTTGCCAAGTTCGGCGGCGACACAATAGCGCGTTTCCGCGAGATGCGCCGTCTTTTTGAGTAACACGACACCCGCAACAGACAATGAGAACAAAGACTGTCATAGCTTTTCTGCTCTTCGTCTTCATCTTTGCAATGGCTGGCGGCACTCTCGCCACATCGCAAAAGAAGAGGAAAAAGGCAGAGCAACGCCTCGCCACAATGCCGGCTGACACCGCTGTCACAGCCGACAGCACGGGCGTGGCAGCCATTGACACAACGCAGATGGACTCACTCCAACTCGCCATCTACCGCCACAACAAAGCCGTGGACGACTCCATCCGCCTCGATTCCATCAACCGCCAGCGCGCCACGGGCATCAATTCGCCCGTGGACTACACCGCCGAGGATTCGCTGGTGTACGACGCCACCACCCGAACGGCGCGGCTTTACGGCAGTTCCACGGTGAAATACGGGACGATGGACCTTGCAAGTGAAAAGATTTACATGAGCCTTGACAGCAGCATCGTGCACGCAACGGGAGTCATCGACACCACCGACGCGTCGGGAAAGGGGCTCACCGGCACTCCCGTCTTCAAGATGGGCAAGGACGAATATGAAAGCGACACGATGGCGTTCAACTTCAAGACGCAGAAGGGAATCATCTCCAATGTGAACACACAACAGCAGGAAGGCTTCCTGCAAAGTGAGATTTCGAAGCGCAACGCCAACGGCGACATCTATCTGCAACACGGTCGCTACACCACCTGCGACGCCAAACACCCCGATTTCTACATCGCGCTGTCGAGGGCGAAGGTGCGCCCCGGCAAGGACGTTGCCTTCGGTCCGGCTTACCTTGTCGTTGCCGATGTGCCGCTGCCCCTTGCCATTCCCTACGGTTTTTTCCCCTTTACGAAGAGTTATTCTAGCGGATTCATCATGCCGTCGTACGGTGACGAGAAAGACCGCGGCTTCTATCTGCGCGACGGCGGCTACTATTTCGCCATCAGCGACAAATGGGATTTGAAGCTGTTGGGCGAGATTTACACCAAGGGTTCTTGGGGAATCTCCGCCGCCTCCAACTATAACCGCCGCTACAAGTACAGCGGCAGCTTCTATTTCAGTTATCAGGACACGAAGACAGGAGACAAGGGCATGCCCGATTTCTCGCGCCAGAAGAGTTTCAAGATACAATGGAGCCACCGCCAGGACACCAAAGCCAACCCCTACAGCTCGCTCTCCGCGAGCGTGAACTTCGCCACATCGAGCTATGAGCGCAACAATCTCAACTCGCTTTACAATCCGCAATCGCTCACACAGTCAACGCGAACGTCTTCCGTTTCGTGGAGCACCACATTCTCAAGCATAGGGCTTTCGCTGAGCAGCACAGCCAACCTGTCGCAGAACATGCGCGACTCCAGCATCAGCATGACCCTCCCCGACCTCAACATCTCCATCAGCAAGTTCTATCCCTTCAAGCGGAAACACGCCGCAGGAGCAGAGCGTTGGTATGAGAAAATCTCAATGTCGTACACCGGCCACATCTCCAACAGCATCGACACAAAGGAAGACCGCCTCATGCACTCCAGCCTCCTGAAGGACTGGCGCAACGGATGGAACCACACAATACCCATTAGCGGCACGTTCACCCTGTTCGACTACATCAACATCAGTCCCTCGTTCAACTTCCAGGACCGCATGTATTCCAACAAAATCATGCGTTCGTGGGACGAGCAGCGGCAGGTGGAAGTCACCGACACGGTGTACGGCTTCCACAACGTCTACAACTGGAGCGTGAACATGGGCTTGTCCACCACGCTTTACGGTTTTTATATTCCGAGCAAGAAAATCTTTGGAGACAAAATCCAGGCGGTGCGCCACGTGCTCACGCCTACGGTGAGTTTCAACTACGCCCCCGACTTCGGCAGCCGCCGCTACGGTTATTATGACACCTACCAGAAGACCGATGCCGACGGCAATGTGTCGCTGGTGGAGTACTCGCCCTATCAGGGTTCGCTCTTCGGCGTGCCCGGCAGGGGCAGGACAGGAAGCGTCTCCGTAGACCTCTCCAACAACCTGGAGATGAAGATAAAGTCGGACAAGGACTCGACAGGCTTCAAGAAGATAAGCCTCATCGATGAGTTGGCACTGAGCATGAGCTACAACTTCGCGGCAAAGACCCACCCTTTGAGCGACCTTAACATGCGCATCCGACTGAAATGGTGGAAGAATTACACCTTCAACATGACTGCCGTGTTCGCCTCCTACGCCTATGAACTCAACGAAAAGGGCGTTCCTTTCGTGGGCAACCACACCCTCTGGGGCATGGGTAAATGGGGACGGTTTCAGGGAACATCGCAAAACTTCTCGTTCACCCTTACTCCCGACAAGATAAAAAAATGGTTTGGCGGCGGCAAGGACGATGACGACAAAGACCGGAAACGCCGGCAGGACGATGACTACGACGAAGGGATAGACACCGACATTGAGAGCAACGTGGACGATGTAATGATAGAAGGGCAGCGCGGCGCAAAGAAAAAGAGCGGCGGAGGAAAGGTGGAGACCGACAACGACGGTTACATGCGCTTCAACATGCCGTGGTCGCTGACCTTCGGCTACGGCATCACCATGCGCGAAAACACTGGCGGCAAGTTCAACACCAAGACAATGCGCTACCCCTACAAGTTCTCGCAAAACCTCAATATCAGCGGCAACTTGCGTCTGAGCGACGGTTGGAACATCTCCTTCTCCACCGGTTACGACTTCGACCGGCACGACCTTTCCATGACAACGGCATCGCTGCAGCGCGACCTCCATTGCTTTAACATGAGCTGTTCCGTTGTTCTCAAGCCCTACACAAGTTACAATTTCTCCTTCCGTTGCAACGCTTCGACGCTCACCGATGCCCTGAAATACGACAAACGCAGCGGCTACAGCAACGCCGTGCAGTGGTATTGACGCAATAAAGTGGCGCGACTTGCGTTTTATTGAAACTTATTTTGTACTTTTGCAGTCGCTTCCCTTCCTTGTGGAGAAGAAGCAGAGAAAGGGTCCCGTAGCTTAGCTGAATAGAGCGTCAGATTCCGGTTCTGAAGGTCTTGGGTTTGAATCCCAACGGGATCACGAGCAAAGAAGAGCGCAAATACCCTTGCGCTCTTCTTTTTTTTCACTAACTTTGCAACGGGCACACGCTGCCTGCGCATTATCAAAACAACAAGAACACAATGATTGTCTGCATAGCCGAGAAACCAAGTGTTGCAAAAGACATTGCCAGAATTATAGGAGCCACCAGCCAAAGGGACGGCTACATGGAGGGCAATGGCTATCAGGTGACATGGACTTTCGGTCATCTCTGCACCCTGAAAGAGCCCAACGACTACACCGAGCAATGGAAACACTGGAGCCTTGCTTCCCTGCCAATGATTCCACCGCGCTTCGGCATCAAACTCATCAACGACAGTGGCATCAAGCGGCAGTTCTCCGTAATAGAGCGGTTGATGCAAGCCGCCGACGGCATCATCAATTGCGGCGATGCCGGACAAGAGGGAGAACTCATCCAACGGTGGGTGATGCAGAAGGCGAAAGCCACTTGCCCGGTGAAGCGTCTATGGATTTCCTCAATGACAGACGAAGCCATTCGCGAAGGTTTCAATACCCTTAAAGACCAGAGCGAATACCAATCCCTTTACATCGCGGGACTCAGCCGCGCCATCGGCGACTGGCTTTTGGGAATGAACGCCACCCGACTTTACACGCTGAAATACGGTCAGAACCGACAGGTGCTGTCCGTCGGGCGCGTGCAGACCCCCACCCTCGCACTCATTGTCAACCGCCAGAAGGAAATCGACAGTTTTGTTCCGGAACCCTATTGGGTTCTCGCCACCATCTATCGCGACACCACTTTCACCGCCACAAAGGGAAAGTTCACCACGAAAGAAGAGGGCGAACAAGCGTTTTCCACCATTGCCGGCAAACCGTTTACCATCACTTCCGTCACCAAGAAGAACGGCACGGAAGCCCCGCCACGCCTTTTCGACCTCACATCGCTGCAAGTGGAGTGCAACCGCAAGTTCGGGCTGAGTGCCGAAAACACCCTTAACATCATCCAGACACTTTACGAACGCAAGCTGACAACGTATCCGCGCGTCGACACGCAATACCTGAGCGATGACATCTATCCCCAGTGCGGGAAGATACTCAACGGTCTTCGCGGCTACGAACATCTCCTTACGCCCCTTAGAGGCAAAAAACTCATCAAACCGAAACGTGTGTTCGACACCTCGAAGGTGACCGACCACCACGCCATCATCCCCACCGGCGTGCCGGCAACGGGTCTCACCGACCAGGAACGCCACGTCTACGACCTCATCGCGCGACGCTTCATCGCCGTGTTTTATCCCGACTGCAAGTTTGCCACCACCACCGTTCTCGGCGAGGTGGAAGCCGTGGAATTCAAGGTCGCGGGTAAGGAAATCCTCTCCGAAGGATGGCGTTCCGTCTACGCCCAACCCTCCGACGCAGCCCAGACACAGCAACAAGGCACCGCGGATGACGAAGAAAAGAAGGATGACGAAGAGCGCACGCTCCCCTCTTTCGTCAAAGGCGAGAGCGGACCCCACACTCCCACACTGACGGAGAAGACCACCACGCCACCAAAATACTACACCGAGGCGACGCTGCTGAGGGCTATGGAGACCGCGGGAAAGTTCGTTGACGACGAGACTCTCCGCGCCGCCCTCAAGGAGAACGGCATCGGCAGGCCTTCATCGAGGGCAGGAATCATCGAGACTCTATTTAAAAGACATTATATACGGCGCGAACGCAAGAACCTCGTTGCCACTCCCACGGGCATCGAACTCATCGACATCATCCACGAAGAACTGCTCAAGAGTTGCGAACTCACAGGCATCTGGGAGAAGAAACTCCGCGACATAGAGCACAAGAAATACGACGCTGCCGAGTTCATCAGCGAACTGAAGCAACAGATAACGGAGATTGTCTACGATGTTCTGCGCGACAACAGCAACCGCCGCGTGGCTGTTACCACCGACGAAGACCTCAAGAAGAAAGAGAAGAAAAAGTCTGCCAAGACCGCTGCGAAGACTCCCCGAAAACCCAAGGCAGCCGCCGCAGCACCGCAGACAGCCACCGATGCCGTCATCGGCACGCCTTGCCCCCTCTGCGGCAAAGGCACAATAATAAAAGGACGCACAGCCTACGGGTGCAGCAACTGGCGCAATGGGTGCAACTATCGCATCGCCTTCGCCGCCGCACCGACAACGCCCGACAGCCCTGCCAAGGCTTGACGGCAGCGCAGAGAAGTCCGACAAAACTCCTGACCCCAACAAAACCCACAACGTGAAAAACCTGTTTTCATCATACATCGCCCTCGCCCTCATTGCCATCACAGCAATGACTGCCACCTCATGCGGTGCCGACAAGAACCTGAAGAAGGGCGAAAAGTATCTCGCCATAGGCGAATATTACGACGCAGCATCGCAGTTTAAGCAGGCTTACTCAAAGACTTCGCCCAAGGACAAAACGCGCCGAGGCGAGATAGCGGTAAAGATTGCCCACTGCAACGAGCGCATCAACGCCACACAGAAGGCCCTGGCGGCTTACGGCAACGCTGTACGCTACGGCAAAGCCACCACCACCGACCGCTTGTGCTATGCCCGCCAACTCCTGAAGAACGGCAGTTACAAGCAGGCTGAAGAGATGTTCCGCCTGCTGCTCGACTCCCTTGACAACGGCGTCTTCGATGAAAAGGACGGCAAACCGTGGGGAATCACCATCGATATAGACGATGCCAAGACACTGGCGAAGAACGGACTGACCTCCGCCAAGAACGCTCCGCGATGGAAAGAGCAGGGTTCGCGCTACACAGTGAAGCGCATGGACCAGTTCAACTCGCGCCGGGCGGACTACTCCCCCATGCTCTTCGGCGACCAGAACGAGCATCTCTACTTCTCGTCCACACGCAATGAGGCACAGGGAAATGAGTTGAGTGGCATCACAGGCACAAAGAATGCCGACATCTTCCACTCGCAAAAGGACGACAAAGGCCATTGGAGCAAGCCCGAAGCAGTGACGGGTGGCGTGAACACCGACGCTGATGAGGGTGCCGCCTGCTTCACGCCCGACAGCCGGACGATGTACCTCACGCAGTGTCTCACCGATGCTTCCTACCCCCGTTACGCCAAGATTGCATCGTCGACACGCGGCGATGCCACCTGGGGCAAGACCGAACTGGTGGAGATAACACGCGACACGCTCTCCTCTTACGCCCATCCTGCCGTCTCGCCCGACGGTCAATGGCTCTACTTCACGAGTGACATGCCGGGCGGAAAGGGCGGTCTCGACATCTGGCGCGTGCGCCTGACGGCAGCAGGACTGGGTGGCGTGGAGAACCTGGGCGACCCCATCAACACCCCGGGCAACGAGTCGTTCCCCACCTTCCGACCCAACGGCGACCTCTATTTTTCGAGCGACGGCCATCCGGGAATGGGCGGACTCGACATCTTCATAGCCACCGTGGGCAAGGACGGGAAGTATCATCTCTCCCATCCGGGCTATCCGCTCAACTCACAAGGCGACGACTTCGGCATGACCTTCGAGGGCGTTCACAACCGCGGCTACTTCTCTTCCAACCGCAACGACGGCAGAGGGTGGGACCACATATACAGTTTTGAGAACCCCGAAATAATACAAAGCGTGAAAGGATGGGTCTACGAGCAGGACGGTTACGAACTCCCTGCGGCGCAAGTCTATATGGTGGGAAGCGACGGAACGAACAAGAAATTGAGCGTGAAGGGCGACGGTTCGTTCGAGGAGGTGATTCGCCCCAATGTCGACTACATCTTCCTCGCCACCTGCAAGGGTTTCCTTAATCATAAGGAGGAGTTGAAAGTGGCTGCCGCAGACAAGTCGGAGGAATACGTCTTGCAGTTCCCCTTGGCTTCCATCTCGGCACCCGTACTCATCGACAACATCTTCTATGACTTCGACAAAGCCACGCTTCGCCCCGAGTCCACAGTGGCTCTCGATGAGCTTGTCAAGTTGCTCAACGAGAATCCGAATGTCACTATCGAACTCTCCGCGCATTGCGACTACAAGGGTTCAGCCGAATACAACAAGCAGTTGTCGCAGCGTCGCGCCGAGGCGGTGGTGGATTACCTCACCCAAAAGGGCATCGTGCGCGACCGTCTGTCGCCTGTCGGCTACGGAAAGGAGAAGCCGAAGACAGTGAGGAAGAAGTTGACGGAGAAATATTCGTGGCTTAAAGAGAACGACGTTCTCACCGAAGAATTCATCAAAACGCTTGCCGACGACAAGCAGGAAATATGCAACCAACTCAACCGCCGCACCGAGTTTATAGTGCTGCGCACCACCTACGGCATGTTCGACGAGAAGGGACAGTTGAAGAAGGATGCTGTGAAAAAGCCGGCAACGACAATCGATGACGACGCAAAGGAGTCCATTGACGACTACGACATTTTTATAGAATAAGGCTGAAAGAGGGTCATTCCGACTGCATCACGCCGTAGAGTGTCACCACGCCGACTATTGTCAGCGCGCCGACAGCAATGAGGGGGGCGGTAAAGACGGCGTTGTCGGGGATGGCAGAAGGCAACAGCCCCGACACATCCACTTTCGACAGAGTCTGCGACAAAGCCGAGGCAATGCTGCCAATGCCGCTCACGAGGCCTTCCTTCAAGAGTGCGATGCCGTCATTTACAAAGAAAATGGCAATGCAAGCCGCCGCGCACAGCAGCGTCCAGAAACCATTGACAAGACGCCGGCGCATTGGGATTGCCTCGGGAAGGCGACTCATCACGCTGTCAGTAAAGCCGTCATCAGCCACCTGCAACTCCTTGCTCGGGGCGAAGAACGCCGTCAGAAGTTCTTCGTCAACCATCGTTTCCTGCTTTATCTCATTCTCTTTTTCTGTCATAGCCATTGTTTTTTAGGTATTCAGTGAGTTTTTGTTTACCGCGGAAGAGGTGCGACTTCACCGTTCCTTCCGTCATCCCAGTTATCTTTGCTATCTCGTCGATGGGGTACCCGTCGGTCAGTTGCAGTGTGATGCAGGTGCGCTCCTTGTCGGAAAGACACCGCATGGCGCGGCAGATGTCCATCGCTGCACCGGGGTCGCCGTTGTCTGCACTCGTGCGGAGAACTTCGCCGGAGTCGATGTCGGCAGTGGGTCGCCGTCGCCGCACATTGTCGTAGAACACGTTGCAGGCTATCCGGTAAAGCCACGAAGTGAAGGCTGCCGTGCCACGAAACTTCGTTATGTTGGTGTAAGCCTTGATAAACGTCTCCTGAGCGAGGTCGTCGCTCAACGCTTCATCGCCTCCTGTCTGCTGGAGGAAGAAGCGGCGGATGCGCGACTGGTGCTTCACAACAAGTTGGGAGAAAGCCTTTTTGTTGTGAAACACAGCCACTTGCGTCACGAGAGCGTTGTCGTCAAGAGCGTTCATCAGGTCTCTTTTTCTTTTATTCCTTTATCGCTTCGGCATCGTCCGCCTTTTCTCCGTCATCAGCCAAAGGCTCCGGCGCATTGTCATCGGGCTTCATTGGCTCGATGTCGATGTCTTCGTGGCGACGCATGTTGTAGTCGTAGCGCGCCATAAACATCTTGCCGCCACCCAGACAAGCCACGAGTGCGCCGATGCCTGCAAGTTCTTCTGCCCCAAGAAAGAGGAACAACAGCATCAGACCGATGCCGAGGGAGAGTTGCTTCACGCCACGATTCCAGTTGTAGGAGCGCGGTTCCTGCATCATCTCCATCTGCTTTTCATTGATGGGGTGCCCTTGTTTCACTGCCATCTCAGCCAACTTGACGCGGTCGTTATGACGCCGCATGAGGTAGCGGAGAATCATAAACAGCACGATGAAAGGCATGATGAGGAAAAGGAAAAACATCAGGATGCAGAAGAGGGAAATCAATATGCCGCCGAAGCCCGTTGTCGCCATGAACGAGAACCATGAGAACGGGTCTTTGAACCGCCCTATGTCGTAGCGGTTAGTCTCGTCATCGAAGTCGTCATCGGAGTAGGATGCGCCACCGTTGACGGCAGTATCGGCGGCGGCAGCGGTCGTAGTGTCGGAGTAAGCCACCACCTCTTCACTGCCAGTTGCCTTGTCCTTGGCAGCCTTCGCCGGTTTACTTTGCTTCTCTGCCACCTTACTCTTTGTCGCCGGCGCAGCCGTTTCCTGCTTCTTCTGTGCGCTGTCAGCCTCAACAGCAATCACATCCTTGTGCAATTCATTCGCACTTATCGTTGCAGTGCTGCCCAATGCGGCAACCACTGCGAGAGAGATTAAAGTCTTTCTTATCATATTTCAATCTTTTTTGTTTGTCTTTATCGGTTAGACGCATCACGAAGGGGATTAGTTGCAAAGATAGTGCAAACGAGGGCAATGAAAGTTTACTTTTTTATTGCCGAGTGCAGCCTATCTTATGCAAAGGTAACAAAAAAATGTCGGGGAGGCTGGGTGGGGCTCTTTTCCCTCTTTTTTTTGCGTTTCCTTCCGCTCTTCCCTACTCTACTTCGGGATTTTTAATTATATTTGCAATGTGATATCTTCTACGCCAACGAAACTGCCGGAGCAGTTTATGGATTACACGCGCCGGCTGCTGGGCGACGCTCTTTACACGCCACTTGCCGCGGCTCTCGAGTCGGGCGAGTGCCCCACGAGCATTCGACTCAACCCGTGGAAGGCTGCCGACTACGATGTGGCGCCGTCTGTCAACGACTCCGTGGTGCCGTGGTGCAGCGACACCGGGCGTTATCTGAAGCACCGTCCCGACTTCACCTTCGACCCTCTCTTCCACGCAGGGATGTATTATGTGCAGGAGGCGGCATCGATGTTCATCCACCATGCAGTGCGCCATTACATCGCAACGCCAGTGCGGATGCTCGACCTCTGCGCTGCCCCCGGCGGCAAATCCACGGCACTCCGCGCCGCATTGCCCGAAGGGAGTCTGCTCTTTTCCAATGAGCCGATGCGCACACGGGCGCAGATTCTGAGCGAAATCATGCAGAAGTTCGGTCACGAGGATGTCATCGTCACCAACAACTTCCCGCGCGACTACCGCGCAGCAGGACTCGCCTTCGATGCCATCCTCGCCGATGTGCCGTGCTCTGGGGAGGGAATGTTCCGCAAGGATGAGGGTGCGCGCGAGGAGTGGAGCACCCAGAATGTGGACAACTGCCGGCGACTTCAGCGCGAAATCATTGGTGATATATGGTCTTGTCTAAAGCCCGGCGGACTGCTGTTCTACTCCACTTGCACGTTCAACGCTCACGAGGACGAGGAGAATGTGGCGTGGATAGCCGGCGAACTCGGTGCCGACGTGCTCGCCGTACCGACGGAGAAGGAATGGAACATCACGCCGGCAGTGACGGGACAGCACCCTGCCTGCCGCTTCCTGCCGGGTGTAAGCCGTGGCGAAGGACTCTTCATGGCGGTGCTCCGCAAGCTTGGCGAGAGTGATGAAGAAAAAGCAATGCACCCCAAAACGGAGAAGAAAAGGAAGCAAAAGGGAGGGAAAGACTCTGCGAAAGACAGCATTGCGCCACTCGCCTTCAACTGCACGCCACTCGAAAACGCGCACGACTACAGTCTGCGCAGACTCGGCGACAGCGTCATCGCCATTCCCTCACGGTGGGAAGAGTGTTACGACCGCGCTGCCAATGCTTTGAAGATAATGCACGCCGGAGTGTGCCTCGGCACGCAAAAGGGCAAGGACATCATCCCGAGTCAGTCGCTTGCGCTGTCGAGAAACCTCGCCAAGGGATCTTTCCCAAGCGTGGAGGTGAGTTATGCGGAAGCCCTCTCCTTCCTCCGTCATGAGGCGGTGACATTGCCGGAGGATGCCCCTCGCGGACTCGTCCTGCTCACCTACGGCGGCACGCCGATAGGGTTTGAGAAGAACATCGGCCCGCGCGCCAACAACCTTTACCCCAAAGAGTGGTGCATAAAGAGTTCGCACACGCCCCCAGAAGAGCTCCGACCCATAGTAATAGAACGCAAACAATAAAAACAACTCAATATGCAACAATACCTTACACTGCTTCGCCGCATCCTCGACGAGGGCGCAACGAAGACCGACCGCACCGGAACAGGCACGAAAAGCGTGTTCGGCAATCAGATGAGATTCAACCTTTCAGAGGGCTTTCCGCTCCTGACGACGAAGAAACTCCACTTGAAGTCAATCATCTATGAGTTGCTTTGGTTTCTCCAGGGCGACACCAACGTGAAATACCTGCAGGAGCATGGCGTAAGAATATGGAACGAATGGGCTGACGAGAACGGCGACCTGGGTCCCGTTTACGGTCATCAATGGCGCTCATGGCCCGATTACAAGGGCGGCACGATAGACCAGATACAGAACGTCATCGACTTAATCAAGAACCATCCCGACTCCCGCCGCATGCTCGTGACAGCATGGAACCCCGCCGAAGTGGACCAGATGGCACTGCCGCCATGCCACTGTCTGTTCCAGTTTTATGTTGCTGACGGACGGCTTTCGCTGCAACTGTATCAGAGAAGTGCCGACACTTTCCTCGGAGTGCCGTTCAACATCGCCTCCTACGCACTGCTCTTGCAGATGATGGCACAGGTGACGGGACTCCAACCGGGCGAGTTTATCCACACAACGGGCGACACCCACCTCTACCTTAACCACTTGGAGCAGGCGCAACTGCAACTCACACGCACGCCGCGCCCATTGCCCTGGATGAAGATTAACCCCGATGTGAAGGACCTGTTCAGCTTCCAATACGAGGACTTCGAACTGGAAGGCTACGACCCTTGGCCTCATATCGCAGGGAAAGTGAGCGTGTAAGAAACTGAAATAGAAAGAAAAACGGAGAACAAAACATGATTAACATCATCGCTGCCGTGGCACAGAACCGCGCCATCGGCTACCAGAACAAACTGCTCTACTGGCTCCCCAACGACCTGAAACGCTTCAAAGCCCTCACCACTGGGCACACCATCATCATGGGGCGCAACACGTTTGAGTCGCTGCCCAAGGGAGCATTGCCCAACCGCCGCAATGTGGTGGTGAGCCGCACACAGAAAGCTTTCCAGGGCTGCGACACTTACCCGTCGCTCGAGGAAGCCATTGCGAGTTGCCAAAAGGATGAGGACATCTTTATAATCGGGGGAGCGAGCATCTACCAACAAGCCATCGCCGTTGCCGACAGACTCTGTCTCACGGAGATAGCGGACACTCCTTCGGAAGCCGACTGCTTCTTCCCCGACTACTCAGACTGGCATGAGACATGGCGCGAGGAGCACGAAACGGACGAGAAACACCACCAACGCTACGCGTTTGTAGACTATGAAAAGTAAATGAAAATGTAGTAGGTGCGGATCGCCGAGGTGCAGCCTATCTTATGAAAGTCGAATATTCGAAATTTCGGGATAAACAAAA
>CAYXGN010000018.1:0-17468 GCA_964464505.1 uncultured Prevotella sp.
ATCAGCGGCATGACCGACATCTTTGCGCTCGACTTCTATCAGAAAATCAACGGCATCTCGCTGCCCATAGTGTAAGCTTCCGCCTCCGTTAGGAAAAAATAACGCCGCCGATGCTTTCCGTTTTCGCGGAAATTAGTAATTTTGCACCGCCTTTCAAGCAAGCAAAGCAAGGCAATTGCCTTGTAGACAATGGAGTCTCGCCGCTTTAGGGAGGTCTTTTTATGAAATCGATAACATTTCGTAACGCGTTCATTTACGCATTGAACAAAGTGCACAGGTTCCACAATTGGGGAGTTTGTGCGCTCATATAGCACGCCCCTAATGCCTCATTCCCGCAACCGTAGGCATCTGTGCGCCGGGGAATGAAGCCGTAAGCACGCCTTTTTATTATTAAAATCACATTACATTCATTTTATGCACAACGAAATGAAGCATTGTGCCGTACTCCTGTTGGGGGCGGCTCTGATGCTGTGTCCCGCCTCTTTGGGGGCGCAGACAGCCCAACTCAAGGGCAGTTTAAACCAACTTTTCAACATCGCGGAAGCCCATAACGCAAGCCTGCGCACCGTCCGGGCCGCCATCAGCGAGGCGGAAGAGGGTGTCCGTTCAGCCAAAAAGGCACAGTTGCCCGATGTCAATGCGCAACTGTCGGTGTCTTATCTGGGCAACGCACGCATCTGGAACAGACACTTCGGAGAGGGCGTTTGCGCCGAAATGCCGCACTTTGGCAACAACTTTCTGCTTCAAGCGCAGCAGGTGGTCTATGCCGGTGGAGCCCTGTCGGCAGGCATCCAGCTCGCAAAGCAGAACGCTTCGCTCCAGAATATCAATGCCGCCGACGAGCGCCGGCGCGTGCAGTTCCTCCTCACGGGGCTTTATCTGCAACTCCACAACCTGCAAAACCAAGCCGATGTCTATGCTGCCAACAAGGAATTGGCGCAAAAACAGATTCTGCTTATGCAGCAACGCTATGCCAAGGGAGTGTCGTTGCACAGCGACATCACCCGTTATGAACTCTATTTGCAGCAAGTTGAACTCGGAATAACGAGTGTTACCGACCAAGCCGACATTGTACGGCAGCAGCTTCTCACTGCTCTCGGCACCGATTCCGCATCGATTGCCACACTGCCGGAGTCTGCCTTCGCCGACGATGCCATCACTGTCGGCAGTGAAGCCGACTGGCAACTCCTTGCAGCAGAGCAACATCCGGGAGTGCAAAGCCTTGCACTCGGAGTGCAGATGAGCCGCACCCAGGAGAAACTGGAGCGTTCGGCACTCCTCCCTAAAATAGCAATTGTAGCCGAAGACCATCTCGACGGGCCTATAACGATAGAGGTGCCGCCCATCAACAAAAACCTGAACTATTGGTTCGTGGGCGTTGGCGTGACCTACAATTTCTCCGCTTTGTACAAGAACCGCAGCAAGGTGCGACGCGCAAAGTTGCACACCGCCTGGCAGAACGAGAGTCTGACAGCCACCCGCGAGAATGTCTCCGATGCAGTACATGCCGCTTATGTGAGTCTGGGAACGGCACAGACGCAACTCAATACGCGCCGCAAGAGTCTGCAACTGGCAACGGAAAACTACGAACTTGTGAGTCGCCGCTATCAGAACGGACTCGCCATCGTGACCGATTTGACCGATGCCGCCAACATGAAACTTGATGCAGAGCTGCAGCTTTCCGATGCGCGCATCAATCTGGTGTACGCCTTTTACAATCTGAAATACGCCGCAGGCTGTCTCGAAAATTAACAATCAACCCCCATCAAAAAGCGAAAAACTCATGACAAACAAGAAAACTCTCAGAACCATTTACAACACTTGTGTACTCCTTCTGCTGCTCGCCGGCGTCACACTTGTAATCAATCACTTCGTCCATTTCGGCAGCGGCGAGTTCACAGACAATGCCACTGTGCAGCAACACATTACCCCGGTGAACACCCGAGTGCAGGGATTCATCAAGGAGATACGCTTCGAAGAATATCAAAGCGTGCATCGCGGCGACACCCTCGTGATAATAGAGGACAGCGAATACCAACTCCAACTCGCCCAGGCTGAGGCTGCCTTGCAGCGCGAACTCGCCGGGGCTGATGCCACAACATCGGGTATCAGTGCCACAAAACAGACCATCGGCGTGGGCGAAGCAGGCATCGACGAGGCGAAAGCACAACTCGATGAGGCTGAGCGCGAGGAGCGTCGCTATGCCCAACTGCTTAAAGACGATGCCGTGACGCGCCAACAGTATGATGCCATGCACACCGCACTGCTCGCCGCCAAAGCCCGTTACACGCAGGCAGTGCGCCGCAATGCCACCCTCGCCGACACCAAAAACGAGCAGGGACACCGCCTCGTGCAGAACCAGGCTGCCATAGAAGCGGCGCGCGCTGCGGTGCGTCTGGCACGTCTCCAACTCTCCTACACTGCCATAATAGCCACTGCCGACGGCGTGGTGGGGCGTAAAAACATCCACGAAGGACAACTCGTCCAACCCGGACAGACTATGGTCAACATCGTGGATAACACCGATTTGTGGGTCGTTGCCAATTTCCGTGAGACGCAAATCCCTGGCATTGCCGTCGGTGCGGAGGTGCAAATAGAAGCCGACGCAGTGCCCGGCGTGACCTTCCAAGGCACCGTCGAGCGCATAAGCGATGCCACCGGCTCCGCCATGTCACTCGTTCCGCAGGACAACGCCACCGGAAACTTCGTGAAAGTGGAGCAGCGCATCCCCGTCCGCATACGTCTTTCTGCCGACAAGAACACCGAAAAACTGCGCGCAGGAATGAATGTCGAGTGCGAGGTGAAGCCTAAAAAGTGATGGAAAACAACGGTGAAATGGACGAAAAATGATGGATAACGAAAACAAACAAAAGCCTGCCGGCGGACCTCCCATGACCTTCTCGATGCCCATGTACCGCGACTTCGTGCCGCTGTGGGTGCGCCCTTGGATTTATCTGGTGCTCGCTTTCTGCTTCCAATTCAGCAACGGCATGTACATAGGGGCACTCCATGACATCGTGGGCGAGTGGGGAGTGATGCGCGAGGATGTGCAGATGTGCCTCTATTCCACGCTTACCGGCATGGCACTCTACTTCCCCGTGCTCTTCAGAATGAAGTTTCGGTTCACCAATCACTCCCTGCTCATGACGGCAGCAGCGGTGATTGTGGTTTGCAATTTGCTCACTATGCTGCGCCTTCCCATGCCCGTGGTGTGGGGGCTGTGCGTGGTTTGCGGCATGGCGAAGATTCAAGGCACCTTCGAATGCATGTCGAACATACAGTTGTGGATAACGCCCAAGCGCAATTTTGCGGTGTTTTTCCCCGTCCTTCACATTGTGTTGCTATCCTCAATAGAGGTTGCCGGCTTCCTGGCAGCATTGTTTGCCTATCACATGCACTGGCATTACATGCACTGGTTCGTCATCCTTCTGATGCTGTTGGTGCTTGTCGTCCAGGCAGTGCTTACTCGTCCGGTGCACGTTATGCCCAAGATTGTGCCGCTGAAAGGACTCGACTGGTTCGGAGCGGTGCTATGGTGCGCCTTCTGGTTGCAGACGGCTTGGGTGCTGTGCTACGGCGATTGGCTCGACTGGTGGCATTCGCCGCAGCTGCGACTCGTGTGCGGCACGGCACTGATAACGCTTGCCGTGTGTCTGCAACGAATGACCCATCATCCCAACCCTTTCTACGAGCCTGCCATGTGGGGCTACCGTTATGCCGTGCCCATCATATTGTTGATTGGCGTTGTTGAGGCGTTGTTCTCGTGTGAGCACGCTCTTGAGAGTGTGTTCTACGGTGCTGTGATGCATTACGACAACCTGACTTCGCAGCGGTTAAGCCAATGGGCACTGCCGGGGATATGGGTTGGCTGTCTGTTCTCCTTGCTTTGGCTGAAGGTGTTGCGCTGGAATGCTTACAAACTCATCGCTGTAGGGCTTCTGGTCTTCGCCGTTTATGCCGGCGGTTTTTACTTCACCGTCGACTCATCCATAAGCATCAATCAGTTGTATCTGCCCATTTTGTGCCGCGGTTTCGCCTATGCCGTGCTTAGCATAGCCTTTATGTGGAGTCTGGAGAGCGTCATGTCGTTCCAACATTTCTTCCAAGCGCTCTCCGTTTTCAATGTGCTTCACATGGCGATAGGGGGACTTGTGGGTGCTGCCTTGCATGCACACGGATTGAAATACTATGTCGCCGACGGCTTCGCGCGCTGCTCCGGCTATGTCGATGCGGTGCGTGCGTCGGCTCTCAATGTGGATTTGGGAACGGTAGCAAGCGGTCTTGGCGAGGCATTCACGGCGCAGTCGGTGAAGATTCTGTTTGGTTGGACTCTCATAGCAGCCCTCTTCTTCGCCATGCTCATGCTCCTTTGGGACATCCCAACAGTGCGCCGCAACATCCGTCACATACCCGAATGGAGTTCTGTCGGCAATGGTGTCTGGCGCAACTTCAAGCGTCAGCAGCGGCTGCACAGGCTTCGTAAGGCACGGAGGCGCGCCTTATCGCTCTACGGGGGCAGTTAGAATGCGAATTTGATGGGCGCGTCTCGGAGATACGCGCCTACTATTTCTTGCGATAACTGGACGGCGAAAAGCCGGTGTGTTCCTTGAAATACTTGCCGAGGAACGACTGGTTGGAGAAGTTTAGTTGTTGTGCTATCTCTTTAATACTCATTCTGGTGTTGCGCAAAAGCATGCAAAGTTCCATGATGGCGTAGCTGTCTATCCATTCGTTTGGCGTGCGTTTCGACACTGTCTTCACTGCTTCGGAGAGGTATTTCGGCGATATGCAGAGTTGGCTGGAGTACCATCCCACGCGCCGTTCCCTTCGGAAATTCTCCTCAACGAGGCGCAGGAACTGCGTGAAGATTTGGTCGCCGCGCGAGTTTCCCAGTTGTTCTTGTGCCTGGGCGAGGTAGATGGCGTCGCTCACCTCATATACCATGGTGAGCAAAAGCGACTGTACGAGAGGCGTGCGGAAGTGGTGTCCCGCCTCAGAGGCTTTCTCTTTCATGCGCCGGTAAGCAGCTTTTATAAACTCAATCTTCTGCTCCGGCAATCGGAACACTGGGTGTTGGCGCGCGAAGAGGAACAGTGCTGTGAGTTCGCTGACACTCTTTATGCTCTCTTTGAAGAAGTCATCGTCAATGAGAACGCACATGCCTTCGCAGTCATCCGACATTGACGAGTCGTAAGCCAAGCGTCCGCGGTTGATGATAATGAGGTCGCCTTTCTCGACGACATGCTCCACCGAGTCGACGAAATAGTGGGCACTGCCCTTCAGACATATCGCGAGGAAGAGGCATTGCATGCGCATTGGGTCTTGCGGCAACTGCATTTGGGCGAGGTCATCGATAAGGAGAATGTCGTTGCCGATGTGTGTTCCGCCGCTAAGACGAATGGCATTCTCTATGGTCATTTCGTTGATTGCGTTGTGTTTCATATCGTAGGGGTTTGGGTTTAAGGTTTAATCCTTCAGCGGACGGTGCATGCGGAGGTTGAGTTGGAAGATGGCTGCGCCTGCCACCATCAGTGAGCAGACCAGCATTGCAGCCACGCGCTTGATGTCGCCGTCGAAGTATTCCACGAGAGTCATGTCGGCAGTGCCGGGCAAAAGGATTGCGAGGAGCACGGCGATGGTGTTGTTAGCCCAATGAATGATGATGCCGGGGAGGATACTTCGTGTGCGGATGTAGACCCAACCGAGAACCAAGCCCATGATGAAGGCACTCACTCCCTGCGCCATATTGCCGTGCGCCGCAGCGAAGAGGAGTGCTGTCGTGGCTATGGAGACCCAACGGAGGCGATGCCCCAAAGCCTCGTTGAGGCGGCGAAGGATGGCTCCGCGAAACACCATCTCTTCTGCCACAGGAGTGACAAAAGCTATGGAGAGGAGTCCAAGGTCGCTGCTCATCAGCCCGCCGAAGATTTCCATAAGGTCGTCGGAGAGCTCCGCTCCGAGAATGTCGTCTATGAATCCGATGGGGATAATGGCTCCCACGGCGAGCACGACAGCCCAGAACGCCACATCCCAAGGGCGTGTTTTGAGGTAATCGCCGTTGCAGGGAGTCCACCGTCTCCATGCAAACAGGGCGATGGCAAGCACGCTCGAGGTGAGCGAGAAGATGGTTATGGTGGTGGGGGAGGAGAGGTCTCCCTTGCAAGTGAGGTCTACTGCTATCAGCACCACAGCCTGAATGGCGAAGAACGCGAAGAGATAGGCTGCGCTGTCGAGTAATGTCCGTTTCATTGATTTGTTTTCCATTCTTTTATATTTTAATTTTCTTTTGTTTCCGAAAGGATGTCGAGCGTCTGGCGGCGGTCGCTTGTGAGTTGGGCTTTCAAGGCTTCCTCGCTGAGGAACCGCCTCTCGCCGCGAAGCCTCTGGACGAACTCTGCCGTGAGCGTGGAGCCGTAGATGTCGCCCGAGAAACCTATTATGTGGGCCTCAATGGAGGTCTGCTCGTGTGCGAAGGTGGGGCATGAGCCAATGTTTATCATTGCCGGCAGCCAGCTGCCAAGCCCTATCCGCACTCTCGCGGCATAGGCACCGCTCTGCGGGATGAGTTGCTGCGGCAGTGTGGGGACGATGTTTGCCGTGGGGAAACCCATGCGGCGACCCTCCTGAAAACCGTGTTCCACGCGCCCTTCAATGGTGTAGCAGCGACCGAGAAAGCGTGCTGCGTCGGCGGCGCAGCCTTCTTCGAGGAGCCGGCGCACCAGCGATGACGACACGTTCTTGCCCTCCAGCACGAGAGCCTCGGCGCGCAGCACTTGCATTCCCAACTCCTTGCCATAGCCCACATAGTCGTCGAAGCCCTCGGCGCGGTTGTGTCCGAAGCGGTTGTCATATCCCGTTATCAGCACGCGGGCATTGATTTGCGCCTTCAGCACATCGCGCATAAAGGAGAGAGCCGACATTTTCGCCATGCAATTGTCGAAGGGGAGGACGATGACTTCGTCTATTCCCGTCTGCGAGAGCAACTCAAGTTTTTGCTCGGGGGAGGTGAGCAGCTGCGGCACCCAGGCGGCATTGACCACCTGGCGGGGGTGCGTGTCGAAGGTGACAACGGCTGACGACAGGCGCAAACGCGCGGCTTCGGCGCGCACCTGGGCTATGAGGTGGCGGTGACCGAGGTGTACGCCGTCGAAGAAACCTATCGTGGCGACGCACGGAGACAGCGCGGTGGCGGTGGTGTCGAGGTGGATTATGTTCATGTTCTGTTGTCGGTTTAGTAGGTGCCGATCTCCGAGCGGCATCCCTTAAACAGCGAGAGCCAACGGCTGCCCGATGTTTCGTGCATCACCGTCAAGCCCAGACTGGCTGCCGTGCGGCAGTTGTCGGCGCTGTCGTCTATAAAGAGTGTCTCGGCAGCCGTGATGCCTGCGTCGCGCAAAGTCTGCCGGAAGATGTCGGCATCGGGCTTTTTCCTGTGCATCTCGAAGGACAGAAACACGCGCTCAAAGTATTCCTCGCCACTGCAACCTGGACTTGCAAGGAGCTCCTCGCGGCATTTCTGCCAGTGCATCTCGTTGGTGTTGCTGAGCAGGAAGAGGCGGTAGCGGCGTGCAAGTGCTTTCAGTCTCGCCTTCTTTTCGGCAGCGACGGAGGTGAGGAGTTGGTTCCCTGCCCACACTATCTCGCCGTCGGTGGCGGCGCAATGCGACATGCGGCGCACCTCGCGGCAAAAGTCTTGCGTGGTGGCGCGCCCCAGTTCGATGTCGAGGAAGAGGTCTTCGGTGCGGTGTTGTGCCACATACTCAGCCACATCTTCGCATCCTATCTTTTGGAATGCGCTGATGCAGCGAGCCGGGTCGAGGCCTACGAGTACGCCGCCAAGGTCGAAGATTATGTTCTTTATGTTTCCGCTCATTTTCCGATGGGAGTGTTTGGTGTTGCTGTAGGGTCATTCCTCCTGCCCGATGGTGCCCACGCCGCGGAAGTAGCGGCGCATGACGAGGAGCGAGATGAGCCTCTCGCGGCGGCTGTCGCGAAACTGCTTGACCCACTCATGGGCGTGCTCCACGATGGCTTCTGCCTCCGAAGGGTGGGCGGAGAAATAGTCGAGACGCTCCAAAAGGTCGGAGAAGTCGGGCTTCACCTCAATGTAATGGTAGTCGGGGATGAGAAGTCCCTCCATAAACCAAGTCTCGCACGTGGGTCGGGGCATTACTGCTATGCTGTTGGACGACATCACCCACTTCAAGTTGCTTGCCACATCGTTGCCCTCAATGCACATGATGTAGCGGAAGCGGAGGTGAGCGTAGAGCGACATCTTGGGGCGTTGCCACTCCGGGCGCACGCGGTCGATGGCTCCGGCATCCACCCTTTCGTGACCGTACCAGTGCTCCATGAACTCAAGGCGCGGCTCCTTGTGGGCCACTTTACCGCGAAAGATGACACGGTCTATCTTATTGCGCCACGCCAGACGGTCGTTGATGAAAGTGAAATGGCGCACGCGGTCGAGTTTCATTATCACCGAATTGTAGTTGTCGGAGGTTATGGGTCGGCTCTTGACAATGCTTGGCACGGGCGGCACCCAGGTGACATCGCCCCACTCCAAATGCCAACGCAGGGTGGATGGGAAAAAGCGTGCAAAAGGCATGGAGTCGAGCCAATAGACCTTTTGGCGCGGCACGGGAGTGCGGCGCACTTCGCACGAGCCTTGCATCCACGCTTCTTTAGTCGTCGAGGGGTAAATGGATGCCTTGGCGTAATAGTGCACGCGGCTGGCAATATAGTCGACATCGTCGCGCCGCTGCACCGTGTCGTCGAGGCGCGCAACGCACCGGCGGAGCAGGAATCGGGGCACGAGGAGGCGCGCATAAGCACAGATGTAATACCAGAGCTTAGGGTTCTTGCCGCTGTGCAACTTGTATTCCAGTCGTTGAAGGTTCATATTCCGTGGGCATTAACTTATGCAAAAGTAAGAAAAAGAGTCGGTTTGGACAACATTCGTTGTGGAAATCGCGCCCGAGGGGGCTTGTTCAACCGCGCCGCATCGCCTCCACCTTATTGGCAATGTAGGTTTTCAGTTCATCGCAACCGAGGATTTCGATGTCGTCGTAAAGCCCGAGGATGAAGCGGCCAATGCCCAACAGCGATGCCGCATGACCCGAAAAACGCCAGTGGGTGGCGTCGACGGGAGAGAAACACGACTCACTCAGCGGGTATTCCTCAATCATAAGGTTGTGGGAGAGTTGCCCCATGGTGAGTTCAACGGGATAGCGATGCTCGCCACTGAACATGAAAAAGTCGGTGTAAACCTGTCGGTGCTCGTCTTCATGTATCCATGGCACGTCGATAATCTCGACCTTTTCCATGCGCGAAAGTTTGAAAGTCTTGTTCTGGTGCGACTTAATCTCGTGGCAACGCACCTCCCTTCCGTTGTTCATCAAAAGGAAAGGCTCCACTATTCTGTCGCTGACGGTGTGGCTATGGGGCGATGAATAGCGCTTCAGCACCACCATCTGGCGGCGCACCATGGCTTCCTTCAATGCCTCGATGCACTTGTTCACGCGGCGAAGCAAGGCAGGATTGGAGGTGTCGGCAAGGCAAAACTGGCGCGAAAGCTTGGTCTTTATGCCTTGCGCCATATTGTCGTCGGGGGCTGAAGCATCGAGCGTGCGGCAGATGTAAGCCGCTTCGTCCTCGGTGAGGGCAATGCTTGCCTGCAGCTTTTTGAAGAAGGAGGAGTTGCGGTCGAGACGGTAGTGCAGTCCGCTCTTGATGAGATGGAAACCGCTGGAACGCAAGTAATCGAAGTAATAATAAAGCATTCGGCGCGTGATGCCGAGCCGGTCGGCTATCTGTTGTGCCGTGTAGGTGCCGTTGTCGGTAAGTAAAAGGAGCAGGTCGAGTTCCCGACCGTATTTGTTCATGCGCATGATAAGAAAGGTGTTGCAGGGAGGTTAGAAGTCGAAAGAGAGTTGAGCGTCACCCAAGAGATTGTAACTCTTTCGGTGATAGGGGCTTATGCCGTGCATGCGGATGCCTTCACGGTGAGCCGGAGTGGGGTAGCCTTTGTTGCGCTGCCAATCGTAATAGGGGTATTCCCCGGCGAGACGGTTCATGTAATCGTCGCGAAAGGTCTTGGCAAGGATGCTTGCCGCGGCAATGCTTTGGTATTTTCCGTCGCCCTTGACGATTGTGGTGAACGGCAGATTGTGGTAAGGCGTGAAGCGGTTGCCGTCGACAATGATTGCCTCCGGACGCACGGTGAGCTGGTCGAGGGCGCGGTGCATGGCCAAGAAACTGGCCCGAAGGATGTTTATACGGTCTATCTCCTCGGGCGTGACAACGCCCACTGCCCACGCCACTGCGTCGCGGATGATTTCGTCGCGAAGCCTATAGCGGCGCTGTTCCGACAGTTTCTTCGAGTCGTTGAGCATCGCGTTGTCATAGTCAGGGGGCAGGATTACAGCGGCGGCATACACGCTTCCGGCAAGACAACCGCGTCCTGCCTCGTCGCATCCTGCCTCAATGAGATTATTGTAATAATGTGGTTTGAGCATAACTACAACTTTATTTAACAAAGATAATTAGAAAAGGAAATATTGCTTCTATCTTAACTGCTACTTTTGCAACATAAAATAAAACATAAACCAATTAAAGATTCAGATATTATGGAAAAGGAAATGACTCTCGCGGGTAGCCGTTCTCAACTGCAAGGCACTATGGAAAATGTTTGGAAACAAGTGGGTCGCCCTGCCGAATGGCTCCGTTCTTACTTCTCGCAGGTGCTTGAACGCGAGGTGAGCATGCGTCAGACGATGGCTATTCTCAATGCGCAGGTGGCTGGAACAGTGGCTGTTTTCTTCACCTTCGGTTCCATTCTGCTTCACATCGCAGCCGTGGCGTGGTTTGTGATATCCCTCCTTCAGTGCCGCAAGTGATGCTCTCCGGCTTCCCGAGAAGCCTTAGAACATCCGGCTGACACGCCTGATGCCTTCCACGAGAGCATCGACTTCGGCTTTGGTGTTGTAGAGAGCGAACGATGCCCGCACCATGCCTTGCACGCCAAAACGCTGCATCACGGGTTGGGCGCAGTGATGACCGGTGCGCACAGCGATGCCAAGCCGGTCGAGCAGCGTACCCATATCGAGGTGATGTATGTTGCCAACGAGGAACGACACCACTGCATCTTTATCCCCGGCAGTGCCGAACAGGCGCATGTCGGGGATTTTTTTCATCTCCTGCATGCAGTATTCCGTGAGCTCGTGCTCGTGCCTTGAGATGTTGTCCATGCCGAGACGGGTGACGTAATCGAGTGCTGTGGCGAGGCCGTGGGTGGCTATATAGTCGGGGGTTCCGGCTTCAAACTTGAACGGAAGACGCTCAAACGTGGTGCGCTCGAAACTCACACTCTCTATCATCTCGCCTCCACCTTGATAGGGGGGCATTCTGTCGAGCCACCGCTCCTTGCCATAAAGCACGCCGATGCCTGTGGGACCGTAAATCTTATGACCGCTGAACGCAAAGAAATCGCAGTCGATGTCGCGCACGTCGATGGTCATGTGGGGAGCCGATTGTGCCCCGTCCACAAGCACGGGAACACCGTGTCCGTGGGCAATGCGCACCATTTCCTTTACCGGATTCACTGTTCCTAGAGTGTTGCTGACGTGCGCCACGCTCACAATGCGGGTTCTGTCGGAGAAGAGTTTTTCGTATTCTGCAATCTCAATCTCACCCTTTTCGTTTACAGGAATTACTTTTATGGCTATCTTGTGCCTTGCAGCCTGAAGCTGCCAAGGCACAATGTTGCTGTGATGTTCCATCGTTGAGACTATCACCTCGTCGCCTTCGCGCATGAATCCTTCGCAAAACGAGACGGCAACAAGGTTTATGCTCTCCGTAGTCCCGCGCGTAAAGACTATCTCTTCCGCCTTTTCTGCATTCAGAAAAAGCCTCACCCGCTCGCGGGCAGCCTCATGCAAGTCGGTGGAACGCTGCGAAAGGTAATGCACTCCACGGTGAACATTGGCGTTGACATTAAGATATTCGTCGCGCATGGCATCGAGAACGCAGAGCGGCTTTTGTGTCGTTGCAGCGTTGTCGAGATACACCAGCGGCCTGTTATAGACTTCGCGCGAAAGGATTGGGAAGTCGGCACGCACTTTATTTATATCGTACATATTCTTGTTTTAGGTGGGTTTATGGGATGAGGGGCACCATATAGACTGGCAGGCAAAGCACATCGCCATCCTTTTTCAAGTCTTTTGTGTAAACGAGATATTTATGGTTTACATGCGAAGAGAACTTTTCCGAAAACTTGTCGAGCGATATGTGCGACTTATATCCCGACGATTTCACTTCCATCGGACTTATCTTGCTGCCTTCGGAAAGGAGGAAATCCACCTCGTAATAGCCTTTGCCGTCGGGCTTTGATATAGTGTTGTAATACAAGTCCTTGCCTGATGCGCGCAGCATTTGTGCCACGACATTTTTGTAAACATAACCGAGATTGACATTAAGTTTGTCGCTAAGCAACTTCTCATAGATTATGTTTTCGGTGTAATCCTTTGACTTGAAGGCGAGAGAGACGAAGAGTCCGGTGTCCGAAGCATACATCTTGTAGCGCAGCAAGTCCTTGCTTAGTGCCAGACTCACATTGGGGTCGGCGGAGTGATAGGCGATGTTGGCAACACGGGATTCGTCCAAAAGGCGCACGATGTCGGCAACACGCTCCGCCTTTTCGCCCGGCAATATGCTCGAAACTTGGTAGCGTGAGGCATTCTTGCTCAGTTGGGCAGGGATGGCATCGAACATGGATGATGCCTTGCCGCTGTCGTCTATCTTGCGAAGGTCCTCTTCGTAAAGCGATATTATGTCACGTTTCACCTCGTCGACAGCGGCAAGACTGTTCGTTGCGATGTATTTATCGACAGCCTGCGGCATTCCTCCCACGAGCATGTAAAGGCGGAATTCGCGCATGAGTTTGCGATGAACGGCATCGCCCAACGGTAGGCGGGCTTCGAAAAACTTGCGCAACAGCGGCATCGTGGCAGTGTCGTCCATTGCCCATCTGAACTCCTCGAAGTCCATTGGGAACATACTTATGTGCGTTTCTTCGCTCGGTATGATTATGTCCTTTACATTTTTGCGAATGGAAATGAGCGACCCTGTCTCGATGTAATCATACCGCCCGTCGGCTACTAGATGCTTAATGGCTTGCCGAGCCTTTGGATTCGACTGCACTTCATCAAAAACTATGAGCGAATTGCGGGTTTGCAGCTCCACTTGATATTTCACCTGCAGACGCAAGAAAATATAGTTCAAGTCGGAAAGGTCGTCAAACAAGTCGTTCACTTCTTTTGAGACTCGCGAGAAATCAATGATGATATGCGATGCATACTCATTCCTGGCGAACTCCCTAACGATTGTGGATTTACCGATACGGCGTGCTCCTTCTATCAGCAATGCCGTTTCTCCGTTGCGTTCGCGCTTCCATTTCAGCATGCTGTCGTATATCTTTCGGCGAAAAACTTTATCTGAAGCCATACTCATCTGAATGTTAGTTGTTTACGGATGCAAATGTAATGGTTTTGCCGAAATCCGCAAAATGTTTTTCGGGGAAAATGCCGAAATCCGCAAAATGTTTTACCCCGAAAATGCCGAAATCCGCAAAATGTTGCGCGTTCTACCTGCAAAGTTTGCAGCCTTCACACTTGTTGAGCTCGCCCCGGAAACGCTTTTCGACGAGATAATGGAGCCGGTCGCGCAGCGGAACGAGCTTAATCTGGTCGACAACATCGTTGATGAAGGCGAATTCGAGCAGCAGTTTGGCTTCCTCCTCGCTTATTCCGCGCTGCCGCATATAGAAGAGTGCGGCGTCGTTGAGTTGCCCCACGGTGCTGCCGTGCGAGCATTTCACATCGTCGGCATAGATTTCGAGCATCGGCTGGGTGTACATCCGTGCCTCACGGGTGGCACACAGGTTCTGGTTTACCTCTTCCGAGACAGTCTTTTGCGCCCCATGCCGCACGAGGACGCGCCCTGCAAAGGCTCCCACGGCGGCATCGTTGAGCACATATTTGTATTTCTCATGACTGGTGCAGTGCGAAGCCTGATGGTCGATGAGGGTATTGTTGTCCACGTGTTGGTTCTTGTCGGCGATGACGCAACCGTTGCACCAGCACTCGGCACCCTCTCCCTGCAATGCAACATCAAGCCTGTTGCGCGTCATTCCATTGTGAAGCGTGATGACATTATGGTTGAATTGCGAGTCGCGCTGCTGCTGCACGTAGACATTTGAGACGCGGGTGTTCTTGTAATGGGTTTCCTCCATGCAGTAAAGGTCGAGCGATGCGGCTGCGCCGACGTAGGCTTCGATGACCTGTGTTGTAAGAAATTCGCGGTCGTCGGCGGCATGGTCGCAGAACAGGAACTTCGCTTCCGCGCCTTCTTCCATCACTATCAGCACGCGGCGGTTTACCATCAGCGGCACATCGGAGCGTAGAATGTTGACCACCTGCACTGTGCGCTCCACCCGAACATTCCTTTCCACGCGGATGAGGAGACCGTCCTGCGCCAGCATTGTGTTGAGAGCGGTGACGGCGTCGTTGTCGGTAAGAGCCAGACGCGAATAGTATTGCGCCACGAACCCGGGATTTTCGGCGGCGTAACGAGCCAAAGAGGTGACGGTTATGCCCTCGGGCAGGTTGGCGTTGGGCTGCAATGAGGGGCGGAACTGGTCGTTGACGACGAAATAGAGCGATGTGCTCAGATTGGGGACATCGCACTGGAAGGCTTTATAGGGGTCGACGGGGATTTCCAAACGGTTGATGTTCAGACCGTAATTGGGTGCGAACAAGTCGTCGATGTCGGCGTATTTGTAGCGTTCCACCTTTCGTGTGGGGAAACCGAGCCTTTCGAAATCGGCAGCGGCGGCATCGCGCACGGCATTGAGCGGAGCTGCGCTGTGGCTGCAAATCTGCTCGCGGCACTCGCGGAAGAGGTCGATATATTGTCGTTCACTGCTCATGTTAGTCCTCTCCCAATTCTGCTTTCACCCAGTCGTAACCTCTTTGTTCTATCTCTTTTGCGAGTTCGGGACCTCCTGTTTTCACTATGCGCCCTTTGTAAAGCACGTGCACCACGTGGGGTTTTATCATGTCGAGGAGCCGTTCATAATGTGTGATGACGATGGCGGAGGTCTCCGCTGTGTGCATCTTGTTCACTCCTTCGGCTACGATGCGCATTGCGTCGACATCCAGTCCCGAGTCGGTTTCGTCGAGGATTGAGAGTTTTGGCTCGAGCATTGCCATCTGGAATATCTCGTTGCGCTTCTTCTCTCCGCCCGAGAATCCCTCATTGACGGAGCGACGGGTGAACTTCGAGTCGAGCTCGACAATCTTCCGTTTCTCGTTCATGAGTTTGAGGAAGTCGCCCGCTTTCAGTTCCGGCAGGCCCTGATATTTGCGTTTCGCGTTGACAGCGGCTTTGAGGAAGTTGGTCATCGACACGCCCGGTATCTCCACGGGGTACTGGAATGAGAGGAAGATGCCCTCATGGGCGCGGTCCTCCGGCTTCATCTCGAGGATGTTCTTGCCGTTAAACCATGCCTCGCCCTCAGTGACTTCGTAGAGCGGATTGCCTGTGAGCACTGCGCTGAGGGTGGATTTTCCTGAGCCGTTGGGCCCCATGATGGCGTGGATTTCGCCGTCGTTGATGGTGAGGTTGATGCCTCTTAATATTTCCTTGCCAGCAATGGTGGCGTGGAGGTTCTTGACTTCTAACATATTCTTGAGTTTTTATTTCTAAGTCTCTTGGACCTTTTTCAGCCCTTATTAACTATCCGACAGTGCCTTCCAGCGACACGCTAAGGAGCTTTTGGGCTTCTACTGCGAACTCCATGGGGAGTTTGTTGAGCACGTCTTTAGCGTAGCCGTTGACGATAAGTCCCACTGCCTGCTCCGTGGGTATGCCCCGTTGGTTGCAGTAGAAGAGTTGGTCTTCCGAGATTTTCGATGTCGTTGCCTCGTGCTCCACCACTGCGGTGTCGTTGTGGATGTCCATATAGGGGAAGGTGTGGGCACCGCAATCGGAACCGAGCAAGAGCGAATCGCACGACGAATAGTTGCGCGCGCCGTCGGCATTGCGCGTCGCCCGCACCAGTCCGCGGTAGGAATTCTGACTGTGTCCGGCGGAGATGCCCTTCGAAATGATTGTGCTTTTGGTGTTCTTGCCCATGTGTATCATCTTGGTTCCGGTGTCTGCCTCCTGGAAATTGTTGGTGACTGCCACCGAATAGAACTCCGCCTGCGACCCGTCGCCGCGAAGAACGCACGACGGATACTTCCATGTGATGGCTGAACCCGTCTCCACCTGAGTCCAAGAGAGTTTCGAATGGTCGCCACGGAGGTCGCCACGCTTTGTCACGAGGTTGAGAACGCCGCCCCGGCCGTGCTCGTCGCCAGGGTACCAATTCTGCACTGTGGAGTATTTCACCTCCGCCCGGTGGTTCACCACTATCTCTACGATGGCAGCATGAAGTTGGTTCTCATCGCGCATGGGTGCCGTGCAGCCCTCGAGATAGCTCACATAGGCATCGTCATCGGCTATTATGAGTGTGCGTTCAAACTGTCCGGTGTTGCGGGCATTGATGCGGAAGTAACTGCTGAGTTCCATCGGGCAGCGCACTCCCTTCGGGATGTAGACGAACGAACCGTCGCTGAAGACGGCACTGTTGAGGGCTGCGAAGAAATTGTCGCGATAGGGAACCACCGTTCCAAGGTATTCGCGCACGAGGTCGGGGTGCTGTTTGATGGCATCGCCGATGGAACAGAAGATAATTCCTTTCTCTGCGAGTTGCTGCTTGAATGTCGTCTTCACCGAGACGGAGTCCATAATGGCATCCACAGCCACCCCACTCAGAGCCAGACGCTCCTCGAGCGGGATGCCGAGTTTGTCGAAGGTCTTCATCAGTTCGGGGTCAATCTCCTTCTTGTCGTCCTTCTTCTGCGCGAGAGGGTCGGCGTAGTAGGAGATGGCTTGATAGTCGATTTCGGGCAGATGCACATGCCCCCACTCGGGCTGTTTCATCGTTAGCCAGTGGCGGAAAGCCTTCAGGCGGAAGTCGAGCATCCACTCCGGCTCGCCCTTCTTCTGCGAGATGAGGCGCACCACATCCTCGTTGAGACCTTTGTCTATGATGTCCGTGTGCACGTCGGTGGTGAAGCCGAACTCATATTTCTGCTCCGCCACCTGTCGCACAAACGCGTTTTTCGTGTCTTTCTCTTGCATTTTACAAAGTTACGGAATTTGGAGTGATTACGCTAAATATTTGAGTTTTTTTACGTTTTCCTCTCCCCTGAAATTAGGCAAAAACACAGTCGTTTTTCAATGAAATCACAATCGGTTTTCAAACAAGTATTGTTTGCGCTGCGATTAAGGCTTGTTTGCACTCCAAACAAGCCTTGTTTGCAATGCAAAAGAGCCTTGTTTGAAACGGCGTTGTAATTGACTGA
>CAYXGN010000019.1:0-17219 GCA_964464505.1 uncultured Prevotella sp.
GCAACATTTGGTACCATTATGGTTGCCAAACGGGAAAATAAATGTAACTTTGCGGCATAACAACCAAAAGACAAAAAGATGACAATTGTAAGTGCACGAGATTTTAGAGCAAACCAAGGGAAATACTTCTCCATGGTGAACTCGGGCGAACACGTGATATTGAAATCGCGTGAAGGGAGTTTCAGATTGGTTCCTGTCACGCAGTCGGACGCTGTTTCCGACTCCACGGAGAAGGTCGCCGCCGACCTGCGCGGCGCGCTTCGCGAACTCAAGGAGGTCATTGCAGGAAAGAAAGAACTCAACACTCTTGACCATTTGATTGATGAACTATAGGATTTCTCCCCTCCCCCTCTCTTTTCCCCATTTTCCCGCGCCCTCTCAATAAAAATCATTAAATTTGCAACGCAATAGAAACTTTGAACGAAAAAACGCTATAACAATGGAACAGGCACTCTGGATTTACAATACGCTGACACGCCGCAAGGAAGTGTTCAAGCCCCTGCACGCCCCCAATGTGGGCATGTATGTCTGCGGACCCACCGTCTACGGCGACCCGCATCTGGGTCATGCGCGCCCCGCCATCACCTTCGACATCCTCTTCCGCTACCTCCGTCACCTCGGCTACAAGGTGCGCTATGTGCGCAACATCACCGATGTGGGACACCTGGAGCACGATGCTGACGAGGGCGACGACAAGATAGAGAAGAAGGCGCGGGTGGAGCAGCTGGAGCCGATGGAGATAGCCCAGCACTACACCAACCGTTACCACGCCGCCATGGAAGCCCTCAACGTGCTGCCGCCAAGCATAGAGCCGCACGCCACGGGGCATATCATAGAGCAGGAACAGCTAGTCCAGCAAATCCTCGACAACGGCTTTGCCTACGAGAGCAACGGCTCCGTCTACTTCGACGTAAAGAAATACAACGACAAATATCATTACGGCATACTCTCGGGGCGCAACCTCGACGACGTGAAGGACGCCTCGCGACAGCTCGACGGCGTGGGAGAGAAGCGCAACCAGGCCGACTTCGCCCTCTGGAAGAAAGCCTCGCCGGAGCACATCATGCGATGGCCGAGTCCGTGGAGCGACGGTTTCCCGGGCTGGCACTGCGAGTGCACCGCCATGGGAAGGAAATATCTCGGAGCACATTTCGACATCCACGGAGGCGGAATGGACTTGGTCTTCCCCCATCACGAGTGCGAGATAGCACAGGCAGTGGCATCACAGGGCGACCAGATGGTGCATTACTGGATGCACAACAACATGATTACCATCAACGGACAGAAGATGGGCAAGTCGCTGGGCAACTTCATCACTCTCGAAGAGTTCTTCACCGGCAACAACAAAAACCTTGTGCAGCCCTACTCCCCCATGACAATCCGCTTCTTCATCCTGTCCGCCCACTACCGCGGCACGGTGGATTTCAGCAACGAAGCACTGCAGGCAAGCCAGAAAGGACTGGAGAAGCTCATGAACGGAATGGCCGACCTCGACCGCATAGCAGCCTCGCCAGAGAGCGACAGCGACACGAAGAAGACCGTCAGCGAGCTGCGCCAGAAATGCTACGACGCCATGAACGACGACCTCGCCACACCCCTCGTCATAGCACATCTGTTCGAAGCATGCTCCGTGGTGAACAAACTCGCCGACCATAAAGCCACCATCTCGGCTGCCGACCTCGAAGAACTCGCCTCCACAATGCGACTCTTCGCCTTCGACCTGCTCGGTCTTCGCGCCGACAACGCAGGAGCATCGTCACACCGCGAAGAAGCCTTCGGCAGGGTGGTGGACATGGTGCTCGACCTCCGCTCCAAGGCAAAGGCAGCCAAAGACTGGGCAACGAGCGACCACATACGCGACGAACTCGCCGCCCTCGGCTTCGAAGTGAAGGACACCAAGGACGGGGCAACGTGGAAACTGAAATAGGATTTTGAGTTATGAAAAACATCGTCTTTCTCACCGGTGCCGGCATGTCGGTAGAGTCGGGGTTCAAGACATTCCGGGGCAACGACGGACTCTGGGAGAACTATCCCGTGGACCAGGTGGCATCGCACGAGGGTTGGGAAGCAGACCCGACACTCGTCACCAACTTCTATAACATGCTCCGAAAGAAGCTCTACAAGGCGCAGCCCAACGAAGGGCACCGCCTCATACACGACTTGGAGGAACGCTTCAAGGTGACCGTCATCACGCAAAACGTGGACAACCTGCACGAGCGCGCCGGCTCCACCAATGTCATTCACCTGCATGGCGAACTCACCAAAGTGTGCTCCTCGCGCGACGTGGACGACCCGCGCTACATCCGCGAGTTGCCCGAGGAAGACTGCGAAGTGGCTCCCGGCACACGCAGCGGCGACGGTTCGCTGGAGCGGCCGTATATCGTCTTCTTCGGCGAGGCAGTGCCGATGATTTCCGTTGCTGCCGAGGCAGCGCAGCAAGCCGACATCTTCGTCATCATAGGCACATCGCTGAACGTCTACCCCGCAGCAGGACTCGTGCAGTATGTACGCCGCGGCACACCCATATACCTCATCGACCCGGCACCCACAATGGGCTTGGGGACAACCAACTTCAAGCACATCCAGTGCGGGGCGAGCGAAGGAATGCGACAGCTTGTGGACGAACTCTGATGCACATTCAGCCAAAAGCGGAATGCAACGAAACAAGAAGAAAAGCGCGCAAAAATTTGCACAAGAACCAAATTTGCATTACTTTTGCCACCATATAATAATAAGACAACTATGAGAAAACTCCTCCTCATCTGCGTCATCGCAGCAGCCACAACAATGGCAAAAGCGCAGAGCACCATGGTCGTTCAGAGCAGCAACGACGACAGCAAGAGAAGCGGCGTAGCCCTTAACGATATCGAGAAAGTGACGTTTGAAGGCAACAACGTGGTAGTAAAGACAAGCAACGGAGCCGACAAGAAGTTTGATATGAACGCCTTCAACAAGGTGACCTTCGACAATTCGCCCGTAGGAATAGCCGGCACCAAAGCCGAGAAAGACGGCCTGCAGTTTGTCTACGACGGCGAGAACATCAGCGTCAGCGGCTTGAAGGCAGCCACGGCAGTGGTGGTCTACAACGCAGCAGGAGCAGTGGTGGCAAGCAAGAAGGCATGGAACGGCAACAAACTCAGCGTCAGCGGCTTGCCGGAAGGCATGTATCTGCTCAGCGTGAAGGGCGTACCCTACAAGTTCTTAAGAAAGTAAAGAGAAAGGAAAGTTTCATAATGGTAAAGGAGCGGCGACAGTCTTACCGACTGTTTTCGCTCCTTTCACTTTGTGTTGGGGGCTCAGTTGCGGATTGATGGTTTGAACAGGGATTGGTAATCGTAGTAGGCGCGAATCGCCGAGGCGCGCCCGTCGCAAGTGGAAGGGTGCGTCTCGGCGATCCGCACCTACTACAATTACCCTGCCTTTTCACGCACGCGTAACATTTGTTATACCTCTTTAATTTGCACGCAACAGAATTATTTGTAATTTTGCAAAATCGTAACATTGGGAAACAAAGATTTAAAGACAACATAAAAAGGAAAGAAAAAATGAAAAATCTCAAAGCAACCATCATCGTGGCAGCACTGTGCCTTTGCGGCACAAGCGTGCAGGCACAGAGTCTTAAGGACGTTCTCTCAGGAGTGGCAAAAGCCGTTGTCGGCGACAAAGCCACAACATCGACATCGGTCGTTGGCACCTGGAAATATTCCGGACCGGCATGCGAATTCGACAGCGACAACCTCCTTTCGAAAGCCGGAGGACAGTTGGCAGTGACGAAAATCAACAAGAAGCTGGCTCCCATCATGCAGAAAACGGGCATCGGCAACCTCTCCTTCACTCTCAACAGCGACGGCACCTACTCCACAAAGATAAAGAAGTACACCACAAGCGGCACCTACACCTTCGACGAAAGTGCCAAGACCATCACCTTCAAGACATCCCTCGGCCGCACATATACGGTCAGTGTGGTGGTGTCGGGCAGCACCATGGAGATGCTCATCAAGGCCAACAAGCTCATGGACTTAATCAAGAGCCTCAGCAACACCGCCTCGAGTGCAAGCTCAACGCTGTCTACCATCAACTCATTGTTGAAGAACTACAGTGGCATGAAGATAGGCTTCACGCTCAAGAAGTAATCCCCGGATGACGCAATACGCATCCCTCCGCCGCCGCTTCCTGCGCTATCTGAAGCTCGAGCGCAACTATTCGCGCAACACTCTCGAGGCTTATGCGCACGACGTGGACTATCTGCTCGGTTATCTTGAAGGGCAGAACCTCAGCGTGGAGGAGGTGCGTCTGCAACATTTGGAACACTTCGCTGCCACCATACATGAATTCGGCGTGGGGGCACGCACGCAAGCTCGTATTCTGAGTGGAGTGCGTGCCTTTTTCCGTTTCCTCATCATCGACGGCCAACTGAGCGATGACCCTACGGAACTCCTTGAATCGCCGGTCATCGGAGAACACTTGCCCGAGGTGCTTTCCACCGAAGAAGTGGACCTCATGGAGCAAGCCATCGACCTCAGCAAATGGGAAGGGCAGCGCAACAAAGCCATCATCGAGACGCTGTTCTCGTGCGGTCTGCGCGTGTCGGAGCTCGTGACGCTGCGCTTTTGCGACATTTTCGCAAAGGACTCCTACCTCCGCATCGTGGGAAAGGGCTCCAAGGAGCGGCTCGTTCCCATCTCCCAGCAAGCCCTGCATGAGATAGAGCTGTGGCTGTACGACCGCAACCAGATGACGATAAAGCCCGGCGAGGAGGAGTATGTGTTTCTGAACCGCCGCGGAGCGCACCTCACCCGCACCATGATTCTTATTATGATAAAGCGCGTCGCTGCCGATGCGGGCATAAAGAAGACCGTCTCGCCCCACACGCTGCGCCACTCTTTCGCCACCGCCCTGCTTAAAGGGGGAGCCGATTTGCGCGCCATCCAGGAGATGCTGGGGCATGAAGACATCGGCACGACGCAGATTTACACCCACATCGACATCACGCATCTGCGCGAAGAAATATTGAACCATCACCCGCGAAACATGAAAAAGAAAGCCGAAGCCGACGCACTATGACAACTGCTCTGTAATAACATTTGCATTCCACCATATAATAGAATGCAAAAGAAACGGGCTGAAGGCCCAACTTTCCTCCAGCCCAGGGCAGCGCCCTGGGTAATATAATGTACCCCGGATCTTGCGCCCTGAAAGGGCAACTGTAACAGCAGAAGTAACGTAGCAGGGGTTTTAGAGCTGCCCTTACAGGGCGCAATGTGTCTTCGACATCATACCCGGGGCGTTGCCCCGGGCTGGAGGAAAAATTGCGCTTTCAGCGCGAGGTCCCTTTATTTACACAACAGCTGATTATAATCGTTGTCGCGCTTCTATTGTTAAAAAAGCATTTGTTTTCAGGCAGTTTCGTTTCCATTCGCATAATAATGCTTAATTTTGCACCGATTTATTATTTTCACACATAGAAAATCGCAAAATTCATAACAACAAACAATAAATTCATGAATCTTAGAAAACTGTTTTTTGCCGCCGTTCTGCTCGTTGCGGGGCTGGCACAAGCACAAGAGATGCCACAGATGCCCGTCGACCCCGACGTGCGCATCGGTAAGTTGGACAATGGTCTGACCTATTACATCCGTCACAACAACTGGCCCGAGAACCGCGCCAACTTCTACATCGCCCAGAAAGTGGGCTCCATTCAGGAGGAAGAGAGCCAGCGCGGACTCGCCCACTTCCTCGAACACATGTGCTTCAACGGCACAACGCATTTCCCCGGAAATGAAGTCATGCGCTATTGCGAGAGCATTGGAGTGCAGTTCGGACGCGACCTCAATGCCTATACAAGCATCGACCAGACCGTCTACAACATCTCCAACGTGCCCACAACGCGCCAAGGCGCACTCGACACGTGCCTCGTCATCCTCTGCGACTGGGCCAACCAGCTCACGCTCGACCCCAAAGAGATTGACGAAGAGCGCGGAGTGATACACGAAGAGTGGCGCCTCCGCACCGGAGCCATGAGCAGAATGCTCGAGCGCAACCTTCCAAAACTCTACCCCGGCTCCAAGTATGGCGAGCGTTTCCCCATCGGACTGATGTCGGTCATCGACAACTTCAAGCCGCAGGAACTGCGCGATTACTATGAGAAATGGTATCATCCCACCAACCAAGGCATAATCGTCGTGGGCAATGTGGATGTGGATTATGTGGAAAAGCAGATTAAGACGCTCTTCGGCGAACTCAAAAACCCTGCCAATCCCGCTCCCATCGTGAAGGAGAATGTGCCCGACAACGCCGAGCCCATCGTCGTTATCGACAAGGACAAAGAGCAGCAAAGCAGCATTGTGGAGCTTCACTTCAAGCACGACGCGTTCCCCGACTCGCTCAAAAGCAGCATGATGTATCCCTATTATCAGTATCTTTTGAACGCAGCGGAGTGGATGCTGAACAACAGAATGAGTGAAGTGGCTCTCAAAGCCGACTGCCCCTTCGTAGGAGCAAATGCCGGTTACGGCTCATACCTGCTTTCCAAGACGAAGGAAAGTTTCGAGTTGGATGTCGCTCCGAAGGAGATTGCACTCTCTGCCGACGCTCTTAAGGCTGCATTCATAGAAGCACGCCGCGCCGCAGAGTATGGTTTCACAGCCACAGAATACGAGCGTTTCAAGGACACCTACCTCAGCCAACTCGAGAAGGAATACAGCAACAAGGACAAGCGCACCAACGACGAACTCTTCGCTCCGTTGAAAAACAACTTCCTCGACAACGAGCCGATGCCGTCAATCGACTTCTCCTACACTATGATGAAGCAACTCGTGCCCGCCATTCCCGTTGATGCTGTCAACGAAGTGATGAAGGAACTCGTGCCCGCCAACGACTCCAACCTCGTCATCATCAGCCTCAACAACGAGGCAGAAGGCAATGTCTACCCCACAGAGGCTGAACTCCTGGGTGCCGTCAATGCCGCACGCGCAACGGAGATAAGCGCCTATGTGGACAACGTGAAGAACGAACCGCTCATCACCAAACTGCCGAAAGCAGGCTCAATAACCAACGAGAGGAAGGACACGAAACTCGGTTACACCGTGCTCACCCTCTCCAACGGAGCCACAGTGGTGCTGAAACAGACCGACTACAAGAAAGACCAGGTGCTCCTCTCAGGCTACGGCATCGGCGGACAGACACTCTATGGAGCCAAGGACTACGCCAACCTCGCTGCCTTCGATGAGGTAATCGGCATGAGCGGACTCGGTGCTTTCTCTTCGACAGAGCTTCAAAAGGCACTCGCAGGAAAGGTGGCTAACGTCAATCTCAGCCTTGCAGGCCAGCTCTACACATCGGCAGAGGGCTCCTCAACGCCCAAGGATGTGGAGACAATGATGCAAATGCTCTACCTCTACTTCACAAACATAAAGAAGGACCCGGAGGCGTATGCCAACCTGATGTCGCAATATGAACTCACACTCAAGAACCGCGACCTCTCCCCCGACATTGCAATGAGCGACTCATTGAGTGCCACCATGTACGGACACAACCCGCGCCTGGAGCCACTTACAATAGAAAGACTCAAGGACATCAGCTACGACCGCATCCTGAAAATGGCTAAAGAGCGCACCGCCAACGCTTCTGCGTGGACCTTCTTCATCGTGGGCAACTACGACGAAGCCACCATCCGACCGCTAATCTGCCAATATATCGGTGCACTCCCGGCAAAAGGAAAGGTGAAGGAGAGCCAACGCGAAATCGAAATAGTGAACGGCGAGGTGGCAAACATATTCCACCGCAAGCAGGAGACACCCAAAGCCAACTCCTATATGTTCTGGCACAACGACTCTCTGACCTACAACATGAAGAATCTGATATGTGCCGACATCGCCGGACAGGTGCTCTCAATGGAGTATCTCGCCAAAATCCGCGAGAAGGAAAGCGCTTCTTACTCCGTAGGCGCAATGGGTTCGGCACAGGTGGGACCCAAAGGCTACCGCCGTTTCGGCATCTTCGCCTACTGCCCGATGAAGCCCGAGAAGAAGGATGTGGCCATCCGCATCATGAACGAAGAGGAGAAAGCACTCGAAACCACCTGCGACGCCGACAAACTCGCCAAGTGCAAGGAGTTCATGGTGAAGCGTTTCGGCGACCAGGAGAAGAACAACCCCTTCTGGATGAGCGTCATCTCCGAGCACTACCGCTTCGGTTTCGACGGCTGCACCGACTACCTCGCCGTCCTCAACACCATCATCCCGCAGGACATCTGCAACTTCATGAAGGAGTTTAACAAGCAAGGCAACCACATCACCGTGATGATGCTGCCGGAGGAATAGAGGCGAAAAGTAAAAGAGAGATAAAAGGCAAAGGAGTGGAAAACTGGCAGCACTGTCTGCCGTTTTCCACTCCTTTGCCTTTTTTGTGTATCGCCCAACCCCACATCAAAAAGACACCATCAGTCTTTCAGACACGCTATGGGGACAACGAGAACATTGTCCGACGGGCGGCGGTAGGCATATTGCCCCAGGCCTGTCAGCACCATCTTGAACGACGGGGCTTTCATCTTCGCGGTGTCAATCTTTTTCTCCAACTCCGTCAGATTGGCTGCTCCGTCATTGATGAGTTTGTCGCCGCCGAGTTTTATTTCTATCAATCCGTACTTACCGTTCCTTAGATGCACCACCGCATCACACTCCATTCCGCTCTTGTCACGGTAGTGATAGACCGTACCGCCAATGGCATCGGCATACACTCGAAGGTCCCTGACGCACAAAGTCTCGAAGAACAACCCGAAAGTGTTGAGGTCGTTTATCAAGTCGTTAGGTCCCAAGCCCAGAGCAGCAGTGGCTATTGAGGGGTCGGCGAAATAGCGGGTGTCCGATGTTCTTATGGCTGTCTTGCTCCTAAGATTAGGATTCCATGCTGCCGAATCCTCCACAACGAAAAGTTTCTTCAGCGCGTTTATATAGGAATAGACGGTATTTCCGCTTACCGTTCTGTTTTCGCTGGCAGCAATGTCAGCGAGAATGGTCTCAGCGGAAGCCTGTGTCCCTTGGTGTCTGGCATACGATTTCATTATCCTCTTGGCAAGTTCGCTGTCGCGTTCCACGTTGTCCACACGCGAAATGTCGTATTTCGTGACGGCCTCGAAGTATTCCTCGGCTTGCATGAGAGCCGCTTTCGTGCTCTTCTTGTTTACCGCCTTGGGCCAACCTCCACGACATGTCAGGTATGCCAAATGCTCTATGTCAGTCTGATTGTAACCCTCTATGGGGGCTGCATCACTGTCGGTGGCAAACAGATGTGCAAGACTCACCTCGCCGGTGGAGTCGCCCGACTCCCACAAACTCATTGTCCGGAGGTGCAACCATGCAAAACGCCCTGTGCCGGTGTGGAATATCTGCTCGCGGTTGGCAGGTACTGCCGAACCCGTAAGGATAAATTGTCCATCCTCGTCACGCTTGTCCACCTCGTTTCTCACGGCATCCCAGAACTTCGGAACTATTTGCCA
Organism: uncultured Prevotella sp.; assembly: GCA_964464505.1. Taxonomy (GTDB): domain Bacteria; phylum Bacteroidota; class Bacteroidia; order Bacteroidales; family Bacteroidaceae; genus Prevotella. The sequence continues at coordinate 9,497 of CAYXGN010000019.1, forward strand.
TTCATCGATAAGGCGCGGCGTGTCACCCCTAAGCAACATCGTTATGTTGGTGTCTGCCATTGCAATGTTCTGCTCTTTTGTGTCCGGGTCAGCCATAAACAGTATGCTCTTCGCCTGCTGACAAGCCAATGTCGTCTTGCCGCAATACTTTGGTCCTTCGACAAGCACAGCCCCCATGGCTTCCAATTTGTCCGACAATATTTTGTCGGCAATCCTTGCTTTATATTCTTTCATATTTTTCTTTCGTTAAAAGCAACAGTGCAAAGATAGGCACATTTAATTGAAAATCAATGCTTTTAACAATCTTTTTAACTAAAAACAAGCCTTTTCGTTGTGACACTTGGCGCATTTTCGTTGTGACACTTGGCGCATTTTCGTTGTGACACTTGGCGGAGTTTTATTAGGGAATTTGTGGATTTTGGACGCTAAAAAGAAGAAGAATGCGCCTAAATCTGCCCTGCCTCCACCTGCCTTACTATCCGTTCCGTGAGGCGGTCGGCACCGTCGGGGTCGTATTTCTTGGTGAGGCTGGCACCGAAGAGGGCGGCGAAGGCCTGATAAAAGCCGGCTTTTATGGGGCCGAGGAAGGCTTGGATGAGCTGGTAACTCGATGAGTCACACTCGCGGTAGACGAGTTTTATGAGCAGTTTTCCTTGCGTATAACTCAGTTTTTTCATTCGCGGCGTGTACTCGCGGCGTATGCTTTTCTCCACATATTTAAGGTGTTCCACGCGCTCTTGGTGCGTGGGGAGGGTCTGGAGAAATTCGTAAGTCTCGAGGACGATGGTGTTGACCTCCTTCGCTATGGGCAACACTTTCTTCACGTTAGCCACGAGTCGGTTGTAGGTCTGGCGTTGTTTCTCGTTCTTGAATGTTGCGGGGGGATAGACATAAAGGGGATTAAGCTCGACATACTGTATGCTGTCGCCGTCGACAAGAGCCTTGCTCACCTTCACCATTGGCACGAAGGTGGGGTCGGCGGCAGCGGGTTGGCTGTCGTCGGGTTGCGCTGTTGGCGTGGCGACAGACTGTGCCACGGCACTGGCGCAAATAAAAATGGCACACAACGATGCCACGAAGCGTCGGCTCATAAGCAAGGCAAAAGTACGCAGAAAAACGCAAACGGCACGCCGTGAAGCAGTTAAAAAAACGCAGAATGCGGCTTTATTGGCTTTTTTTAATTAACTTTGCGCCTGTCTTTTAATAGGTAACACCAACACCGGCATAATGAAACCCTCTCATAAAATCATTCCTTCGATGAAATCAACCCTTGCACATCTCACTGCCGTCGTGATGCTGTGGCTCGCCACTGCTGCCTCTGCCGCAGCGCAGACGGAGGGCGACACCATCGCGGCAAGCACTTTCCTTGCCTCTGCCGACACCATCGTGGCGTTGCCGGAGAGTGCCGCACAGACCGACCCCACGCATCATGTGCGCCCTGCCGAATGGATTGTGCCCGGCTCGGCAGCCGTTCTCAGTGCCGTGTGCGTGAATGCGGCATGGGGCAAGCGTGTGCGCAACGAGGTGAGGGAGATGGTCGGTGCCGACGAGAAGTTGCACACAAAGGTGGACGATTACCTTCAATATGCACCCATGGTGGTGGCTTACGGCACTTACTTCGCGGGTTGGAAAGGTCAGCACAAACTCTTGGACCGCACCATTTTGCTTGCCATGTCGGCGGCGACGATGACCATTGCGGTGAATGTCTCGAAGCGACTTTTCAAGGAGCAACGCCCCGACACGGGCGCGAAGAACTCTTTTCCGTCGGGCCATACTGCCACGGCATTCATGGGAGCGGAGTTTCTCTGGCAGGAATATCGCACCTCCCACCCTTGGCTCGGTTACACGGGCTACGCCATGGCAGCACTCACCGGCTACCTGCGCATGCACAATGAGCGCCACTGGATAAACGATGTTGTGGCGGGAGCAGCCGTTGGCATGCTCTCCACAAAGTTCGCCTACTGGCTCTATCCCAAGATTTTCCGCGAGGGAAAGAGTCGCAAGAAGGGGGCGAAGAAGCAGGCAGTGAAAGCCTTCGGAGTGCCCTACGCAAGCCCGGAAGGTGCCGGTGTGAGCATGGCATTGATGTTTTGACAAACGAAAAATCCCGCATCGCTGCGGGATTTTTCGTTTTTATAAATCATGTTTGAACCTTATTCGAAATAGTAGAGGAATGTTGCCACGCCGCTGAGGGCTTTCTTTGGCGACTCCTTTATCTCGATGCTGAACTTTATCTGTGCCTTCGCCACGCCACGGAGGTTCTCGAGCGAGAGGAGGTCGGCAACGAGACGGATTGACTCTCCCGACTTCACTGCCTGTCCGAACTTCATCTTGTCCATGCCGTAATTTACCATCATCTTGAGGTTGTGCACCTCGATTATCTGATTCCAGAGGTGCGGCAGCATCGAGAGGGTGAGGTAACCGTGGGCGATGGTGGTCTTGAACGGACTCTCAACGGCGGCACGCTCGGTGTCGACGTGTATCCATTGGTGGTCGAGGGTGGCGTCGGCAAACTGGCAGATGCGCTCTTGAGTGAGCTGCACATAGTCGGAGATGCCGATGTTTTTGCCGATAAGGGCGGCAAACTCGTCGTAGTTATTGATGATAACTTTGCTCATTTTTATTTCTTTTTTTGGTTGTTTTCGTTGCAAGGTGCTGTCACCGGGGTGCGCTTTCCCAGTTTGTCCATCCATCGTCCACCCACCATGCACGCCACACCGAGCACGATGAAGGGCAGGCTCAGGAGTTGTCCCATGTCGAGAGGCAGTGCGGCTTCGAAGGCTTCCTGCACCTCTTTGGTGTACTCGATGAAGAAACGGGCGGTGAAAATGTATGTGAGGCAAAGCCCGAAGAAGTAGCCTGTGCCCACACGCTGGGGTTGCCGGCGGTAGATGTACCACCCTATGAAGAACAAAATGGCGTAAGCCAACGCTTCATAGAGTTGTCCGGGATGGCGCGGAAGGGTGTCTACGCGCTCGAAGATGAACGCCCATGGCACATCGGTGGCCTTACCTATGATTTCGGAGTTCATGAGGTTGCCGAGTCGGATGAAGCATGCCGTGACGGGCGTTGCTATGGCGATGTTGTCGAGCACATGCCAGATGCCCATGCGCGTGCGCCGCACATAGAGCCAGAGGGCTATCATAAGGCCGAGCGTTCCTCCGTGGGAGGCGAGTCCGCGGTAGCCTGTGAAGCGCCACGAACCGTCGTGAAGAAACTCTATCGGGATGAAAATTTCGATGAAATGGTGCCACGACGAGAAGAAGACATCGGGCTGATAGAAGACGCAATGACCCAAGCGTGCGCCGATGAGGATGCCTATGAAACAGTAAAGGAAAAGTGGGTCGAAGAGTCCTTCCTTCACCTTCTGCTCGCGGTAGAGGCGCTGCACGATGACATAGGCAAGTGCGAGACCGATGAGCCAGCACATGGAATACCAATGAAAGGACATCGGACCGATGGAGAAGGCGGTGTCGGAGGGGTTCCAAAGGATGTAAAGGAGATGTGGCATTGTTGCTTTTTCGTTTGTGAAAGGGGCTTACCCCAGCGTTATTTTACACGTTGAAGCGGAAGTGCATGATGTCGCCGTCCTGCACGACATATTCCTTTCCCTCGATGGCGAGCTTTCCTGCCTCGCGCACTGCTGCCTCGGAGCCGTACTGCATGTAGTCGTCATACTTGATGACCTCGGCACGGATGAAGCCCTTTTCGAAGTCGGTGTGGATGACACCGGCGCATTGCGGAGCCTTCCAACCCTTGTGATAGGTCCACGCCTTCACCTCCATCTCGCCGGCGGTGATGAATGTCTCGAGGTTGAGCAGGGCGTAGGCTTTCTTGATGAGACGGTTGACGCCGCTCTCTTCCAGACCGAGTTCCTCGAGGAACATCTGTTTGTCGTCGTAGGTTTCGAGCGAGGCGATGTCCTCTTCTGTCTTTGCTGCGATGACAAGCATCTCTGCTCCCTCACTCTTTGCTATCTCTTCTATCTTGCGGGAATATTCGTTGCCACCCTTTGCGGAGGCTTCGTCCACGTTGCAGACATACAGCACTGGCTTGGCAGTGAGCAGGAACAGGTCGTGGGCCACACGCTGCTCCTCCTTCGACTCAAACTCCACTGTGCGGGCGTTCTTGCCCTGCTCGAGCGCGCTCTTGTAGGCTTCGAGCACTCCCACGGCAACTTTCGCGTCCTTGTTGTTGCCCATTGCCGCCACCTTCGAGAGCTTTTGGAGTTGTCCTTCCACCGTCTCCAAGTCCTTGAGTTGCAGTTCGGTGTCAATCACTTCCTTGTCCTCCACGGGGTTGACAGCTGCTCCCCCCTCGCGCACTATGTTGTCGTCGTCGAAGCAACGCAGCACATGGATGATGGCATCGGTCTCACGGATATTGCCCAAAAACTTGTTGCCGAGGCCCTCGCCCTTGCTTGCACCCTTCACAAGTCCGGCAATGTCGACAATCTCGCACGTTGCGGGGACGATGCGTCCGGGATGAACTATCTCAGCGAGTTTCGTCAAACGCTCGTCGGGAACGGTGATGACGCCGACGTTGGGTTCTATTGTGCAAAAGGGGAAATTGGCTGCCTGGGCCTTCGCATTGGACAAACAGTTGAACAAAGTGGACTTGCCCACGTTGGGAAGTCCTACGATTCCGCATTTCAATGACATTGCTTTATTATTTTAGGTGGGTTCTAAAAGTTGCATTTATGGCGTTGCGGCGACAGAATTTGTTTCGCCGCGCGCCGTTTCAATCTGCAAAGTTACTCCTTTTTCTTCGTTTTAGGCGCAAATTGAGGTAGAATTTGAGGGGAAGGGGTTGCAATTACTACGCGCTGAAAGCGCAATTATCCTCCAGCCCAGGGCAGAGTCTCGGAGCGTTAGCGGAGAGACGGCACCCTGGGTAGCATCGTCCCCAACACATCTGCGCCCTGTAAGGGCAGCTGTAACAGCATCAACGGATTGCGGATTTACAGCTGCCCTTACAGGGCGCAAGCTTCTTTATGTTGTCATTACCCGGGGCGTTGCCCCGGGCTGGAGGATAGTTGCCCCTTCAGGGCATACTTTCCCCGTTTTTCAAACAAGCATTTTTTGAAAACCCTTTCCAACTCACTGATTTTCCTAATCGTCGAGACACCGCTCTATCTGCTGCATGGAAAAGCCGCGGGAGAGGGCGTGGCGCATGAGTTTCGCGCGGAGGTCATAGTCGGAGTCTGCCTTTGTCACGCGCCGCTTGGCGGCTATCACCTTGCGGAGCACGTCTGTCCATTCGTCCTCGGAGACCTCATCGAGTGCCTCGCGCGCTGTTGCCTCGTCGATGCCTTTCTGATGGAGAGCCATCGAAATCTTCCGTTCGCCCCACGAAGCAAAGCGCAGCCGGTCGCGCACGAAGAGTCGGGCGAAGCGCGCATCATCGATGAACCGCTCTGCTATCAAACGTTCGAGCACACGCTCCTGAGCGTCGTCGGGGAGTTGCCAGCGCCGCATCTTTTCCCTCATCTCACCCGAAGAATGCTCCGAGTGGGAACAGAGGGCGGCGAGTTTTTGCAGGGCTTGCTCCTCTGTGATGGTTTTTGTCGGTTGGAAAGGCATAGTTATGGGATGCTATTTTTCTTTTCGTGTGCGCCAGCCTCCACGAAACGCTTCTTGCCGAAGCAGTCTTTATAGATTTTGGGTGCTTTGAATCCTGTTTCTCTGAGCAACCGGACGATGACGCTGATGTATTTTGGATTGCACTCAAGGAGCAGTTTGCCGCCGGGGCGGAGTGCATATCTGGCGTAGACGACTATGGGGATGTAGAATTGAAGAGGATTGTTTTCGGGCACAAAGAGGGCTGTCTCGGGTTCATAGTTAAGCACATTCTCATCCATAAACTCCTTCTCGCTCGGGCAGATGTAGGGGGGATTGGAGACGATGATGTCGCGGGTGCCCTCCTCTTCGGGCGGGTTGAGGGCATCGGTGCGCGAGAACTTCACCTTCGCTCCAAGGTCGCGGGCGTTGGCGCGTGCTATGGTGAGAGCCTTGGGCGATATGTCCCACGCCTCCACCTTGGCATTGGGCACATCGAGGGCTGCCGTGATGGCAATGCACCCGCTGCCCGTGCCGATGTCGAGGATGTTGAGACGGTCTTCCGGGCGGCGCTTCGCCAGCGTCTTGATGCGCTTTGCGAGCCACTCCGTCTCGGGTCGTGGGATGAGCACTCCTTTCTTCACGGTGAACTGGCGGCGGCAGAACGGTGCGCTACCGAGCACATATTGCACAGGCTCTGCGCTTTCCAGGCGTTTCATGATAGACTTCATCTTCTTCTGTTCTTCGGCGGAGAGTCGCTCCACGCCACCGCAGACGACATCGGTAAGCGTCATTCCGTAAGCCATTTCGAGCGCATAGAGGATGATTGCCTTTGCCTCTCGGGCATCGTATTTGGTGCAAAGGCGTTTCCAAAGGCCTGTGTAATCCATAAAAATAAAGGTTTAGGAGGTTAAATTAAAGGCGGTATCTAAAAATCGGCTTTGTCAAATTGCGAAACATATTGTAGTAGGCGCGGATTGCCGAGACGCGCCCTTGCAGACGGGAAAGTTCCTTGAGGGGCGCACCTCGGCGATGTGCGCCTAATACGAATTGTTATTCCGAAAGTTCCGCTACGGCACGGACAGGCACTCCGAGATGGCGAAGGTTGGTGTCGGTCTCATAATGTCCGTTGAGGAAAGAGAGGGTGTAGGCACTGTCGAAACCACTGGCAGAGAGTGTGCTTGACCACACGCCGCCGTCCGTATTGAGGCTGTAGAGTGTGCTGCCGTTATAGTAGCCGGCGGCAGGGATGAATATTTCGTTGCCGTTGCGCGTGCTCTTCACGATGTAGCCATAGGCGAAATTGGCGTTGGAGTCGGTCTTTCCCGTCCATGTCCATGTGCAGTTTGCCTCATCGAGGAGTTCCGCTATCTCCGCTTTCGAGGGCATGCGGCACGCCTTTCCCCACGCCACGCGGGCGGCATCGTCCTGCATGTCGAGGGTGGTGATGCCGTCATCGGCGGTGTATTTCGTCAAGGCTGCGGTGCCGTTGCCGTACTTGTAGTCAGCCCACGCATAGGAACTCCTTGATGAAGTCTCTCCCCATGCGAAGTAATTGCCGGCATCTGCCGCCACTGTCGCGCCAATATTGGTCTCCGCCCAAAGCAGTCCACTGGGCAGGGCGAGGTCGACAAAGCGATGACCCTTAGCACTATAGAAACCGTTTCCGAGGCTCTTCAACTCCTCACTCTCGGTCTCTTTGTTGCCGTTGTCACCATCGTCGCACGCCGAAAGAGTAAGACTCAGCGCAGCAACGAGCAATAACAATGTTTTTTTCATAATCCAGATGCACTCTGTCCGTGTCGTGCGCAACCTCTATATATTGTTAAACTTCAGTTTTGAGCAAAAAAAAAGGATGATACAAATCACTTGCACCAACCTCTCAAAGAATAATGTTAAACAATGTCCGCCAATAAAATATCAACCAATTAGAGAACTAATCCTTACGGCGGAATTGCGATAGTTTAAAAATCTAATAACATAATCTTTACCTTAAAATCTATCAAACTACTAACCTAATGAAAAAACATTGCATTCTCGCGAATACGTTTGCAAAAGTATGTAATTATATTGTAACATGCAAACAAAAATTAAAAATTCCGCCATTTTTGTAATTAAATTGACATAAATCAAGGGGAAATAGTTACTTTTTTCACAAAAACGGC
>CAYXGN010000020.1:0-16759 GCA_964464505.1 uncultured Prevotella sp.
CCAGATGAGCAGAGAGAACTTGTTTGCTCTGCCATGGCGAGAAAACGTCTGAATTATTCAGACACTTTCGGTATCATACCGCAAAAATATAATAATTTCTTCAATTAGCCGCACTCTTTTGGCATAATTTGTAAAAATGGGCTTGTAGCACCACGGAGTGGCTCTATAGGAGGTCGAGCGTCCCAGCTCGACAACACACCCCTTCGGGCAAAAACAACGCCTTCGGCTAAGAACAATTGTTTACACATTATTTATATATTAGCGGAGTTCATCAAAGGAAATGCAAATCGTAGTAGGTGCGCGCGCCTACTACGGTTTGCACTATCTTTAGGGGAGGGGTCTGAATGCGCGCCTACTACGGGTACCATCGTTTGTTTGCGGCTCCTTCCCTTTGCATAAGATAGGCTGCACCTCAGCAATTAAAGCAAGCTTTATTGCGTTCGGTTTGCACTATCTTTAGGGGAGGCAGGGAGAGGCTCCTTGTGTTCTAAATTTCCTATTTTGGAGGGCGATTACAATTTGTTACATTTTCAAGCCAAAAAGTTTCAAATAGATATGTGCCAGATATCTCATAGATAAGTGCCAGATATCTCATAGATAAATGCCAGTTATCCCATAGAAAAGTGCCAGTTATCTCGACGAAAAATTGCACTTTTTCTAACGCATTGATATTCAAATGGATGCAAAAGGCGTGCTTTTTCTTGATTTTTGCTTAATGATTGTGAAATAAAGGCGTGTTTAGTTAAATTGTTTAACATATAGTGTTCTAAATGTCGCATTTTGGGCTTCATACCGGGTTCTCGTCAAAAACGCCCGAAAAATTGTTACGTTTTTGAGCGAAAACGTAACAATTTGACATCGTATTGACTTTCAAAGGATTACAAGCCCCATCCAACCCTCCCCATCGGGGAGGGCTTTTGGGATAGCAACGGTAATTGAAGTAGGTGCCCATCGCCGAGGTGCACCCTTCCTAATCTGCTTCTAGCACGGGCGCATCTCGGCGATTTGCGCCTACTACGGTTTGTCGGTATTGCCGAGAGGGGACGCTTGACCTCCTAAACTGCTATCTGTAAGAAAAGGTAGGCATTGAAACGAAAAAAATGCATTTTTAGATTGAAACAATCCATTCGTGTATGGAGTGTTTTTTATAACTTTGCATAGCATAGTGCAACATATTTATTATTTTTTATAACTAAAACAATTGATTATGAAGAAAATTTTTACTCTTGCAAGTGCCATGATTATGGCAGCGACAGCTTTTGCTTACGACACCGCCACAGAAGGCGTGGCCTACAGCGGTTCAAAATGCCAGGCTTACGGACTTGCTGACGGCACAGTGGCAATCACCACTTACTGGCTCGACACGGACAATCCGACGACGGAAATCACCCTGCCCGCCACCATTCAGGTGTGGAACGACGAAGGCACGGAGATGACAGCGGAATACGAGGTGTCGCAAGTGGGCTACAGCAACTGGAACAACCTGTGGGTGAGCGACGGCACCGACACCAATGCCCTCCCGACAATCACAAGCATCACTCTCTCCGAAGGCATCAAGGTGATCAACACAAGTGCTTTCGGATGGATGTCATCGCCGGCTCTCGCCACCGTGGTGCTGCCGTCTACGCTGACCACCATCAAGGCGGGCGCATTCGCATCGTGCGACAACCTCACTTCCATCACTTGCAACGCTGCCACTGCTCCCACTCTTGACTCATCGGAGGGATGGGGCGACCACTTCAAGGGCGCGGCTTCGTGGGACCAGATTACCACCAACTGCAAAATCTATGTGCCTACGGAAGAAGCCCAGGCCAGTTACAACCAAGACCCGTGGAGCTATTGGACAGAGTTCTACAACAACAGCAACGTGGTGGTGGCATCGTCTGCCGGCATCAACACCCTCACCGTTGCCACTGCCGATGGCGCAGCCTACAACCTCGCAGGACAGCGCGTCGCTGCCAACGCCAAGGGCATCGTGGTGAAGAACGGCAAGAAATTCGTCGTGAAATGAACAGAATAACAAAACTACAAATTAGGCAGTAGTAGGCGCAGATTGCCGAGATGCGCCCTTACAAACGGGGATTCTCCTTGAGGGGCGCTTCTCGGAGATACGCGCCTACTACGGTTTGCCAAAACCCACTGACCAACGGGAAGTAATTTTTTATAAGACATCTTAATATGAGAAAACTTTTTTTCTCCCTGCTTTGCGCTTTTGCCCTGTCGGCAAGCGCGAAGACCACTGTCGACATAACGTCGACATTGCAGAATGCTGACTTCGAGAGCTGCACGTACAGCTCTTGGGTGACCGACTGCCCGGGTTGGACTTTCTCCTGGGACACTATGAGCAACCCCTGGCCGGCAAAGTATGACGGCTCGTGGGAGGCGTTCAGCGGCGGCAACTATTACATGAACTTCTACGGCTCAACCGCCACGGCGGGTCTTGTGGTGAGTCAGACGGTCACCGCACCTGCCACGGCGCGCTACACGCTGACGGCGAATGCCTGCACGGATGCCGCCACCAAGTGTCTGTCACTATACTTTGCCGACGGCGAAAACGTAGTGAAGAAGGCGTTCACGATTGACGGCGACGTGACCTACTCGGTGTCGCTGGATGCCGAAGAGGGCGACGTGCTCACGCTGGGCGTTTACACCGAGAGTTCTTCGTCGGCTGTCTGGGGCTATGCCGACAACTTCCGCCTGACCTACACCACCGACGACGAGCCGCAAATCACTGACGGCACAGTGACCGTTGACGGTCATTCCTACAGGATTGACAACGGATGCGCCACACTGACAAGCACCGACACCGACACTTACCTGCGCGGCGCGGACATCAGCGAGTTGAACTACGTGGAGAGTCTTGGTGCAAAGTTCTACGATGCCGAGGGCAATGAGAGCGACGCCCTTAAAGTGATGCGCGACAACGGCATCAACACCGTGCGCCTGCGCCTTTACAACAAGCCCGGCAACAGCGTGACCTACAACAGCAAGACCTATGCCCTGCCAGCCGGATTCCTCGATGAGACCGACATCCTCAGCCTCGCACGGCGCGCCAAGGACTGCGGCATGAAGATAGAACTCACCTTCCATTACTCCGATTTCTGGACCAACGGCGAGATGCAGTTCAAGCCGAAGGCGTGGGAGGACTGCTCGCTCAGCGACCTGAAGGACTCCATCTACACCTTCACGAAGACCGTGCTGCAGCACATGAAAGCCCAAAACACGGAGCCAGACTATGTGAGTCTGGGCAACGAGATACAGTCGGGAATACTCTTCGGACGCTATTCCAGCAGCAGTGCCTTGCCCACCGTGAACGGATATTGCAGCGATATGACCAACCTCCAGAACCTGCTGGCGCGCGGAAGTGCCGCAGTGAGAGAGGTGTGCCCCGATGCAAAGATTATCATCCACCTCACCTTGAGCACCGGCGTGACCGCTTCCACCTACAAATGGTTCTTCACGAAGCTGTCGTCGCTCGACTACGACATCATCGGCGCATCGTATTATCCTTACTGGAACAACGCCACTCCTTCGGCAACGCTCCCCACTCTCGTCTCGACGCTGACAGCGGCGGGCATCAACAAGGACATCATGATAATGGAGACGGGCTATTCATGGATGCGCTACCGCCCCTACGGACGCTACAACAAACAGGAGGAAGGACAGCTGCACCTTAACGGCACGCCTTACAACGAGGCTTCGCGCGAAGGACAGAAGGCGTTCATTCAGGAGTTGCAGACGGTGGTCAAGGCGAACAAGAGCATCCTTGGCTACTACTATTGGGACCCTGTGATGGTGGAGCAAAAGGTGAATGGCTCATGGATAAAGACAGGATGGGTGGACGGCGACGAGAATGTGGTGGGCAACACCACACTGTTCGACTACGAAGGCAAGCCCCTTCCTGTCTTCGACGCAATCCGCGAGGACTACATTCCTGCCACAATCACCGTCGGCGGAACCTCATATCAGGTGCTCCGCGAGGGGCAGTCGCCCTCGGGAATAACCACCGTGAAGGCAGCCGCCAGCGACAAAGAGGCCTGCTACAACCTCTGCGGAATGCGCATCGCAGAGCCTACGCACGGGATTTACATAAAAAACGGTGTGAAAACAATGCGATAAGCGTCAGAACACCTCAGCCACATGATTGCGCTTTACGCCGTCTTTCCCTCGTTTGAGGAACAGCGTAAGGCGCACAAACTGCCCCACTGCCAACTGCCGGCGTGCGTCCTCCGGCATAGTGGCAGTGGACGCAAACCCTTCCTTTTCCATTTTTCCATCCTCCGCCGACAGACTGCCTTCGGTGATGGAGTACCTTATGTATTGCTCCTTGGGATTGACATAAGTGATGCGCGCGGTGTGGACTCCGAAGGCTTCGCGCCCCTTATACTTGTCGAGCACGCTGACAATCATCGCCGACTTGAAACTGTTGCCGGGCGTAATGACGGGACAGAAACTCACGAAAGTGCCTTTTCTTTCAGCATTTTCAGGACTCTGTGACTTGCGTGCAACGAAATGCCGCGACATGGAGTCGTAGACATGGATGAAGCCGCGTGCCTCGTCGAAACCGTCGACAAAACCCGCACACGCTGTGGCAGCGGCATTGTTCGCGGGCGATGCTCCCTCGCCATTCTCTCCGGGGTGGCGCAACATATACATCTGCAGCGCCCGTTCCACACGCGTTGTGAGAGCCTCATACTGCCGTCCGTCCTTTCCCTGCTGTTGCTGGCGGTCTTCATCGCGAAGGCAGGAAGGATAGCCCCACGCCTTAAGGAACTTCGGGAAGTGGAAGTCTTTGTGTTGTTCGCTCACGCTTATAGCCAAGGCGAGCATGCAGGAATTGATGAGTGAGGGCTTCTTTGATTGCAGTTTCATGTAGGCAGCAAGCAACATCCGCACCTCTTTTGAGTCCGCCTCCTTATAGTTTTGGCGCAGATAGCGGTAGATAGCCCAGTTGGTCTCGTCGGGATGCTTTGCTCCGTCGGCGATGGAATCGACGAGTTGTTGCCATGTCAGTACTTTTGTTGTCGGTGAGAATGCCATAGTTGAGGGTTTTGGTTTTTCCAAAATGCCATTTCCCACATTATTATATATATGGGCGGCAAACCGTCATCGGTGCCGGCATCTTGTCAGTGGCAAATTTACAAAAGAAAGACGGAATAATGAAAAGAAAACGCCGTTTCCGATGCGGTTTATATGGATTTTTATAATTTTGCAACCGCTTTAAGGCAACTTTCCACCCATGCTGAGATGGCGACTCCAAGAATGGGCAGGCAACAGGATAACACCAAAAATCATTATGGAAAAGGAAGAGATTACAAGTGCGTCGGCGCACGACATGACCGTGGGCTCGCCTCTGCGCGGCATCACACGATTTGCGTTGCCGCTCATCTTGGGTTACATCCTGCAACAGATGTACCTTGTCATCGATGCGGCGATAGTGGGCCGATGGGTCGGCGTGGGTGCGTTGGCAGCCGTGGGAGCCTCGTCTTCGGTGATGTTTCTGGTCATGGGCTTCTGCAACGGAGCGTGTGCCGGCTTCGCCATTCCTGTGGCTCAGGCGTTCGGAGCGAAGGACTTCAGGAAGATGCGGGTCTATGTCGCCAATGCAGTTCGGGTGGCAGTGGTGATGTCGGCAGTGGTGACGCTGCTGTCGTTGATGCTTTGCCGCCACATATTACAGATGGTGAACACCCCCGATGAAATCTTCCACGATGCCTATGTCTTTCTCATGTTGCAGTTTGCCACCATCCCTCTCACCTTCGGCTTCAACCTTTTCTCGGGACAGATACGCGCCCTCGGCAACTCGCGCCAGCCTTTCTTTTTTCTCATTGTTTCGGCAGTGGCAAACATATTGCTCGATGTTGTACTCATCCTTTGGCTCGGAATGGGCGTGGAAGGTGCCGGCATCGCCACATGGCTGTCGCAAGGCCTGTCGGTGGCGCTGTGTCTGTGGTACATCCGCCGACGCATGCGCATACTCATTCCGCACGGTGATGAGCGGCGTTACGACAACCGCCGGACGAGCATTCTCCTCAATAACGGTGTACCCATGGGATTGCAATTCTCCATCACCGGCATTGGCATCATCATGCTGCAAAGTGCCAACAACGCCCTCGGCACCACTTGCGTGGCAGCGTTCACGGCGTCGATGCGAATAAAATACCTGTTCACCTGCGTCTTCGAGAACATCGGTGTGGCGATGGCAACCTATTGCGGCCAGAACCTCGGAGCACTCCGCATGGACCGCGTAAGACAGGGGGTGTGGGCAGCCACGAAACTCACCGCCGTCTATTTCGTCCTCACCGTGGCTGTCATCTACCCCTTTGCCGACAATATGATGACGCTCTTCGTCGACGGAAACCAGGCAGAGGTGACGGCAAAGGCAGCGCAGTATATGCGCATCACCAACTATTTTTATCCCGCTCTGGGCATGCTCACCGTGCTGCGCTACTCCATTCAAGGACTCGGTTTCAGCAACTTCTCAATGCTGAGCGGTGTGATGGAGATGATAGCACGCAGTGGAGTGAGCCTCTATCTCGTGCCGGCTCTGGCGTGGACCGGCGTTTGCCTGGGCGACCCCGTGGCTTGGTGCATGGCCGACGCGTTCCTCTTCCCAGCCTATTGGTGGGTGCTTCGCCGGCTCGACAAGCAATGCAACCGAAAGGAATCCCACTCCGAAATGTTATAAAGCGTTAAACTTTCCTAATATCAATAACGCGGGCATTCCCTCACACACAGTATTAAACGAAAAAACCGTAATTTTGCAGTCCGATTATTTGAGGATACACTTAGAGTCCTCTGCACGAGAGTGTTAATAGTGTGCGCTTTTGGCCGAGCGGCACGGTTAGTGAATCGCTTGTGCAAGAATGATAGTTTTTTAGTAGTAAAATTTTAATTCAGACAATGAACACTTTAAGTTACAAGACTATTTCCGTGAACAAGGAAACAGCTAAGAAAGAGTGGGTAGTCATCGATGCCACCGACCAGGTTGTGGGTCGTCTCTGCTCGAAAGTAGCCAAGCTGATTCGCGGAAAGTACAAACCAACCTTCACTCCCCATGTAGACTGCGGAGACAATGTAATCATTATCAACGCCGCCAAGGTGGTTTTCACCGGCAAGAAGGAGACCGACAAGGTTTATACACGTTATACTGGCTATCCCGGCGGACAGCGTTTCAACACTCCGGCAGACCTGCGCAAGCGTCCTAACGGAATCGACAAGATTATCCGTCACGCCGTAAAGGGAATGCTCCCCAAAGGCCCTCTCGGCCGTCAGTTGCTCAACAACCTCTACGTTTACGAGGGAACAGAGCACAAACACGAGGCACAGCAGCCCAAGGCAATTGATATTAACCAGTATAAATAAAGCATAGGAAGATGGAAATGATAAATGCAATTGGTCGCCGTAAGAGTGCCGTAGCTCGTGTATATCTCACAGAAGGCACCGGTAAGATCACAATAAACAAAGAGGAACTCACAAAGTATTTCCCGTCAGCCATTCTGCAGTATGTGGTAAAACAGCCTCTGCAGCTTCTCGGTGTTGAAGAGAAATACGACATAAAGGTAAACCTTGACGGCGGCGGTTTCACCGGCCAGAGTCAGGCTTTACGCCTCGCTATCGCCCGCGCACTTGTAAAAATCAACGCTGAAGACAAGAAGACTCTCAAGGACCAGGGCTTCCTCACACGCGACGCCCGTGCCGTTGAGCGCAAGAAACCGGGTCAGCCGAAGGCTCGTCGCCGCTTCCAGTTCAGCAAGCGTTAATATCAGGAGCAAGGCAAGCCACATTATATTATTATGTGCTGCATAGCCTTCCTCCCCCGTTTAGTATCCAAACCCGTAAGACCGGCAATGCCGTTACTCGCGGGCTGGTTCATTGAAAACTCAAAGGAAAGTAAACAATTTTAAAAACAGAAAACAAATGTCAAGAACAAATTTTGACCAATTACTCGAGGCAGGCTGTCACTTTGGCCACCTCCGTCGCAAGTGGAACCCAGCCATGGCTCCTTACATCTTTATGGAGCGCAATGGCATTCATATAATCGATTTGCACAAGACAGTGGCAAAGATAGACGATGCCGCTGAGGCTCTGAAGCAAATCGCCAAGTCAGGCAAGAAAATCCTGTTCGTCGCTACTAAAAAACAAGCTAAGGACATCGTTGCAGAGAAAGCAGCGAGCGTTAACATGCCTTACGTCATCGAGCGTTGGCCGGGCGGCATGCTCACCAACTTCCCCACAATCCGCAAGGCAGTGAAGAAAATGACGAACATCGACAAACTCATGAACGACGGCACTTTCTCCAACCTCTCCAAGCGTGAGCTCCTGCAGGTGACACGCCAACGTGCCAAGTTGGAGAAGAACCTTGGTTCCATCGCCGACCTTACCCGTCTGCCGAGCGCACTGTTCGTGGTTGACGTGATGAAGGAGAACATCGCCGTGAAGGAAGCCAACCGTCTGGGTATTCCAGTGTTCGCTATCGTTGACACCAACTCCGACCCGCGCAACATCGATTTCCTCATCCCTGCCAACGACGACGCCAAGGATTCCATCGACGTAATCCTTTCTGCATGCTGCAGCGCCATTGCCGAAGGACTGGAAGAGCGCAAGGTTGAGAAAGCCGACGAGAAGGCAGCAGCCGAGCAGGCAGAGGTTGCCGCAGAGGGAAAGAAGCGCACTCGCAGAGCACGCAAGGACGCTCCCAAGGCTGAAGAAGCCACTCCCGCAGCAGAGGCTCCCAAGGCAGAAGCAGAGGTTGCCGAACCCGCAACAGAGGCAGAAGCCCCCGCTGCCGAGTAATCAGACAGACAATACAAACAATTTCTAATCACATTTAAACACTATGGCTGTTTCAATAGAAGACATAAAGAAACTTCGTGCCATGACAGGAGCCGGTCTTGCTGACGTAAAGAAGGCCCTGACAGAGGCAGAAGGCGATTTCGATAAGGCAAAGGACTTGCTCCGTGAGCGCGGACTGGCTATCGCTGCAAAGCGTTCCGACCGCGAGACATCAAACGGTTGCGTGCTCGTGAAGAACGCAAACGGTTTTGCTGCAATGATTGCTCTCAAGTGCGAGACCGACTTCGTGGCTAACGGTGCCGACTTCATCAAACTCACAAGCGACATCCTCGACGCTGCCATCGCAGCAAAGGCCCACACCCTTGAAGAGGTGAACGCCCTCGCTTTCGGCGAGAGCACCGTTCAGGCTGCTGTGACACAGCGTTCGGGCATCACTGGTGAGAAGATGGAACTCGACGGTTACAACGTGCTCGAAGGCGACAACATCGAGGTTTACGACCACATGGGCAAGCACACTCTCTGCACCATGGTACAGCTCAACAAGGAGAATGCAGAGGTGGGTCACAAACTCGCCATGCAGGTGGCAGCAATGAAGCCAATCGCCCTTGACGAGACACAGGTGCCCAAGGAAGTCATCGACAACGAGTATAACATCGCCGTTCAGAAGACTAAGGAAGAGCAAATCGAGAAGGCTGTCGACGCAGCTTTGAAGAAAGCAGGACTCAATCCTAACCATTTCGACTCCGAAGACCACATCGAGTCGAACCAAGGCAAGGGATGGATTACTGCCGAGGACGTTGTGAAGTTCCGCGAAATCAAAGAGACTGTCAGCGCAGAGAAGGCTGCAAGCCTCAACGAGAACATGATTCAGAACATCGCAAAGGGTCGTGTCGGCAAGTTCTTGAAGGAGAACTGCCTCGTTGCACAAGAATTCCAGTTTGGTGATGGCGACAAGGAGACCGTTGCCGACTACCTGAAGAAGCAGGACAAGGAGCTGAAGATTGCTGCTTACAAGCGCTTCACTCTTGCTGCCGAGTAATTTAAGGTGGGTTCTAAAAAGATTTAGACAGTACTACAATAAGAAGGAGTTGTAAAGGGTGAATGCTCTTTATGACTCCTTTTTTCTTTTATTGCCTCCCCCCAAAACCTTAAAATCAAGGAAAATGAAGATATTTGCTGTGGGTATGAACTACCTCGCACACAATAAAGAACTGCATGGCGCGTTATATAAACCAGAGCAGCCTGTCATCTTCACAAAAGCCGACTCGGCGTTGTTGAAGGACGGCAAGCCGTTCTTCGTGCCCGATTTCATGGGGCGGATAGACTATGAGACGGAAGTCGTCGTGCGCATCTGCCGCCTCGGAAAGAGCATCCCCGAGCGTTTCGCCCACCGCTATTACGACGCTGTCACGGTGGGCATCGACTTCACCGCGCGCGAGATGCAGCAGCGGTTGCGCGCCGAAGGCAAGCCGTGGGACCTCTGCAAGGGCTTCGACGGCTCTGCTGCTGTGGGCGAATGGGTGGACATCAGCAAGCTCCGCGACATACAAGCCGTCCACTTCCACCTCGACATCAACGGCAAGACAGTGCAGGAAGGCTGCACCAGTGACATGCTTTACAAGGTGGACGAACTCATAGCCTACATCAGCCGGTACTTCACCCTGAAGACGGGCGACCTCCTCTACACCGGCACTCCGGCAGGTGTCGGATCCGTAAACATCGACGACCACCTCGAAGGTTACATCGAAGACAGAAAGGTTCTGTCGTTTAATTGCAAATAAACATCAGTGAGACAAACAACGAAACACATAGCGGCAATCGCCTTTCTCGTGCTCACAGCCATGCAGACAAAGGCGCAACAATTCTTCAACTTGACGGCAGCCGAGGTGACGACCGACTCCGTTGCGCCGCAATTCTGCCACACCTCGCCTCTCCCCGCCAACTATCGCGACTCTGTCTACACCGTCAGCATAGCCTATCCCGAATTCATCGATATGCCGGCGAGCGATGTTGCGCGTTACCAACGTCTCTATTCCGCGCTGCCCCCGGCACTCCCCGAGGTGGCTGCCAACATCACCTTCAACCGCAAGCAACCTTTCCTCAGCACCTCTTTCTGCCCCGTTGTCTTCCGTGAGGGGAAATACCAACTCCTTGTAAGTTTTCTTCTCAAGCAGGAAGCCGTGGCAAAAGGCTCCGCAAAGAATTTCGCGCAGCAACGCAAAGCCGATATTGCCCCTGCCGAACGCTATGCTGCCCACTCCGTCCTGGCATCGGGGAAATGGGCCAAGATAAGGGTCTCCACATCGGGATTCCATCAAATCACCGAGTCACTCATTCGCCAAGCCGGGTTCACTGATATAAACAAGGTGAAGGTCTTTGGCTATGGCGGCAACCTCAAGAACGAAATTCTCACTGCCGACGAACTCATAGCCGGCGACGACCTGAAGGAGGTTGCCACCTACAAGACCGGCAACCGCCGCGTGTTCTACGCCCGCGGTCCCGTGTCCTGGGACTCCAACACTGCCATGACGCGCACCCGCAATCCGTATTCCGATTATGGCTATTACTTCCTGACGGAGCAAGACGACGCTCCCGCCACCATCTCTGCCGACTCCATGAAGGCGGCGTTCTACCCCACCCCCAACGACTTCCACTCGCATTATGAGGTGGACGGCTACGCCTGGTACAACGGAGGGCGCAACCTCTTCGACTCGCGCAGCGTGGAAGTGGGTTCGTCGCAGACCGTAAACATAGCCGCGCCCAACACCGAAGGGGCACAGCTGCTCGTTGTCTGCGTCTCTGCCGGCGGCACGACAAGGGTGCAGGTGGAGATGAACGACTCCGTTGTGGGCACCATAAAGACCACCCTCAGCGACTCGCGCTACGTCTTCGGATGCAGCAATTCGCAGTTCTTCATCATCAACAACATCAAGGCGGAGAACACCGTCAAACTGACAGTGCTGGAGGGAAGCACCATGCGCCTCGACTACATCACACTCCTCTCGCAGTATGCCAAGCCCATGGCAGACCTCGATTCCGAGTCGCTGCCCACGCCGCAGTATGTCTACGGCATCACCAACCAAGACCATCACGCCGACCCGCAAGCCGACCTTGTCATCATAATCCCTACCTCCCAGAAACTGCTGGCGCAGGCGCAGCGGCTCAAGGCTTTCCATGAAGAGCGCGACAGCATGCGCGTCAGCATCGTGCCGGCAGACGAACTCTACAACGAATTTTCGAGCGGCACTCCCGATGCCAGTGCTTACCGCCAATATATGAAGATGCTCTACGACCGCGCTGCCGACGAGAGCGACATGCCGAAGTATCTCCTTCTCTTCGGCGACTGCGTGTGGGACAACCGCATGCTCACCTCTTCGTGCAGCAGCCTCGACCCCGACGACTATCTGTTGGCTTTCGAAAGCGAGGACTCCTTCGACAAGCGCAGTTGCTATATAGACGACGGCTTCTACGCAATGCTCGACGACGGCGAGGGGGCGAAGCCTCTGTGGGTGGACAAACTCGATGTGGCTGTGGGGCGTTTCCCCGTCACCACCGAGCAGCAAGCAAAGACAATGGTGGACAAGACCATCGCCTACGCCGAGAACGAGAACGGCGGCGCGTGGCAGAACACCATCTTCTTCATGGGCGACGACGGCGACAGCAACCAGCACATGGAGGATGCCAACATCGTGGCGGAGCAGGTGATATCGTCCTATCCCAACTATCTGGTGAAGAAGGTGATGTGGGATGCCTACCCGCGCGAGACTTCCTCTACGGGCCATACCTACCCCGACGTAACCCGGTTGATAAAGCAACAGCAGCAGGCGGGAGCCCTCGTCATGGACTATGCAGGCCACGGCAGCGAAATACAGCTGTCGCACGAGACCGTGCTCCGCATCACCGATTTCGAGAATTTCAGCAACACCAACCTTCCGCTTTGGGTGACAGCGTCGTGCGACATCATGCCTTTCGACGGCGTTGACGCCACCATCGGCGAGACGGCAGTGCTCAATTCCAAGGGCGGTGCAGTGGCGTTCTATGGCACCACGCGCACCGTCTACGCCTCGCAGAACACCACTCTCAACAAGAATTTCATGCGCTATGTGCTGAGCTACAACGACGACGGCACGCCGTGCACGCTCGGCGAGGCACAGCGTCTTGCCAAGAACGCCAGCGGCAGCGAGTCGCTCGCGCGCAACACCCTGCAATATTCGCTCCTCGGCGACCCTGCCCTCGCTCTCCATCTGCCCACTGCCAAGGCTGTCGTCGACGAGATAAACGGAGTGGCAACAGGCTCCGGGGCCGACATAACGCTGAAGGCGGGAAGCCGCACGACAGTGAAAGGCCACATCGAAGGCCACGACGACTTCAACGGCATCGTCACCCTTACCGTGCGCGACAACCGCGAACTAGTGACCTGCCGGCTCAACGACAACACCGCTGCCGAGACGGCGTTCACCTATTACGACCGTCCCAACACTCTCTATAACGGCAACGACAGCGTGCGCGCAGGGCGTTTCGAGATGACCTTTACTGTGCCGAAGGACATCAATTACTCCAATCTCACGGGCATAATGAACCTTTATGCCATCAACTCCTCCCACACCGTCATCGCCAGCGGGTCGGACGAGAGCTTCACGGTGGGAGGCAGCGACATCGCCGACAACGACTCCATAGGTCCCTCAATCTATTGCTATCTCAACTCACCCTCGTTCCAGAACGGCGGCGAAGTGAACGCCACGCCTTACTTCGTGGCGCAGATTATGGACAAGGACGGCATCAATGCCACAGGCAACGGCATCGGCCACGACCTCCAGCTCATCATCGACGGCAACCCGACCTATTCCTATTCGCTCAACGACAACTTCTCATTCGATTTCGGTTCCTACACGAGCGGCACCACCTATTATAATATTCCCGAGCTGTCGGCAGGCAAGCATAAGTTGGCGTTCCGCGCCTGGGACGTGCTCAACAACGTCTCCATCGCCGAACTCACGTTCAATGTCGTGCATGGCATAAAGCCCCAGTGCAGCGTGGAATGCACGAAAAACCCTGCCACCGTCAACACCACATTCATCGTCAGCCACGACCGCAGCGGGTCGGAGCTCACTGTCGGCATCGATGTGTTCGACATGAGCGGCAGGCAACTTTGGCGGCACGAGGAGACGGGGACAAGCGCCGGCAGCGCCTACACCGTGGACTGGGACCTCACCCTCGACAGCGGACAGAAGTTGGAGACAGGAGTCTATCTCTACCGCGTAAGGCTCACCTCGGAGGGTGCCACACGCACGTCGAAAGCAAAGAAACTCATCGTCTTCGGCAATAAATAAGCCCAAACAGCGTTTCTTTAAGAGAACATCACTCAGGAGGGAATTTTTAGAACCCACCTCAACGAAACAAGCACAACAATGAAATACATGACACGAATCGTGGCCGTGGCAATGGCAGCAATGGCAGCCTTGCCGCTCGCAGCACAAGACAAACAGGACATGTTCAACCCTGTCAACACGTCGGTGACATCGCAGACGATAGCCCCCGATGCGCGCGCGGCAGGTCTTGGCGATGCCGGTGTTGCCACCGACCCTGACGTGGTTTCGCAATACTGGAACCCCGCAAAATATCCGTTCACCATCTCAAGGGCAGGCGTTGCGCTCAACTACACGCCGTGGCTCCGCCAGCTGGTGAGCGACATGGACCTTGCCTATCTCGCCGGTTACTACCGCATCGGCAACTATTCCGCTGTCTCGGCATCGTTGCGCTACTTCTCCCTTGGCGAGGTTTACCTCAGCACCGATGAGTCGGCAGGCAACAACATGACCATAAAGCCCTACGAAATGTCGGTGGATGTGGCTTACTCGCTCATGCTGAGCGAGAGGTTCTCCATCGCCGCTGCCGTGCGTTGGATATACTCCGACCTCACCTACGACTACACGCAGGACACGTCGCCCGGCAGTGCCTTCGGCGTGGACTTGGCGTGCTACTATCAGAACTACCTCAACATCGGGTCGCGCGAGTGCCAACTCGGACTCGGACTCAACATCTCCAACATAGGCTCGAAGATTTCGTTCGGCGGCGACAACAACTCTGAGTTCATCCCCACCAACCTCCGTCTGGGTGCGGCTTTAATGGTGCCTATCGACGAATACAACCGCTTCACCATCACCGCCGATGCCAACAAACTCCTCGTCCCCACCTATCCCAAGCAGAACGACGGCGAGACCACCGAGGACTATCAGCAGCGTGTGCAGAAGGACTACTACGATGTGTCGTCCATCAGCGGCATCTTCAAGAGCTTCGGCGATGCCCCCGGCGGCTTCAAGGAAGAGCTTCAGGAAATACAATGGAGCGTGGGTGCCGAATACACCTACCACGACCAGTTCACCGTGCGTGCCGGCTATCACCACGAATCGGAGAACAAGGGCAACAGAAAATACTTCACCGTGGGTGCCGGCTTCCGCATGAGCGTCTTCTCCCTCGATGCCGCCTATGTCATAGCCACGGCGAAGAGCAACCCGCTCGACCAGACTTTGCGCTTCACCCTGGCGTTCGATATGGACGGAATAAAGGACCTCTTCCGGCGTAAATAAATACAGACAATGAAAATACGCGTAGGCTTCGGCTACGATGTGCACCGCCTTGTGGCAGGGCGCGACTTGTGGCTCGGAGGAATAAAGATAGACCACAGCCTGGGGCTGCTCGGACACAGCGATGCCGATGTGCTCATCCATGCCATCTGCGATGCCCTTCTCGGCGCAGCCAATATGCGCGACATAGGCTATCACTTCCCCGACACTGCCGCAGAGACTCTCAATGTGGACAGTAAAACACTCCTCTGCAAGACCGTCGGCCTCATCGCCACCAAGGGCTACCGCCTTGGCAACATCGATGCCACGGTGTGTGCGGAACGCCCTAAAATCAATCCGCACGTGCCGGCGATGAAGAAATGCCTCGCCGAAGTGATGCACACCGACGAGGACAACATCTCTATCAAAGCCACGACGACGGAGCGCCTCGGCTTCACAGGGCGCGAAGAAGGCATCGCCGCCTACGCCACCGTGCTCATAGAAAAAGAATAGAATCCCCTTCCAGCCCTCCCCCATCGGGAGGGCTTTTTAGTAGGCGCGCCCCTCAAACTATCCGTAGTAGGCGCAGATGCATTTCTCCTCCCTTCTGGGGGAGGTCGGGAGAGGCTTAGATGCGCCCCTCAAAGAAATTCGCCGTTTGCGATGGGCGCACCTCGGCGATGCGCACCTACTATGGTTACCCTCAATAATTGATAGATTCGCTCGACTTTGTCGCTTGCCATAGCAAGAATGTTGTTTGTGCCCATTCGTAACGCGACAACCCCAGTTTTGCAATTATGCCAAAAGAGTGCGGCTAATTGAAGAAATTGTTATATTTTTGCGGCGTGACATCGAAAATGTTTGAATAAATTCAGACGTTTGCTAAGCAACGACAAACATTTCAAGACGATGGGCAAGAAAGATAAAGACACTAATCCCATATTACAAGGACTGACTTATGAAAGGACTGAACTTTATAGCAATAGACTTTGAAACGGCTACGGAAAAACGGGCTTCCATCTGCGAAGCCGGTATTTGCGTGGTGAAGGACGGCAAAGTCGTGGAAACAAAATCATGGCTCGTCCGCCCGGAAGACAATGCCTATTCGTATTGGAACATACAGGTACACGGCATCCAACCTAAGGACACAGTCCACGCGCCGGAGTTCCCCGAGGTATGGACAGAGATAATGGGATATCTTGACGAAACGCCAGTATTGGTGGCACACAATGCCTCCTTCGACATCTCCTGCATCCGCAAGTCGCTGGAGCTTTATGGCCTCGAAAAGCCGGAAGCAGACTACTACTGCACTCTCCGTGCCGCGCGCCACAACTACGACTTCGGTTGCAACACGCTCGACTACCTCTGCGACCAGTTTGACATTCCCCAAGGCAAGCACC
>CAYXGN010000021.1:0-8315 GCA_964464505.1 uncultured Prevotella sp.
GCTTTTCTCTCCCGAAAAGCGTAACTTTGCATTCGTTTAACGACAAGGAAAGAGCATGAACTACAACACATACACACTGCGCGACGGCCTGCGCATCATCCATCTGCCGAGTTCTTCGCCCGTGGTCTATTGCGGATATGCCGTCGCTGCCGGCACGCGCGACGAAGAACCGGGACGCGAAGGAATGGCGCATTTCTGCGAACACCTCACGTTCAAGGGCACGGAGAAGCGCAAGGCGTGGCACATCCTCAACTATCTGGAGAGCGTGGGAGGCGACCTCAACGCCTTCACCACAAAGGAAGACACCGTCTATCATGCCGCCGTGCTGAAGGAAAACATCGACCGCGCCGTCGACTTGCTTACCGACATAGTGTTCCACAGCACCTATCCGCAAGCGGAAATCGACAAGGAGGTGGAGGTAATCTGCGACGAGATAGAGAGTTACAACGACTCGCCCTCGGAACTCATCTACGACCTTTTCGAGAACGCCATATATCAGGGGCATCCCCTCGGACACAACATCCTGGGGCGTGCCCACATTCTCCGCACCTTTACCACCGCCGATGCGCTGCGCTTCACACGCCGCCTCTACCGTCCGCAGAATGCCGTTTTCTTCGCCTACGGCGATGTTGACTTCCGCCGTCTCGTGGGTTTGCTGGAACTGGCACACACGGGTGAGCCAGATGCCGAAGCCTGCAAGGAGGGTGTATATAAAACAAAATGTGGCGAGAGAGCACCCCTCCCGCCCTATACGCCGCAACAGACGGAGCACGAAATGGACACGCATCTGGTGCACGTGATGCTCGGCACGCGTGCCTACGACATTCACTCGCCACGACGGATAGCCCTCTATCTGCTCAACAACATTCTCGGCGGGCCCGGCATGAACGCCCGACTGAACCTCTCCCTTCGCGAGCGCAACGCCTTGGTTTACACCGTCGAGAGTTCGATGGTGAGTTACAGCGACACCGGTCTGTGGGCAATCTATTTCGGGTGCGACCCGAAGAACGTGCGGCGATGCCTTCGTCTGGTGCGGAAAGAACTCGACAGGATGATGGAGAAGCCCCTGGCAGAGTCGCAGCTCCGCGCCGCCAAGAAGCAGATAAACGGGCAGATAGGCATCGCCTGCGACTCGCGCGAGCAGTTTGCTCTTGATTTTGCCAAAGGATTCCTGCATTACGGATGGCTGAAAGACGTGACGGAACTGCGCCGCGACATTGATGCCCTCACCGCCAAAGAACTGCAATCGGTGGCGCAGGAACTCTTCGCCGACGACCAACTGACGCGGCTCGTAATCCGGTAAAGCATCAAAAAGGCGAAGCATCGCGCTGTAAGCGCAACTCTCCTCCAGCCCAAGGCAGCGCCTTGGGTAATTGAATTGCGGCGTCGCTGCGCCCTGAAAGGGCAGCTTTAAATCTCCGCCAAGGGTAAAGAACAACCCATAAAACACAGAAAACAAAAGATTTTACGCTTTTTGTTTGGCACATATATTAAATTAAAGTAATTTTGCATAGATTATAAGAAAGTGTGCAATCTGCGCGCACTATTCCCACACGGCACCGCCAAAAAGCCCCGAACGCTGCGGCGAACGCTATGAGAAGAAGCATAATTATGTTTAAACTGTACACTGTCCTTGCCGGCGTGGCTCTCTGCGCCACTCTCACATCCTGCTTCAAGGATGAGCCCCTCAATTCGGAATGCGATATAGAACAAGCCTATTTGCATGCCGACAACCCTGATGAAATATTTTTCCAACAAGCCGATTCGCTCGTAACAATAGGTTCTACGGAGACCGTCATCATCTTCAAGCAGCTCCGCAGCACCGCCGACCTTACCGCTCTGGCTCCCATTTTCCGCATAACCGAGGGCGCGACAATCGTTCCCGAGAGTGGCACCGTGCGCGATTTCTCGCAGGGTCCGCTCACTTACACGGTGACATCGGAGGACGGCGAGTGGAGCCGCACCTACGAAGTGCGCATCACAGCAGAGTTGCCGCAGCCCCAGGAAGAGGAAGTTACGGTGAATTACGACTTTGAAAACGTCTTCCTCGAGCGTTCAAAGCAGAAGTATTACGTCTGGACCGACCTCCTCGCCGACGGCACCGAAGCCCTCAACTGGGCTACAGGCAACGCCGGATACACCATGGCAAAGCCCTCGGCAAAGCCCGATGCCTTCCCCACAACGCCCTATGAGAACGGTTACGAAGGCAAGGCAGTGAAGCTGACAACAAGCAAGACGAGCACTCTGGCGGCAGCACTGGACATGCGAATAGCCGCCGGCAACCTCTTCACCGGCGTGTTCGACACCAAGAACGCGATGAAAAAGGGAAGGACCCTCGAATGCACCCACTTCGGCGACGGTGCCAACAACGCCATCAACTACAAGCCGTTGAAGTTTGAGGGCTACTATCAATACACGCCCGGCGAGACATTCCAGGACCGCGCCGGCAATGCCGTGGAAGGAAAAACCGACGAGGGCGACATCTACGCCATAGTGTTCAAGAACACCGACGACAACGGCAACGCCCTCTATCTGGACGGCAGCAACATTCTTACGAGTCCGCAGATAGTGGCGAAAGCACTCACTGGCCATGTGCACAAGACCGACGGTTGGACCAAGTTCGAACTCGACTTCGACTACATTGCCGACCTTGACCTCGACCTGTTGGCGCGCTATGGCTACAGCCTCGCAGTGGTGTTCTCCTCCAGTTGTGAGGGAGCCGACTTCCAGGGAGCCATCGGCAGCACACTGCTCATCGACAAAGTGAGCATCAAAGGCGAACGCCCCGTAAAGCAACAATAACCCACCCCAAAGACAACAATATGAACAAAAGAACTCTCTTCACCCTTATACTCCTCGCCGCCATAACTCTCGGAGCCTCAGCAGCGGGCTTGTTCAGCAACATGTCCTATAAGGTTCGCCTCGGCTACAACCTCGGAGGAACAGCCCCGGTGGGTATGCCGGCAACAATCCGCGGCCTCGACAAGTTCACGCCCAAGTTCGCTTTCACCATCGGAGTGGACGCTTACCGTCCCCTGAACGGTTCTTGGGGCGTGATGACAGGCTTCCACCTCGAGCGAAAAGGAATGGAAACCGATGCCAGAGTGAAGAATTACAGCATGGAGATGAAGAAGGACGGAGAACCGCTGAAAGGCGTTTTCACCGGCAATGTGGTCACCAACGTGACGCTGAACATGCTCACCATCCCCGTGCAGGCAACCTATGATGTCAGCAAGAAGGTGCGGTTGAAGTTCGGTCCCTACCTCTCTTACGTCAGCAGCGGCTCGTTTAAGGGCTACGCCTACGACGGCTACCTGCGCGAAGACAACCCCGTGGGACAGAAAGTGGAACTCGGTCACGAGGCAGGCGAGCGCGGCGACTACGACTTCAGTGAGGATCTGCGCCACTGGCAATGGGGTCTCGACCTCGGTGCCGACTGGTATTTCAGCAACCGTTTCGGTGCGTACGCCGGCTTGACATGGGGACTTTCGGGCATCTTCAAGAGCACTTTCAGCACCATCGAACAGACCATGTACCCCATTTTCGGCACAATCGGCATCACCTACAACCTGAAATAACACCCCATTTCAGCAAAAACAGCAAGCAAAGAAACATTTATCACACATTATTTTTAATACAAAGCGTTTATGAAGAAACAATTACTCTCTCTCTTTCTCGTTGCCGCTTCTTTGACGGCAAATGCAGATGACTACACAAGCAGCCTTTACACGACTGCGAATGGAGTCACAACCGAGACACAAAACGTCACGGCAACGCTGACATCAAGCACTGTCAGCTTCGCAATCCCAGGACAAGACGCCATCAGTTTCTCTATCAGCGGTAGCGCAACGAAGACAGTTGGTTTCGTGACCTACTACACAGCCTACAACAACGACGGCTTCTTCAAGGGTGAACTGCGCACCAACAGCCGCAGCGGCGAGTGCGCTCTCGCAGCCACCTTCAACCAGTTTGCAGAAGATGGAAGTGTCACCACCTATCGTTTCGGAGCCCAGCGCTATGTCTTCGGACAGCTCCTTGGCAGCGACTTCGAGACCTATCACACCGCAACCAACGGCAATTACTCGAGCGACGAACCCGACGGCTGGCACTCGTTCATGTCCTCTGTTACCGGCACCGTGACAGGCACGGTAAAGAAAAAAGTGTTTACCACCATCAACAATGAAGCCCGTCCGGGGTCCAAAGGAACGAAGAGCGTGAAGCTTGTGTCCCATTCTATCCTCGGCATCCCTGCTAACGGCACCCTCACCACAGGCCGCCTCTACGCCCAAAGCATCGATAAGAGCGACGCAACACAGAACAACTCCACCAGCGACCCGTCGTCTACGAATGTCGATGCAGCCGGCGACCCGTTCTATGCTCCCCTTGCTGCGAGCCCAGACTCAATCGCCGTGTGGGTGAAATTCAAGCAAGGAGACATCAGCAGCGACAACAAAGCCTACAAATATGCTTCTCTTAACGCCGTGTTTACCGACGGAACGAAGTATCAGGACCCAGAGGCGCAGACCTACACCAATGTTTATGGCAAAGCCACCTGCACTTCTATCGAGAGCAAAGACTTCGCTTGGCAGCGCATTTGCGTGCCGTTTGAGTACACCACTCCCGACAATTACACCGGCGCAATACTCGTGACGCTGTCCACCAATGCCCAGGCTGGAGTGGGAAGCACCAACGACTCCAACCCCGACGTGCTCATTATCGACGACCTAGAACTCATCTACGACACCCATTTGGCTGCCGTCACCTTCAACGGCACAGCAATAGAAGGTTTCGAACCTGAGAAGACCGAGTACACGGTGAAGTATACCGGCGCCCTCAACAACCTCGACACACGCTTCGGCGTCACTGCCCGCGGCCGCGTAATCGGCTGGAGCACCAACCTCGTGGAGGCTGACGGAAAGAGCGATGTCATCATCACCACAGTGGGATACGACCTCCTCACCACCACGAAGTATGTCTTCCACATGGTAAAGGACGAGCCGACAGAACAGTACACCGGCAACCTCGCCATCACTCTCAACGGCGAAGCGCAAGACCCGCAGACCACAACCATCGTAACAACAAAGCACGATGACGGCACCTACGACTTCCTTCTGAAGCAGTTTACATTCGGTGGAGAAGGCGGTTACCTCATCGGCGATGTCACAGCAAAGAACATCCACGCCGAGGAAGTGAACGGTTACACCGTCTATACTGCCGACCAGGATGCAGAAATCACTAACGGCGGTGCCATCGCCGCGGTTCTTGGAGGCAAGGTGCATGTGACAATCAACGGCCAAAGCAAGGACGGCAAACTCTACGCAGAGATTTCTTTGCCAGTGGCAATGGACGAAGATGAAGTCATCGACGTGTTTGCTGTCTTCGGAGAGAAGTTCGAGACAGGCATCAACAGTGTCAAGGCTGCCACCGGCAACATCCGCATCTACAACGCCAACGGCGTGCAGATGGGTCAGATGCAGCGCGGACTCAACATCGTGAAGGGCAGCGACGGCAAGACCATCAAGGTTATCAAGAAGTAAGAAAAAGGATGATACGAAAAAGGGCGGCAAAGAAGGTTTCCCCTTCTTTGCCGCCCTTTTTCGTATCGTCAATATCTATTCCCCCACCAACGGGAACATCGACATGCGGTAGTCGAGGAACCCGTAGGGCACGAGTTTTATGTCAATGTCTTTCTTCAGCACCTTGGGCGCGGTGAGAGGCATAACAGGGTCGCCCCTGTCGGGACTCCAGTCCACGAGCTGCGCCTTAGCGTTGATGGTGAGAGGAGCCTTGGAATAGCTCCAGACGAAGGGATGCGGCACTGCCGAAGAGTCGATACTGCAACCCTCGAGACACTCCGGCGTGAGCGCGTAGCGGTATTCCGTCCACAACTCTTCGTTGATGTCGAAGTTGTCGCGGTCGGCTTGTTGCATCGAAGCGGCATAGAGAAGCGGGCCGCAAGTCACCCATGCGCAGCGTCCTTGGTCGATGAATCCGTCGAGTTTCATATAGCCGTTGGTGGGCACCATAATTCCCCATGACGGTGCTTTCTTACCTTTATAATATGGGAACTTCTCGCAACCGGTCACCAATGTTGGTTTCATCGGGAAGGAGAGTTGCACGGTGTCGCCCTTCTTCCATTTGTTGTTGAGCACGATGAAATGGTCGGTCACCTTGCATTTCACTGTCTTCCCGTTTATGGTGAGCGAAGGATTGGGGCACCATGCAGGCACGCGGAGGCGCAGAACCTGCTTTTGCGGGATGGCGTTGAGCGTGAATGTGAGCACATCGTCAAAGGGATACTCCGTCCGGCACACTATGTCGAAGCGTCCGTCGCGCGTCTTCAGGTGTGCGGGTCCATAGGTGAGCCACATCAATTCGCCGTTGCCGTTGAGCATTGCCATATTCATTATGAAGTTGGGCAAGGCGCGGTTGAGGTTCGCAGGACAGCAAGTGGGCCAGTGCATCTCCTTGAAATACGACCCGTCATCGCGTATCCGCAAGTGGAAACCCGGTATTCGGTTGGGTGCTTGGGTGTAGACGCTTTGCGTAAAGGTGGAGTTTACGGCTCCGGGCAAGGCATTGAACACATCCTGCTCTATCCTATCGCCGTAGCGTGCATCACCCGATGCGCGTGCAAGCCAGATGCAAGACCACATGAAATCGCTTATGTCGCAACTCTCGGCAGCCTCGAAAGCGCCGATGCCATGGAGGTGTTCGTTCGACGAGTTCACTCCTATCGGCAGCATGGAGTTGGCTTGCAGAAACTCATAGTTGTTCATTGTGGCAGCCAGATATTCCGGGTTGCCGTTGTAGATGTAGCCTATTGCCGGCAGTTTTGAGGCCTCGTTCCAGCTCACGCCATGGCAAATGGAGGTGCGGAGAAACTCCTTGCGGCGCGCCCAAGTCTCGATAAAGGCGGCATCGTAGTTGTTGAGGATTGCCAAAGCACGGTTGGCGAAACTCATGTCGCCCGTGATTCGCGACAGTTCAAACATGTTCTCCAGTCCCACAATCTTGCGTTCGCCGTCGAGGTCGGTACCGCTGAAGGGTTCGTCGCGGTTCTTGTCGAAGGAGAACATCGGGAAATTGGCATACACTTTCTTCAACATGTTGAGCACACGCTCGTCCTTCGTGGCACTGTAATAAGCCAAAGCCGAGCGGCAGAACACCGCCTCACTCCAATAAAGACCGTGGTCTGCCGTCGTGCTCCCCCACGTTTCCACATACTCTTTATTGTTCGACATGATGTAGCCGTTGGGCCTTTGGCGCGCCACTACAGCATCCATCACCTCCTTGCTGCGCCCTTTGAGATAGTCGTCGTCGAGCAAATAGGCGAGACGCACAAAACCGTCGGTGTAGTAACCCGTCTGTTCGTAGTGCCACCAGCCCGGTTCTTCGGCAGAAGTCCAGCCTTTGGCAAACTCCGTGTAATTGATGCCGATGTTCTTTGTCATGCCCTTTGCGGCGCGTTGCGCCCATTCCTTGAGCCACCCTTCGGGTTTCAGTTCGCCGAGTTCGAAGGGTGCATACGCCTTGGGGTCGGCTTTTGCCGCCGCCACACTCTGCGCCGATGCGGTGCTTCCGCACATCATCAACGCTCCCAAGAGGATAGCAGAAATCTTTGCTTTCATAATGTTCTTAGGTTTATGTCGGCACAGCAGCACCACGGGCACGCCGCGCCGGCAGGTTATAAAGTAATAAAATCGATTCTCATTATGGCTTCACGCCGCATCGCCCAGACTCATTTCCCGGCGGCATAATCCCTCATTCGGTTCTTCTCCGAAGTGCCTTCGTCGATGAAATCGTCTATCTTCCAGTCGCCATTCTCCTTTACAAGAACCACACCGAGGCGTGTCTTCGTGCCGAGATTGCTTATCTCCACCTCCGCACGGCATCTACCCGAGCGTTCCTCCGACACGCTGATGACGCGCACCGACAGATTGCCGTAGTCCTGACCGCACACCCAATGGTCGTAGTCGAAGAAACCGACAAAGCCCTCTTTCTCCATCTCTCTGTCCTTTTCCTCCACCTTTTGCAGCAGAGCCTTGTAGTCGCGCGACATGTAACGGGCATCGAAGTCGGGCACGCTGTCCGTCATTTCCTTATCTTTCGCGTCTTCGTTGTACCACCGGAACACGTCGTCATAGATGCCTTTCAGTGCCGCTGCCGCCGTCGTCACGGTGTCGGCAGAGTCTGTTGCTGGCGCTTTTGTCCTGCTGCCGCAGCACGTCAAGGCGAGGGAGAAGAAGAGAGCATATAGCAATTTCATGCGATTCGGGTTTTATTCCGAACAAAGTTAATGGTTTTTTGTCGCA
>CAYXGN010000021.1:8415-16009 GCA_964464505.1 uncultured Prevotella sp.
AAATTGATTACTTTTGTAGGGGCGTTCAGCAAAGGAAAGATAAGGAAACTCATTGTGAAAGTGAAACTACAATAATATAATATGTTACCGAAAACAACTTCAAACATTATGACCTTTACACTAAAAACCGTTTTGAAAAGAGTCTGCCGGAAGGCTGCTTTTGTCGCTATTGCGTGCCTGTTAATCTGTTCTCAGGCAATGGCGAAGCCACAAGCGAAGGCGAAAATCCGCGTGGCGTGCGTGGGCAACAGCATCACCTACGGCACCGGCATCGCCGACCGCGACCATTACTCCTACCCCGTGCAACTGCAAAAGATGCTTGGCGATGCCTACGAAGTGGGCAACTTCGGAAAGCCACGCGCCACCCTTCTGCGCCATGGGCATTTCCCTTACTTCGAACAGGAGGAATTTCGGAAAGCCATGGAGTTCAAGGCTGACATCGCAGTGATACATCTTGGCATCAACGACACAGACCCCCGCAACTGGCCCAACTATCGCGATGAGTTCGTCACCGACTATCTCGCCCTCATCGACTCGCTGCGTTGTGCCAACCACAACGTGCGCATCATCATAGCACGCATGACTCCAATAGCACGCCAACATCATCGCTTCATTTCGGGAACGAAGGCTTGGCACACCCAGATTCAGCAAGCCATAGAGACCGTCGCCCGCGTGAGCGGTGCGGAACTCATCGATTTCCACGCCCCACTCTATCCCTACCCCAACCTCCTTCCCGATGCCCTCCACCCCAATGAGGAGGGTGCCGGCATACTGGCACGCACTGTCTATGGCGGCATTACGGGCGACTACGGAGGATTGCGGATGTCGCCGCTCTACACCGACGGAATGGTGTTGCAGCGCGAGGTGGCGTTGCAGATTGGCGGAACGGCGGATGCCGGCAAGACGGTGACGGTGACTCTGGCAGGTCAGAAGGGGCAGACCGTGGCTAACAACCGCGGCGAGTGGAGCGTGACACTGCAACCGTTGAAGGCGGCGCGAGACTTGACGATGACAGTGAAAGCAGGGAAACAGACACTGACCTACCGCGATGTGGCTGTCGGCGAGGTGTGGCTGTGCTCCGGGCAGTCGAACATGGCGTTCACATTGCAGCAAGCCGCCACGGCAGCAGGCGATGTCCAGAATGCCACGGATGCTGACTTGCGCTTCTATGATATGAAAGCCAACTGGCAGACCTACGATGTGGCGTGGCCTCTCTCAGCCATCGACTCACTCAACCACCTTCAATATTTCGCCCCGACAGCGTGGCACAAGTCCTCGCCGGAGACGGCACGGGAGTTCTCCGCAGTGGCTTATCACTTCGGAAGGATGCTCCGCGACAGTCTGGATGTGCCCGTCGGACTCGTCTGCAACGCCGTCGGCGGTGCGCCGACAGAGGCTTGGATAGACCGCAATACACTCGAGACGCAGATGCCTGCAATCCTCACCGACTGGCTGCACAATGACTTCATCCAGCCGTGGGTGCGTGAACGCGCGGCGAAGAACATCTCCAACGCAGGCGAGAAGGCGGCGCGCCATCCTTACGAGCCGTGCTATCTGTTTGAGAGCGGCATGCTGCCGCTGCTCCATTACGGTTTTAAGGGCGTTGCATGGTATCAAGGAGAGTCGAACGCCCACAACATAGAAGCCCACGAACAACTCTTCCCCCTCCTCGTCAACTCATGGCGCACGATGCTCGGCAACAATGATTTGCCGTTCTATTATGTGCAGCTCTCGAGCCTCAATCGACCCTCATGGCCGTGGTTCCGCGATAGTCAGCGGCGACTGATGCAGCAAATTCCGGGCACAGGGATGGCAGTGACAACAGACATCGGCGACTCGCTCGATGTTCACCCGAAGCAGAAATGCGAGGTGGGCGAGCGGCTGGCGCGCTGGGCTTTGTGCAAGACCTACGGCAAGGATGTCGTCCCCTCGGGTCCGCTGTTCGGTAAGGCGTGGCGCGAAGGCAATGCCGCCGTCGTGGAGTTCGACTACGGCGAGGGCTTGACCACAAGCGACGGGAAACCCCTCCGCACCTTTGAGGTGGCAGAGACCGACGGACTCTTCTACCCCGCCGAGGCAAAGGTGGAGGGCAACAGGGTGCGACTCACATCCGAGAAGGTGCTGCAACCCCACTTCGTGCGCTATGGATGGCAGCCCTTTACACGCGCCAATATGGTGAACAGCGAAGGACTCCCCGCCTCCACTTTCCGCGCGGAATTCTGACAATCGGCAATGCCGGCAATGTGAAAACGACAAAAAATACTAATTTGTAGGTAAAAAAACGAAACGAAACAAGTGCGTACTTGATTTTTTTTGTAATTTTGTAATGGTTTATAGGTAATGTGCCGGCGTCCCGGCAATGCCTCAATGACAGACGTTACATTTTATAATTTATTTATATACCGATTATGATTTATTCAAAAGAAGTAGACAACATGTGCGTTGTCGCAAAAGGTCCAAACCACGGACCGGCTCCAATTCCTGAAGAAGGAAAATGGGTTTACGCCAAGGAGATAACGGATATTTCCGGTTATACCCACGGTGTGGGATGGTGTGCACCGCAGCAGGGTGCCTGCAAACTGTCTCTTAACGTGAAGGACGGAGTAATCCAGGAAGCCCTCGTAGAGACCATCGGTTGCACAGGTATGACCCATTCGGCAGCCATGGCATCGGAAATCCTTCCCGGAAAGACCATCCTTGAGGCCCTGAACACCGACCTTGTGTGCGACGCCATCAATACAGCGATGCGCGAACTCTTCCTCCAAATTGTTTACGGACGCACACAGAGTGCTTTCTCTGAGGGCGGACTCGTAATCGGCGCAGGCCTGGAAGACCTCGGAAAGGGTCTCCGTTCGCAGACAGGTACGCTCTATGGCACTGTTGCCAAAGGCACACGTTACCTCGAGCTGACCGAAGGCTACATCACACGCCAGTTCCTTGACAAGGACAATCAGGTGTGCGGCTACGAGTATGTTCACCTCGGCAAGATGATGGAAGCCATCAAAAACGGCATGGACGCCAACGAAGCCGTGAAGAAATTCACCGGTTCTTACGGCCGCACAACTGCCGAGCAGGGTGTTGTTAAAGCAATTGATCCACGTAAAGAATAAATAAGGAGACACACAACTATGATTAGAAAAGTAAGTTACGAAAGTCAGGAGCGCCGCGAGGCTCAGGTTCTTGCAGCTCTCAAGGCAGAAGGAATCAATAGTGTTGAAGAGGCTAACGAAATCTGCGAAGCCCTCGGTGTTGATCCTTATCAGATGTGCGAAGACACACAGCGCATCTGTTTCGAGAATGCAAAATGGGCTTATGTGTGCGGTGCCGCCATCGCCATCAAGCGCGGTGTGAAGTCGGCTGCCGATGCAGCAGAGGCAATTGGCGTAGGCTTGCAGTCGTTCTGCATCCCCGGTTCCGTTGCCGACGACCGCAAGGTAGGCCTTGGTCACGGTAACCTCGCAGCACGTCTGCTCCGCGAAGAGACACAATGCTTCGCCTTCCTGGCAGGCCATGAGTCGTTCGCCGCAGCCGAAGGAGCCATCAAGATTGCCGAAATGGCAAACAAAGTGCGCAAGAATCCTCTCCGCGTCATCCTCAACGGACTCGGCAAGGACGCTGCCATGATTATCAGCCGCATCAACGGTTTCACTTATGTTCAGACAGAGTTCGACTACGCCACAGGCGAGTTGAAGGTCGTAAAGCGCATCCCTTACAGCGACGGTCCGCGTGCAAAGGTGAACTGCTACGGTGCTAACGACGTGCGCGAAGGCGTTGCCATCAACTGGAGCGAGGACGTAGACGTTTCCATCACGGGTAACTCTACCAACCCGACACGCTTCCAGCACCCAGTGGCAGGAACATACAAGAAGGAGCGTCTTGCTGCCGGCAAACCTTACTTCTCAGTGGCTTCCGGTGGCGGTACAGGCCGTACACTCCACCCGGACAATATGGCTGCAGGTCCCGCATCCTACGGTATGACCGACACCATGGGTCGTATGCACTCCGACGCACAGTTTGCAGGTTCTTCTTCAGTGCCTGCCCACGTTGAGATGATGGGCTTCCTCGGCATCGGCAACAACCCGATGGTGGGAGCAACAGTGGCTATCGCCGTTGCCATCGACCTCGCCCTCAACAAGAAGTAGTGTCCGCTCATAGAGCAATCTTATAACACAGCGGCTCCCATCCTTTCCGAAAGGAAAATGGGAGCCGCTTTTGTTGTTTCGTTGACATAAGTCAATAATATGGCGGAAAAAGTGATTTTCTTGTCAAAATGTTTGCGCACACAATCAGAAGGGTGTACCTTTGCAACGTCAAAAGGTTAATAGATTGTTTAGGTTAGTAGTAATAGATTTAGGTTTTTAGTTATTAGGTTTAAGGTAAATTGATCGATTGTTTAACGGGAAACGATGAAGACTCGCAAGAATCTTCATTCATTTTGAAAGAGATTTTTAGTTAAACATAGAGAAAAGTGGCACCGCTCGTTGAGAGTAGTGCCATTTTTTTGTGCCCTAATCTTGCCTCACTCTGCCGCAAAGTGCCACAAAACGCCAGTACTCTACGCCAAGTACTGCAGTCCTCTACGGCAAGTACTGGAGTACTTGGCGTAAAGTACTGACAGCAACGCGCCTTCGGAAACGCATAAGAAGGGTAGCCCTCGGCAAAAAAAGCATAGGTTCACTTTGCCGTGCCAAATTAAAATGTTACCTTTGCAGCGGTAAACTCGGCAGCGCGCATTGCGCTGGCAATCAGCCGCAAGAAAAGGCTTTTCTCTCTTGCGGAAAGGAGGGCACAGGAGTTGCTTCAGGTGGGTTTGATGCCACCGTTACGGTAAAAAGACAACAAAATCGTTTTATAAAACAAACAAAAATTATGGTAAACTACAAAGAATTAGGCTTGGTGAACACGCGTGATATGTTCGCAAGAGCCATTAAGGGTGGTTATGCTGTCCCTGCATTCAACTTCAACAACCTCGAGCAACTTCAAGCCATCATCAAGGCTTCATCGGAACTGAAGTCGCCGGTTATACTTCAGGTGTCGAAGGGCGCACGCAACTATGCCAACGAGACTCTTCTCCGTTACATGGCAGAGGGCGCTGTTGAGTATGCCAAGGAGCTTGGTTGCAAGCACCCGGAAATTGTTCTTCACCTCGACCACGGCGACAGCTTCGAGCTCTGCAAGAGTTGTGTAGACCTCGGTTTCTCTTCCGTTATGATTGACGGCTCTGCTCTTCCTTACGAGGAGAACATCGCCTTGACAAAGAAAGTGGTGGACTACGCCCATCAGTATGATGTTACCGTTGAAGGCGAACTCGGTGTTCTCGCAGGCGTTGAGGATGAGGTTGCCTCTGAAGTGTCACACTATACGAAGCCCGAAGAGGTAATCGACTTCACCAGCCGCACTGGTGTTGACTCTTTGGCAATATCCATTGGCACCAGCCACGGAGCTTACAAGTTCAAACCGGAGCAGTGCACCCGCGACCCGAAGACAGGCCGTCTCGTTCCTCCTCCATTGGCTTTCGACGTGCTCGATGAGATTATGGAGAAGCTTCCCGGTTTCCCAATCGTTCTCCACGGTTCTTCTTCAGTGCCACAGGAGTATGTTGACATCATCAATGCCAACGGTGGCAAGTTGCCCGATGCAGTGGGTATCCCCGAGGAGCAGCTTCGCAAGGCTTCCAAGAGCGCTGTTTGCAAGATTAACATCGACTCTGACTCGCGTCTCGCTTTCACTGCCGCTGTCCGCAAGGTGTTTGCTGAGAAGCCAGCAGAATTCGACCCCCGCAAGTACTGCGGACCTGCACGCGACCTCATGGAGCAGATGTACAAGCACAAGATTACCGAAGTTCTCGGTTCCGACAACAAGCTCGCTCAGCTCGACTAATATAATAATGTACGCGCGAACAATATTCTATTGCGCCGCATAATACGAAAAAAAGTGCGTCAAACGAATTCGTTTGGCGCACTTTTTTTTCGTATTACATTGCTGATGCCTATCGGCGGGCACTCAGAAGGAGGTCGAGTTTTCCGTCATCGATGAGTTTCAGGATGAGTTCTCCAAAGAGGGTGTTCTGCCAAGCGAACCATGCCCGGGTGAATTTCTTCGAGTTGTTCACATTGAACGACTCGTGCATGAAGCCCGTGTCAGCGTCGGTGCGCATAAGCATCTCTATGCATTGCTTTATCTCCGCGTCGTCCTTGCTGGTGAAGGCGCGCATCATTATCGACATAGGCCATGCCATATCGTAGCCGACATGAGGACCGCCTATGCCCTCTCCTGCCGTGCCGCGGAAGAAATAGGGGTTGTCCTCGCTCCACACGAAGCGGCGGGTATTCTGGTAGATAGGGTCGTTGACATCCACATCGCCGAGGTAAGGCATTGCAAGGAGGCTCGGCACGTTGGCATCATCCATAAGGAAGTGGTTGCCGAAACCGTCCACTTCGAACGCATAGATGTCGCCGTACTTCGGGTGGTGCACCACTGCGTACTTCCGAAGGGCTGTATTCACCTCGTCGGCGAGGGATGTGCACTCGCTGGCTGTGGCTGTGTCGCCATTCACTTTTTTGAGAATCTCGGCAGCCTTACGCAGCGACGA
Source organism: uncultured Prevotella sp. (assembly GCA_964464505.1). Lineage (GTDB taxonomy): Bacteria > Bacteroidota > Bacteroidia > Bacteroidales > Bacteroidaceae > Prevotella. Next base: position 15,008 of record CAYXGN010000021.1, read on the forward strand.
CACTGCCATGAAGTTGCTTGGCACGAGGAAGAGGAAGGTGGTGGCATCATCGCTGGGGCGGAACACCGAGGCGATGAGTCCTACGGGATTTACGGGATTGCCGTAGCCGAGGTTGCAGACGGTGTCGAGTTGGCGGTCGGTGACGCGCATAAAGGAATAGGGACCGCGGTTGACTTTGCGCTGCTGTTCGCGGAAAGTCTTCAAGATGTTGGCAACAGCCTGCCGCCATTCGGGCCCGAATACAGAGGTGTCGCCCGTCACCTGCCAGTAATGGTAAGCCAAACGGAGCGGATAGCACAGCGAGTCGATTTCGTATTTGCGCTCATGGAGTTCGGGTTTCATGTCGGTCTCGTCGTTCGCCCATTCGTTGTTCTCCACCGGACCCATATTGAATGCGTTGGCATAGGGGTCGATGTTGATGCACTTCCACTGCCGGAGGATGACACCGCGAATCATCTTCCGCAGTTTCTCGTCCTTCTTGGCGAACTGCACATAAGGCCACACCTGCGCTCCACTGTCGCGGAGCCACATGGCGTGGATGTCGCCGGTGTAGACGAAGGTGTCGTCCTTGCCATCGTAATGGATGGTGGTGTCGACGGTGTTGGGGAAGCAATTCTCGAACATCCAAGCCAGGTAGGCGTTGCCCTTGAGCAATTTCTTCACCTCTTTTATCTTCTTTTCTATGGCATCCGACACGAAGAGCCGCTCTTCAACAGGCGGCCGTTGGCACACAAGGGTGGTGTTGTCGGCGGCGGCAGTTACCTGTTCCACGCCGCGGAGGGGACTCGCTGAGAAGCCGTTCGCCGGGAAAGCGAGAATGAAAGCCATCCCTGCAATCATCTTTGATGTTTGTTTCATTATGCGTTCTTTTTAGTTGTATTTTCGATTTCAATTGGTTTTCAGTCCGACAAAAATACGAATTTTCAGGAAGAAAAAGCAAGGAAGTAATCGATTTAATACTCGTTTTTGAGCATTATTTACTCGTTTTACTGACAAAAAACG
>CAYXGN010000022.1:0-15810 GCA_964464505.1 uncultured Prevotella sp.
AAAACGATATTTGCACGGTTTTAACACGCGTTAAGATTGTGCGTTTGAAAGGGTAACCGTAGTAGGCGCGGATCGCCGAGACGCGCCCCTCAAATAGCGATGCTAACTTAGGAGGTCGGGCGTCCTCGCTCGACAACAATCCCAAGAAAACAAATTGCGCCCCGAAGGGGCAGTCTGCTACCAGCCCGGGGCATCGCCCCGGGTAAACGGACGACAGCAAATCGCGCCCTGATGGGGCAAAAGCATCGCTACAACTATGCTTTTGCCCCGTCAGGGCGTAGTTTGTTTTGCCTCTCAATACCCAGGGCGTTGCCCTGGGCTGATGGCTTTTGCGCTTACAGCGCGAAATTTGTGGGTATTCCATTGGGCGCGTCTCGGCGCTCCGCGCCTACTACGATTACCCTTGCAAATTGCGCAATTCGCAATCAAAAGCGGCAGCGGACAATAGCATTTTGCAGCACGATAACAGCAACACAAAAGGGCAGAAGCATCGTGAAAATGATGCTTCTGCCCTCGCAATATGTTTTATTAGCAATTCTTTCTTGTTTCGTTTCGCTTCGGAATGGGCGTTACCAGTTCCATCCTCCGCCTCCGCCGCCAGGACGGCCACCGCCTCCTCCGCCACTGCCGGAGGTGTTGACGGTCTGCGATTGCGTGAATGTCGTTGAGGTGGAGTTGCCTGTCACCGTTGCTTCGGCGATGTAACCCTGCCACTCGTCCGTTCCCGTTGCCGAGGTGGCAGTGCCGAGCGAGTAACTCGAACCCACACTCATCTTGGGCGAAGAGACGAGAATCTTTGCCTGGTTGTAGGAGCGCGGCATCTTCAGGGCGAAGATGTTGTTGCCGTTGCTGTCGGAGAATGTGAGCCAGTTGTTCTCGTTCAACTGGCTGACGGTTGTCGCTGTCGCCGGCTGTGTCGTTACGTTTGATGTCGGATTCGATGTTCCTCCGCCGAGACCGATGAGTGTTCCGCCGGTGATGGTAAACGTGTTCTGGTCGCAGTCGAAGCCCTCCTCCGGCTCACGCGTACCCATTGAGATGATGAGTCCGCCTGTAACGGTGAGCGTTCCGTTGGAGTCGATGCCGTCGTTGTTGCTTGCATTGGCAAACACTCTGCCGCCGTTGAAGGTGATATTGTTTGTGGCGTTGAGGCAGTCGTCGTAGGAGTTCACCACGATGTTGCCACCGTCGATGGTCATAATGTTCTTGCTCTCAATGCCTTCGGCACCCTCTCCGCCTGTCGTCGTCACATAGATGTCGCCGCCGGAGATGTTGATGTTGTTGTCAGCCTTTATTCCTTTGGGTGAAGTGTCGAGGTTTCCGGAGGTGTACTGCGCTCCCGTTGTGGTGATGTTCACCGTTCCTCCCGAGATGTTGATGTCGGCATCGGCACTCATTCCCTTGCCGCCCTTGCCGGTGCTCTTTAATGTCATCGTGCCGCCGGAGATGATGATGGAAGCGTCCGACTTCATGCATGCGCTGCCTTTAACGTCGGCATCGTCGCTGTCGTAGGTGCCGTCACCCGATGTCGTGATGTTAATCTCACCGCCACTCACTGTCAGCGAGTCCTCGCAAGTGATGCCTTTGGAAGCCTCGGCAGTGACGTCGAGGGTGAGAGTACCGCCTTTTATTATTACCTGTCCGTTGAGTTCGTCGTCAGCATCGTCGGTTTTCGACACCTGGATGCCGTCATCGCCGACGCTGGTAGCACTCACCGTGCCTCCCTTCATGAGGAAATACTGGTTCACATTGAATGCGTCCTTCTTCGAGGAGAGCACTTTTATGGTGCCGGTGGTCTTCTTCAGCTCCACATATTCGTCTCCGAAGAAGGCGTGTTTGGCGTTGCCTGTGATGTAGAGGGTGCCGCTTTCGGCAAACTCGGTGTGACCGTTCACGCGGAAACAACCCTTCTGCGTGCCGCCGGAATAGTCGGAGAGGGTGTTCACGGTGCCTTCGGCGAGTTTCACTGCTATTCGTTTGCCGTTGTCAATGTCGATTGCTGCGCCCTGGTTGCTGGTGAGGGTGAGTCCGTTAAGCACTATGGTGGCTTTCAGTTCGCCGTCCATATAGAAGCCGCCGTCATTGGAACTGCCCTGCAGTGTGTAGGTAATCTCGTTCTCGAGCGATGCGTCCTGCACTATGCTGACATAGGCTCCGCTCACCGTTGTGGTGAGGTTCTTTGCCACATTGCCTGCTACTGTCACCCACGCCTCGCTGCCGTTGTACTGCACAAGGACGGTGTTGTCATTCACTTTCGTGCTGTTTACGACTATGCTGTCGATGTCGTTGACGGCGAAAGCCTTTCCCGCGATGCTCACAACGGAGCCGCCTTCGGAGTAGGTCATGTCGTAGGCAGAGGCTGTTACTGCTGTCACCACATGCCCCGTATATACGTTCATTGTCTGCGCCTGGGCTGCAATGCACGCTGCCAGGGCTGCCGTTAAGATGATGCTGTGTTTCATTTTACGAGGATTTTAGTGGTCGTGTTGTTGGTTTTCACTATGTAGACGCCGCCCTTCAAGGCTTGTGTGGCGAAGGTGTCGGCTGCACCTGCGGTGCCAAATTGCGCCACTGCCACTCCCGCGGGAGTGAACACGCGTGCCCAAGAGTTTGCGTTGAGGCTGACAACGATGCTGCTGCCGCTCACGCTTACGCCCGATTCCGCTGCCGGAGAGCCTATGGCTGTCACGTCTTCATCGGCGAAACGCATCGTCGACAGGTCGGCAAGACTCAGCGAAAGCTGTTCGCCGGTCTTCGGAGTGGCAATGAGATTGCCGTTCTGGAACGTGATTTTCAGTCCGTCAGACTCCACCGCTTGCACCGCACCGCTGCTTTGTTGGAATACGATGTAAGCATAGCCCTTTGCCTGCGTCGCAATGGCGGCAAACCATGCAAAGGCACATAAAACAATAATTTTCTTCATGTCGTTTTCCTCTCTGTTGTAAATGGAAAAATAAGTCACATTCTGTTGCTTACTCAGCAAAAAGTGTTACAAAAGTAGATATTATTATAATAATGTGCAATAAAATTCAGCAAAAACCGCGTTTTTGTCAATATACGGCAATAACGCCGATGCAATCGTAGTGCAGGGATGGCAGAAATAAGACCTATGCAAGGTGTGATGTAAACGTAAACGGGCTGAAAGCCCAACTCTCCTTCAGCCCGGGGCAACGCCCCGGGTAATGTGATTACCCTACACTCTGCGCCCTGTAAGGGCAACTATAACCGCAAAACACAAAAAGACACGTTCTTATAGTTGCCCTTGCAGGGCGCAATTTACCCTTGCATTTATACCCAGGGCGTTGCCCTGGGCTGGATGAAAACTGCGCTTTCAGCGCGACATTCCCCCCTTATGGCACCCTTACCGCTGCCCCATCATTGGAGGTATTTCGTGGCAAGCGATATCATTTCGCGCAGACCCGTGTCTTTGCTGTGTTGCAACATGCTGTTGAGGATGTTGCGGCAAGCGGCCTTTTCGTCGGTGTTGAGAAGTGAAGCGTGCTGCTTGCAGAGCGAGAGAATGTTGTTGACAACGCTGGTGCAGTAGGTGAGCGATGTCGGGTTGCCTGCCTGGTCGGTTTTCTCCATATACATGGAACGCAGGATGTTGAAGCGCGAGAGGAAGTCGACGCTGGTCTTTACGGTTCCTTCCGTGCCCGCACTGCTGCCCGTCTGCACCACAGTGCTTTGTCCGCTGGCACTGTCGTATTGTATCATCGTGCCGTCGTTGAGCATCGATACGGTGGTCTTCTGCTTCTCTTTGCCCACCAGTTGCGGGTCGCGGCTGTAGATGTGATACATGAATCCGTGCCATCTGTCGCTGTCTTCCTTGCTCTTATACCACGCCATGGCGTAGCAGGTGCGCCAGAACCTGTCGGCAGGGTCGCGGAAAAGCAGCACGCGATAGTTGTGGTTGGAGTAGGAACCGAACGTTACGACGCTGGTGTTTTGCTTTTGGAATGAGCCATACTCAATGCGTTGGGTCGACTTGTCGGTTGTGCCGGGGGTCTTGGCAAGCACGCTGTAGGCGTCTTTGGCATCGGTCTCGAATGCGTTTATGAGTTGCTTGAACTGCGCATCGTCCTTGTCCACGCTGAATTCAATGCAGCGGAAGGTGGCAGTCTTGTCGAGGTCAATGTCCTGCGAGACACTGTTGCTGAGCATGGTGGCTCCGTTTGTCATCGTGGCGAAGGCTTCGAAGGCTTTCGCTATGGTGTTCTGTGCGCCGGCATTCTGTGCTGCGAGGAGCATTGTGGCGGCGATGATGAGTTGTGCTGTGTGCTTCATATCATTATGCTTTTATCGTTTTCGGGTTTCAGTTGTTTTCCGGTAGGTCATCGATGTCGTCATAGGTGGCGAGCAAAGCCTGCGCGCCCTGCGCCTGAACTGTGGCATCCACATGCAGCATCATGGTCTGTTGCGTGAGTTGCCGCGTGTTGAGTTGCTCGGCAACGAGGCGGTCTGCCTCCGCCATCGGGTCTTCCTCTGGTTCTGGCGCAGCCTTGGCGTAGTATGTCTTTGGCGGTGCCGGCTCGTATTTATGCTTATAGTAGGAGCGGCGTTGCGGTTGCTTGGGTTGCTGTTCGGGTGTGATGAGGCTGTCGGTGGCGGCTTCGCCGGGCTCTGCCTTGACGCTGTCGGGGAGGGGGTTGATGCACTCCGGGCCTTTAGCGATTGTTGTTGGTTCAACCTTCGGCAGCATGATGAAGAAGAGAGCAACCGCTGCTGCTACTGCCACGAAGGCTGTCCAGAGAGCCACAGGGCGACGGTTGCGCTGTTTTCGGGGCTCATCGTAACGCCCTTGCGGCATCCCTTCGTCGAAGAAGGCAAACATTTCCTTATATGCGCTCCATTCTTCCGGCACGTCGTTCTGCCGGAAGTAGTCGCCCAAACGGTGCTCTTCCTCCACGGAGGTGAGTCCGTCCATGAAGCGTTGGAGCAGTTGCTCTATGTCTTTCGGGTTGTCAATATTCGTTTTGTTCATACCTGTCGTTGTGCGTTTGGGGGTTATTCTTTGCGCCGCCGCATGATGTCGGCGAGGAGTTTGTGGCGTGCCCGCGAGAGAAGCGTGGGCACAGAGGAAGGCGAAATGCCCAGGATGGCAGCGATGTCAGCGTCAGTCTTGCCCTCCACCTGCCTCAGTTGCAGCACCGCATACTCGTTGCTGGGGAGCGTCTTGAGCCGTTGTTGGAGCCACCGCTCGTCTTCGTTGGCCTCGAGGACGGTGTCGGGTGGCGCGTAACGGTCGTCAATCACGGGTCGGGAATCGAGAGGAACGGTGTGGCGGCGGCGCAGAATGTCGATGCACAGATGGCGCGTTATGCTCACCGTGAGGGCTTCCGCCGCTGCCGTGTCTGCCGTAGTCGCGTGCAAAGCCCACAACTTCAGCAGCGCATCCTGAGCCACGTCCTCCGCCTCTTCAGCCGTGAAGTGGAAACCGTGAGCCACGGAAAGCGACCTTGCGCGCAACTCTTTGGCTATGTTTTCGAATTCCTTCTGGTTCAATTTTTTTCCTTCCCTGTCTGACAAATAAACGAAATGACGCGCCCATCCTTGACGCGATTAACCTATTTTAACGCCAAACCGAATTATATTGTTATTTCAAGCATTATCCCCTCGAAGCCTTTTACGCAACTCTCATAGTAGCCGTCGCCGGTGATGCGAGGTCCGCTGAGTGTCGCATAACCGTCGTTTTGGAGTGTTGCGGTGAGGGTGTCGACAGCCTCTTTGCTTCCCACTGCGAAGGAGAGGTGGATGAATCCGGCGCGAAAGGGACTTTCGTTGTCGCCCATTACTTCGGGGCGCGTCATTATTTCGAGTCGTGTCGAGCCCTCGGGGAAGGTAAGGATGTAAGTGCGCAGATTGGTGCGCGGGTTGTGATAAAGGGTGTTTGATGTCGCATGGAAATATTTCTCGAAGAAGGTTTTCATCCCTTCCAAATCCCTGCAATAGAGGGCTACGTGGTCAATCTTCATAGTGTTTGAGGTTATTGGTGTAATGTTTATAAAGGAATGCTGCTCAATCCGCCATTCCAAAATGCGCGTTTAGCGTTGCCAGACGAGGTGTTTCATCTCGTGACCGCCCCATTTCGTGGCATCGACGAAGCGGAAACCGACGGAGAGATAGAGACGTTCGGCGTTGGGATTGCCCTTGTCCACGAGTAAGGCAGTGGGCAGACCGAGGGCGGCGGCACGCTCGCAGGTGGCGCGAATGAGGAGTTTGGCGATGCCGCGGCGGCGGTATTGGGGGAAGACGGCGAGTGAATCGAGGTAGAACTCGCCTGCGTGTGTCTCGTCGAGCATGTGCGAATGGTCCATATTGAGGCGACGAAGAGCCTCCTCCTGGAAGCGGCGGCGCAGGCGATGGAGGTCGGCTCCGTCGTAACCCACAGCCACTCCGGCGACGGGAGCAGCCGTGATGTCGCCATTGGCAGATTCGTCGTCGAGGGCAACAAGGGCGTTACGGTAGCTGTATTGCGAGTCGTCCATGAGCACAAGAGCCGTCATCATGTCGCGAAACTCACAGAGGGTGTGGTCGGGACCTGCAAGAAACTGACAGCAGTCGTCGGTCATTGCCGTCATGATGAGCGTGGCAATGGCAGGGGCGTGATGCTTGGATGCGTTGGTAATGGTCATATTGTTTGGTTCTTATGAGTGAAATATCGTTCAACAAAGGTAATAAGAATCAACAAGGAAAAACCTGCCTTAAAACATAATAAACGCTAAAAAACTTTGTCCATAAAAATTTAATTCATATCTTTGCAACGCATATTTATAAAAAAGGAAACTAAGGCGAGAATTCCGACAAAGAGGAGAATGTCGGAATTCTTTATTTTTATTGCCTTCAAGAAAAACGATAAAAACAAAATTAAAACATTATGGCTTACATGTCACAAGAAGGCTACGACAAGCTCGTCGCCGAACTGCAACGGCTCGAATCAATAGAGCGTCCAAAGGCATCGGCCGCTATTGCGGAGGCACGCGATAAAGGCGACCTCAGCGAAAATGCAGAATATGATGCCGCCAAGGAAGCGCAAGCGCGCCTTGAAGAAAAGATAAACCGAATGAAACTCTCCATTGCTGAGGCAAAGGTGGTGGACACTTCGCGCCTCAGCACAGAGGCAGTGCAAATCCTCTCAAAGGTGGAAATGACCAATTTGGCTAACAAAGCCAAGATGACCTACACCATCGTCAGCGAGAATGAAGCCAACCTTCGCGAGGGTAAGATATCCATTTCCACTCCCATTGCACAGGGTTTGCTCAACCATAAGGTGGGCGACGAGGTGGAGATAAAGATTCCTCGCGGCACCATTCATCTCCGCATCGACAAGATAAGCATCGACTGATGCGCGGCAAACAAACCCACATTATATTATATAAGTATGGACATCTTCTCAAAAATAGCCGCTGGTGAGATTCCCAGTTACAAATGTGCGGAAAGCGAAAAGTTCTACGCTTTCCTCGACATCAACCCCATTGCGAAGGGACACACGCTCGTGATACCGCGCCGTGAGGTGGACTATATCTTCGATATGGACGATGACGAGATTGCTGAATTCCAAGTGTTCGCCAAGAAAGTGGCCATCGCCCTGAAGCGGGCATTCCCCTGCAAGAAGGTGGGCGAGGCTGTTCTCGGGCTCGAAGTGGCTCACGCCCACATCCATCTCATTCCCATGCAGAGCGAGAAGGATATGATTTTCTCCAATCCTAAACTAAAACTCAGCGAAGAAGAGTTTCAAGAAATCGCCGCAAAGATATACGGCGAGTTCTCTCAATCTGACAAAGCCAATTTTTAGAACACACCATTAACACGCCCAAAGACAATGACCGACGAACAGAAAAAAGACAAAGAGGAGTTTCTCCAACTGCTGCGTTCTACTGGGCGCGAGGGTATGGAGGGAGTGATAGAAGACTTGGAGCAGATGGGATTCTTCACCGCTCCGGCATCAGCCAACCACCATCTGAACAGCGAAGGAGGACTCGTGCGCCACTCTCTCAACACCTGTCGCGCCGCACTCGCACTCTGGGAGAGTATGAAACCAATAGAACCATCACTCGAAAGCGAAGTGAAACGCGACAGCATCATCATTGCAAGTCTGCTCCACGATGTGTGCAAAGCCGACATTTACAAGCGTTGCATCAAGAAAAGGAAGAACGCTTTGGGACAGTGGGAAGATGCCGAGGGCTACAAAGTGAGCTATAAGGACTTCCCGATGGGGCACGGCGAGAAGTCGCTCGTACTTGTTTTGTGCAGCGGACTCGATATGAACGACGACGAAATGCTTGCTATCCGCTGGCACATGGGACCTTGGGGACTCAACCAGAACAGTCTGGAAGATGTGAAAAGTTATGACACTGCCCAGAAACTCTACCCTCTTGTGCCCATCATTCACGCCGCCGACTGCATGGCAGCAAATATCATGGAGCGCAATGCGGGGGATGAAGACTTCCTCTGAGAAGCCCATTCCCGGCAGCAACGCCGGTTTAACGGCATCGCAACGGCGAGAAAAATGCATCGCAACGACATTGAGAATGCGATGCAATTAGGTTAAGAATTTCTAAAATTGCAGTCCTTGCAAACTGCCGTTTTGGCGTTTGTCGGAATTGCATTAACTTTGCTTCCGCTATCAACAATTTATAAACAAAAACCAAAAGACAAAAACATCATGAAGGAACTTAAAGGAACCAAGACCGAACGCAACCTTATGGAAGCGTTTGCGGGAGAGTCGCAAGCACGCAACAAATACACTTTCTTCGCTTCGAAGGCGCGCAAAGAGGGCTACGAACAGATAGCCGCTCTCTTCGAAGAGACCGCTCTCAACGAGAAGGAACACGCCAAGATGTGGTTCAAACTCCTTGAAGGCGGAGCCATAAAGGACACAATGTCGAACCTCAAGGCAGCAGCAGAGGGCGAGAACTTCGAATGGACTGACATGTATGTCCACATGGCTGAGGAAGCCGACGAGGAAGGATTTCCCGAGATTGCAGCCGCCATGCGCAACGTGGCAGCCATTGAAAAGCACCATGAGGAGCGTTATCTGCGCCTGCTTCAGAACATCGAGGAGGGCATAGTGTTCTCCCGCGACGGTGACAGAATATGGAAATGCCGCAACTGCGGACACATCGCCATCGGCAAACAGGCACCCGAAGTGTGCCCCACATGCAAACATCCGCAGAGTTATTTCGAACTCGAGGCAGCCAATTATTAATCGGACAATAACGCAAAAAGACCGCCGCAAGTGCAATGGGCAATTCGCCCCGCACTTGCGGCGGTCTTTTTTGCGTTATAAATGTGAATGTTTTACTTCACAACTATCTCATCCGTGAAGAGCCAACCGCCGTCCATGGTGGTCTTGCCCTGCACCCTTATGAAGCGCGTTTGCTTCTTTCCCTTCCATTCCAAGGTGCGGAAGCCCGACTGAATGTCGCGGTTCACCTCGCTGGTAGACTTATACACCTCGGTGAAGTTGGTGCCGTCGTCGCTCAACGAAACCTTAAACTCCTCGGGGAAGAACACCCATGCGCCGTAAGCCTGCATAAAAACAGCCGACACCGATTTGATGTTCTCGCGCTTGCCAAGGTCGAGTGTCACGTCAAGGCAGTAGTCGCCGTCGATGTAACCCTGCCATTTCTGGTCGCCATAGGTCCATCCTCCGCGCTGACCGTCAACGAGAGTCTGGTCGCCCTGGGCCTTGTACTTGTCGGAATAACGGTGGTTGAAGATGACCTTGCAGCCCAAAGCCTTGTGCTTTATTGCCACCTTCGACTCGGGACGCTCGCCCTTTTCCTTTGCAAGGTCAAACGTATTGACTCCCTGACTGCGCAGATGCGCAATCTGTTGAAGGGCGCGTTGGCGGAACTCGGGATAGTCTTTCTTCTCCGTTCCGTTCCATCCTATCTCGGCAATTGCCAATGCCCGCGGATAAAGCATGTATTCGGCGTGCTCCGCAGTGGGTATGTATTCCACCCAGAGGTTGCCCTGTATGCCGGTGATGCGCCGGCGTTCCGCCTCGGGAAGATTCTCGCCGGGGACATAACTGTAAACCTTTGACAGGGGGAGGAAGCCTCCGATGGCTTCTGGTTGAGTGTCGGGCGCGTCCTGATAGGCATCGAGATAGCAGTAAGCACCGGGCGAAAGCACCACATCGTAGCCGTGTTCGATGGCCTCGTGAGCCTTCTCCACGCCGCGCCAAACCATGACTGTGGTGTTTTTGGCAAGGTTTCCGGCAATCACCTCGTCCCAACCGACGAGTTGGCGACCGTGTTCGGAGAGGAATTTACCGAAGTGTGCGATGAGATTGGCCTGCAATCCGTCCTTGTCGCAGCCCAGTTCGCGCATCTTCTGTTGGCAGAGCGGACACGAAGGCCACGATGCTTTGTCTGCCTCATCGCCTCCAACGTGGATGTATTTCGACGGAAACACGTCCATAACTTCCTTCAATACGTTCTCAAGGAAGTCGTAGGTGCCCACGTTTCCGGGGCAGAAGTCCATCTGTTTATAAGGTTCATGCGTGCAGGAGAGTTCGGGATAAGCCGTCAGAACCTCTGCCGAATGCCCCGGCATCTCTATTTCCGGCACGATGGTTATGCCGCGTTCGGCAGCGTAACGCACGAGGTCGCGAAGCTCATTCTGCGTGTAATAGCCTCCGTAAGCGCTGTCCGAGCCTTCCTCCACATAGCGCGAGCCGTTCTTTCCCCACTCTTTCCAAGTGCGTTCGGGTCGCCATGCGGCAAGAGAAGTGAGTCGGGGGTAACGCTTTATCTCCATGCGCCAACCCGCAGCATCGGTGAGATGGAGGTGAAGTCGGTTGAACTTGTATTGCGACATCACGTCAATCTGTTTCTTGAGGAAGCTTATCGGTTGGAAATGTCTTGACACATCGAGCATCAATGAACGCCAACGGTAAGCCGGAGCATCATCGATGTCGCACGCCATCACGCCACCTTTCTTGTTCTTCAACTGCTCCACGGTCTGCCAGGCGTAGCGGAAAGCGTCGGCGGAGGCGGCACTGATGAGGAGCGTGTCGGGCGTGATATGGAGGCGGTAAGCCTCGGGTGAGGACGCGTTGGCAAGTCGGGTGAAGCGCACCACACGCTTGGCTTCATAGCAAGCCTTATTGAAAAAGTCGGCGGAATAGATGTTTTGGGCATCGTCGCCAGCCTCATTCACCACCTTAAAGGCAGCGGCTGCGGCATCGAAGGTGCCTTTCTGGGCTGTGAACGACTGCGGTTTGGGCAGCAGACTCTGCGCCATTGCTGCGCAAGAGAACAGCGACAGACCCGCGATAAGACTTAATGTCGGGAAGGATTTGGTTTTCATTGGGTTTTTGTTTCAGTTATTATTTCTACCCACAAAGTTAGTTAAAAAAAGCGATTTTGCGGCAAAAGCACTCGCCTTTACACATTATTTAATATTGAAATGAGTGATTTGCCCTCACCGAAAACTTTGAGTTTGAGAAAGAAATGGGCTGAAAAAATTTGTGATTTCGTTCACTATTACATATCTTTGCAACCGAGTAATACATTAAGTAAGACGAGTTTACGATGAAAACGACATCAGAAATATTGAGCATATTGCATGATTTCAAGCCCATTGCCGCAGAGAAATACGGCATGACGAGCCTTGGCATCTTCGGTTCTGTGGCTCGTAGCGAACAGAAAGACGGTAGCGATGTCGACGTATGCTATGAAGGCAAAGCCCCTTCCCTGCTTACTTTGGACTTGATTCAAACCGAGCTGGAGCAGTTGTTAGGTTGTAAAGTCGATTTGGTAAGAGTGCGGGAGCACATGAACGGAATGCTAAAACAAAGAATAGAAAGGGAAGGAATCTATGTTTGACGAGGAACTTGCGCGCGACTGTTTGCAAAAGATCAGACTCGCACTACAAACCATTATGGAGCGAGTGAAGCCCATTCGTTGTGCCGATGACTTCATTCTAACGCCAGAAGGAATGCTCCGATTGGATGCCATCTGCATGAATCTGATTGCTGTCGGAGAAGCAGTGAAAGGACTGGACAAACTTACCAACGGCACATTCTTGTCGAATTACCCTCAGATTTATTGGTCGGGTGTGATGCGAATGCGCGACAAAATAGCCCATCACTATTTTGAAATCGACCCCGATGTTGTTTTCTCCACCGTTGAAGAAAACATTCCCCAAATGATTCCTGTCGTGGAATTGATGTTGAAAAACCTTACCAAGAGGAATGAAGCATCTTTAAAGTAGCGCTTCATTCCTCTCTTTTTCCGCTATTCACGCGGCTTAGTTGCGTCACGGCTTCCTGTTCGCCTACAATCCAAATGATGTCGCCGAGGCGGAAGTGGTAGGCGGAACCGATGAAGGAGAGGTTTTCCTGGCCCTCCTCTTTTCCCACCACCATGCAGTTGAAGCGGTCGCGTATGCCCGTTTCGGAGAGTGTCTTGCCCACGAAAGGCGAGTGGTTGTCAATGACAATCTGCGACAAACGCATTTCACGTTTTTCTATATCGGGGTCTTCCGGCACCGTCTCGCCACCCACGGCAGCATTCAGTGCGGCGAGTTGCGCGTCGCTTCCGATGACCTGCAGACGGTCGCCGGGGAACACGATGCTATTGCCCCGCGGAATGTTCATGCGCTGATGCCCCCGCAAGATGCTGCTCACATGCACGCCGAAGCGGTTGCTCAGGCGCAGGTCGGCAAGTGTCAGACCTGCCCAACGCGAGTCCTCCGGAATCTCAATCTCCGAGATATGGATATCGCGGTCGAGGAGATGACCCTCATAAAGCGGTTTTTTCAGTCCCAACACTTGCTGTTCTATGTCGCGCGAACGAAGGTTATGCACAAACATCCGTTCCAGGAGTATGCTCTGACGCTTTAGTCTTCGCGACAGCACCATCACTCCCACAGCCACCAGGGCGATGGTAATCATGAGGGCATTGGCAAAGCGTGAGAGGTAGTTGCAGATGTAGAAGATGAACGCTGCGGCAATGAACAGTCGCACAAGAACCGTTACCATCAGCGGCAAACGGTTGGCGCGGCTCTCGTTCCACAGCGCGCGGAACTCTTCAGAATGGTTCTTCTTCATCACCATGGCGCGCAGGAAGGGCGAGATAATGACCACGGTGAGGAGTCCGCAGATGCCGTTCGCCCACCAGTGCATGCCTGGCATGAGTCCGCGGATGAGTGGAAGGAAGAACGTAAACATCAGCGTTATGGCGGCAACCGACAAGATTGAGTAGACCACGGTGATACGAGCCATCTGCGCAATGAGGCTATGCCAATGGCCTTTTGGTGCCGATGAGGGGTGGGAGAGGGTCACATTGTTGAGCGCACGAATCCAAGTCTTGGGCAGACGGTGCTCCAAAAGGTCGTAGCAGGGCACCGAAAGGCGAATCATATAAGGCGTAAGGAAGGTGGTGATGACCGACACTGCCACCACAACGGGGTAGAGGAAGGCTCCCGTTACATTCAATGACACACCCAACGAAGCGATGATGAACGAGAACTCTCCTATCTGTGCCATTGAGAAACCGCATCGCATGGCTGACTTCAACGATTGCCCTCCGATGAGAAAACCGAATGTTCCGAAGACAGCCTGACCTATAAGGATTGCCAAAACGAGCACGCCTATGGGCAGGGCATACTCCACCAGGATGGCAGGGTCGACCAACATGCCCACCGAAACGAAGAAGATGGCACCGAAGAGGTCCTTGACGGGAGCCACGAGCCGTTCTATCTTGCCTGCTTCGATGGTTTCGGCGAGGATGGAACCCATCACGAATGCGCCGAAAGCACTGCTGAATCCCACCTTCGTGGAGACCACTGCCATGAGGCAACACAATCCGAGCGACACGACGAGGAGCGTTTCGCTGTTCATCATCTTGCGCGTCTTGCGCAGGAAGAGGGGCACGACGAAGATGCCAATGACAAACCACAGCACGAGGAAGAAGCCGATTTTGAGCATCGACATAATCATCTCGCCGCTGCTGGGATTGCTCCCTCCCGCCATAGACGACAACACCACCATCATGACAATGGCAAGAACGTCCTCCAGAATGAGCACGCTCATGACGGAAGCGGCAAACTTCTGTTGCCGCAGACCCATGTCGGTGAATGCCTTATATATAATGGTTGTGGAACTCATTGCAAGCATTCCACCGAGGAAGATGCAGTCCATGCGGTTCCAACCGAACGCATGGCCGACGACAACACCCAATGTCACCATCGCGAAGATGATGGTACAGGCTGTGATGACGGGCGCAATGCCCATCTTGACAATCTTCTTGAAAGAGAAATCGAGTCCCAAAGAGAAGAGGAGGAACATCACTCCGATGTCCGCCCATGTCTTGATGTCGGAGTTGTCAATCACCGACATGGTGTAAGGCATGTGCGGGCTGACGATAAATCCTGCCACGATGTATCCCAAGACAAGCGGTTGTTTGAGATACTTGAAGATGAGAGTGACCGTCCCCGCTACTATGAGTATGAGGGCGAGGTCGCTGACAAATGTTGGGACTTCTGACATATTGCGGTCTTATCAATCGTTGAAACCGGCGGTAATCTCACATATTTTAATTATCACCTGCATGGCTTTCTCCATCACCTGCACGCTGACGAACTCGTGAGGGCCGTGGAAATTGCAGCCGCCGGCAAAGATATTGGGGCACGGAAGACCCTTGAAAGAGAGTTGTGCTCCGTCCGTTCCGCCGCGGATGGGCTGCACTTTGGGTGCGACTCCGCTTTCCTGCATGGCTTTCAGCACTATGTCGATGACGTGCATGTTGGGGTCTATCTTCTCCTTCATGTTGTAGTACTGGTCTTTCAGTTCCACCGTCACGGTGCCTTCGCCGTATTTCCCGTTCATCCTTCTTACACAATCCTCGATGAAATCCTTACGGTCTTCGAAGCGTTCGCGGTCGTGGTCGCGGATGATATAGGCCAGAGTGGCGCGCTCGCAGCACGAGTTGATGCTCAAGAGATGATAGAAACCCTCGTAACCCTCGGTCACTTCGGGCACCTCTGTTGCCGGAATCATGTCGGCAAACTCCACCGCCAGGCGCGAAGCGTTCACCATTTTGTTCTTGGCGTAGCCTGTATGGACGCTCACTCCTTTGATGTTTATCTTGGCAGCAGCGGCATTGAAGTTCTCATATTCAAGTTCGCCGAGGTCGCCACCGTCCATGGTGTAAGCCCATTCGCAACCGAAACGCTCCACGTTGAAGTGATGTGCGCCCATCCCTATTTCCTCGTCCGGGTTGAAGGCGATGCGTATGTCGCCGTGCTTTATCTCATCATGGTCGCGCAGCCAGCACATTGCCTGCACTATTTCTGCAATTCCTGCCTTGTCGTCGGCACCGAGAAGGGTTGTTCCGTCGGTCACGATGATGTCCTCGCCGATGTGTTCCTTGAGTTCGGGGAACTTTGTTGGTGATGACACTATGCCCTCCGACAGCACCACATCGCCGCCGTCATACGCCTTGACGATGCGCGGATGAATGTTGGCTCCGCTGCAGTCGGGCGATGTGTCATAGTGAGAGATGAAGCCGATTGTGGGTATGTTCTTCTTCGTGTTGGCTTTCAGCGTGGCGTAGATATAGCCCTGCTCGTCCATTTCCACATCGCTCAAGCCCTCGCGTTCGAGTTCTTCGGCGAGGTATTTTGCAAAGACTAGTTGTTTCGGGGTGCTCGGAACGGTCTCCGACTCCTCGCTCGACTGAGTGTCAAACTGTGTGTAATTGAGAAATCTTTCAGTGATATCCATTTTCTTATATAAATGCTTTTGGTTTGCTTTTGTTGCTGCAAACTTACTCATTTTTTTCGAGATTTGCACAT
>CAYXGN010000023.1:0-14142 GCA_964464505.1 uncultured Prevotella sp.
CCTCGACGACCTCCGCTCCACCGCCGTGACCTACATCCGCGAGAACGAGGACATCCCCGACGAGTCGCAGTTTGCCCTCAACAACATCAGCAACGACATTATTTCCGTCGACTTCATCTGCACCAATCTCCCGTTCTCCATCGAAGACAAGATAAAGCTGCTCGAAGCCGACTCCATGTATGAGCGCGTGCTCCGCACATTGAAGGTGCTCCACAAAGAGCTCCAGTTGCTTGAGTTGAAGCAAAACATACGCTCCAAGACGCGTGAAGACCTCGACGAGCAGCAGCGCGAGTACTTCCTGCAACAGCAGATAAAGAACATCAAGGAGGAACTCGGCAACGGCGAGGGTTCGCCAGAGCGCAAGGAGCTGGAGGAAAAAGCCAAGAAGAAGCACTGGCCCGAGGAAGTGGGCAAGGTGTTTGCCAAAGAACTCGACAAGCTCGACATGTTCAATCCGCAGAGTCCGGAATACAGCATACAGTTCAACTACCTCCAAACGATGATAAATCTGCCTTGGGGCGAGTTCACTAAGGACAACCTCGACCTCAAGCGCGCACAACGGATTCTCGACCACGACCACTATGGCATGGAGAAGGTAAAGGAGCGTATCCTCGAATTCATGGCTGTGCTGAAACTCCGCGGCGACCTCAAGTCGCCCATAATCTGCCTCTACGGTCCTCCGGGAGTGGGCAAGACATCGCTCGGAAAGAGCATCGCCTCTGCCATGAAACGCAAGTATGTGCGCATGTCGTTGGGTGGACTGCACGACGAATCGGAGATACGCGGTCACCGCCGCACCTATGTCGGTGCCATGCCGGGACGCATAATAAAGAACATTCAAAAGGCGGGTTCGGCAAATCCCGTGTTCATCCTCGACGAAATAGACAAGGTGACGCAGAACACAATCAATGGCGACCCGTCGTCAGCATTGCTTGAAGTGCTTGACCCGGAGCAGAACAACGCCTTCCACGACAACTATCTTGACGTGGACTTCGACCTCTCCAAGGTGCTCTTCATAGCCACTGCCAACGACCTCAACACCATCCCCCGGCCGCTGCTCGACCGCATGGAACTCATCGAAGTGAGCGGTTACATCACCGAAGAGAAGATAGAGATAGCGCGCCGCCACCTCATTCCGCGCGAGATAACCAACTGCGGACTTGACAGTAAGGCTGATAAGCCCTCCTTCAACAAGCCCGCGATAGAGAAAATCATAGAGCAATACACCCGCGAGAGCGGCGTCCGGCAATTAGAAAAGCAGTTGAACAAGTCGCTGCGGAAACTCGCCTACGCCAAAGCCCTCAACGGAACGCTGCCCTACGACAAGATAACTCCAAACCAGATAGAAGACCTCTTGGGCAAGCCGCCGTTCTATCGCGACATCTATCAGGGCAACGCCTACGCCGGAGTGGTGACGGGTCTGGCGTGGACAAGCGTCGGTGGCGAGATTCTCTTCATTGAGACGTCGCTCAGCAAAGGCAAAGCCGGCAAACTGACACTGACGGGTAACCTCGGCGATGTGATGAAAGAGTCGGCTGTAATAGCCTTGGAGTATGTCAAAGCCCACATCGACCGCCTCGGAGTGGACTATCGTGTCTTCGACCAATGGAACATCCATATCCATGTGCCGGAGGGTGCTACGCCCAAGGACGGGCCTTCGGCAGGCATCACCATCGCCACCTCCATCGCCTCCGCATTGACGCAGCGTAAGGTGCGCAAGAACACTGCCATGACCGGAGAGATAACCCTTCGCGGCAAGGTGCTGCCTGTGGGAGGCATCAAGGAGAAGATTCTGGCTGCCAAACGCGCCGGAATCACCGACATAGTGATGTGCCGCGACAACAAGAAGGACATCGACGAGATTCCCGAAATCTATCGCAAGGGAGTGGAGTTCCACTATGTGGAGAACGTGCAGGACGTGTGGGACTTCGCCCTCACCGACGAGATTGTCGACAATCCCATTGACCTCACCGTCGAGGACGACACCGAAAAGAAGAACGAAGCCGGCAAATAAGCAATTGCAATGAAATTCGAACTGCAACACACCGACAACGCCTCCGACGCGCGCACGGGCATCATCACCACCGACCATGGGCAGATTCAGACGCCCATCTTCATGCCTGTGGGTACGGCAGGGGCTGTGAAGGGAGTGCATTTCGCCGAACTCCGCGAGCAGGTGAAGGCGCAAATCATCCTCGGCAACACTTATCACCTCTACCTCCGACCCGGACTCGACACGCTGCGGAAGGCTGGCGGTCTCCATAAGTTCAACACTTGGGACCGCCCGATACTCACCGACTCCGGCGGTTTTCAGGTGTTCTCGCTCACAGGCATACGCAAACTGCGCGAGGAAGGGTGCGAGTTCAGGTCGCATATCGACGGCAGCAAGCACATCTTCACGCCAGAGAACGTGATGGACACGCAACGGATAATAGGCGCCGACATCATGATGGCTTTCGATGAATGCCCTCCCGGAGAGAGCGACTACGCCTATGCAAAGAAGAGTCTGGCTCTGACGCAACGCTGGCTCGACCGTTGCATCAAGCGATTCGATGAAACTGAGCCGCTGTATGGGCACAGTCAGAGTCTGTTTCCCATCGTTCAGGGTTGCAAATACAAGGACTTGCGTACCGAAGCAGCCAAGTACGTCGCCGACAAGGGTGCCGACGGCAACGCCATAGGAGGACTGGCGGTGGGAGAACCCACTGAGGTGATGTATGAAATGATTGAGGTGGTGAACGCTATCCTGCCTAAAGACAAACCCCGTTACCTCATGGGCGTGGGCACGCCGCAGAACATCCTCGAGGCAATAGAGCGCGGTGTCGACATGTTCGACTGTGTCATGCCCACCCGCAACGGCCGCAACGCGATGCTGTTCACCTACGACGGCACCATGAACATGCGCAACAAGAAGTGGGAAAACGACTTCTCGCCCATCGACCCCGACGGTTGCGACATCGACCGCCTGCACTCCAAGGCTTATCTCCACCACTTGTTCAAGGCGCAGGAACTCCTTGCCATGCAGATAGCGAGCATCCATAACCTCGCGTTCTACCTCCGTCTCGTCGGCGATGCACGCCGGCACATTGAGCAAGGCGACTTCGTTCAGTGGAAGGCAAGCGTCATCTCGCGCCTCGGGCAACGCGTTTGAGAAAGGCTCTTTTTGCTGCCTCGCCGCGCCACATTATCAATAATGGAAATGAAGATATCAAGGATAAGACGATTTCATAAACTTCTTCGCATTGCACGCTGGACGAAACGGCATGCCGTGTGGCTCATTGTCGCCATGCAATGGATGAAACGGTTGTTCCGATTCCTGCGTCCTCTCAACCCCAACCGCTACATAAAGCGACTTGACCGCTACATCATCAAGAAGTTTATTGGAACCTACATCTATTCCATTATTCTTATCATCTCCATCTCCATTGTCTTCGATGTGAACGAGAACTTGGCGAAGTTCGCGCAATACCATGCCCCCCTGAAAGCCATAGTCTTCGACTATTACGCCAACTTCGTGCCTTACTTCGCCAACCTTTTCAGTCCGCTGTTCGTCTTCATCGCCGTCATCTTCTTCACCACGAAGCTCGCCGCCAACTCCGAAATCATCTCCATGCTCGCGGCAGGAGTGTCGTTCAAGCGACTCATGCGACCCTACATGTTCTCGTGCGTGCTCATCTCCGCCCTGTCGTTCTACCTCTCCGCCTACGTCATCCCCCACGGAACGGTGGTAAGGCAGAACTTCGAGTCGATGTACAAGAACAAGAAGAAGAACACATCGGCAGACAATGTGATGCTGCAAGTGGACCGTGGTACCATTGCCTACATACAGCATTACGACAACAACGTGAAGCGGGGCTACGGCTTTTCGCTCGACAAATTCGAGAACAAGAAACTTGTAAGCCACCTCACGGCAAACGAAGCGCAGTATGACACCATCTCCGACTCGAAGTATCATTGGACCATCCGCAACTGGAAGGTGCGCGAACTGCGGGGCCTCCGGGAGCATATCACCAGCGGAATACAGCGCGACACGCTCATACAGATGGAACCCACCGACCTCGTTTATTCCAAAGGACAGCAGGAAACGTTTACGAGTCCGGAACTCAAAACCTACATCTCCAAACAGATAGACCGCGGCAATGGCAACGTGGTGCAGTATCAGGTGGAGTATCACAAACGCATTGCGTCGTCGTTCGCATCATTCATCTTGACGACAATAGGACTCTCGCTGTCCTCACGCAAGCGCAAAGGGGGAATGGGAATGTATCTCGGCATCGGCTTGGCACTTAGTTTTGGCTACATCATGTTGCAGACAGTGTCGGCGACTTTCGCCATAAATGCCAACACGCCACCTATGCTCGCCGCATGGATTCCCAACTTTATCTTTGCCATTGTGGCTTACTTCTGCTACAGGAAGGCGCCGAATTAATGTAAAATTAAAAATTAAAGATTACGCAAAATGTATTTTGACGAAACACAACTCAACGACCATGTGCTCGACGCATTGTATGATATGCACTTCGATGAGTGTACCCCAATCCAGGAACGCTGCATCGCCCCAATCCTTGAAGGGCGCGATTTGCTCGGCGTAGCACAGACAGGCACGGGCAAGACTGCCGCCTATCTGCTGCCGATACTTAGTAAACTCGATGACGGAGGCTATCCCCACGATGCCATAAACTGCGTCATCATGAGCCCGACGCGCGAACTTGCGCAACAGATTGACCAGGCAATGCAGGGCTTCGGCTACTATCTCGACGGTGTAAGTAGCGTTGCTGTCTATGGCGGCAACGACGGAAACCGTTACGACCAGGAGTTGAAGAGCTTCGAATTGGGTGCCGATGTGGTGATAGCAACGCCCGGCCGACTCATAAGCCACATCTCTCTTGGCTCCGCCGACCTTAGTAAAGTGTCGTTCTTCGTGCTCGATGAGGCTGACCGCATGCTCGATATGGGTTTCTCGGAGGACATAAAGATGATTGCAAGCAAACTCCCCGACACCTGCCAGACCATCATGTTCTCCGCCACAATGCCCCAGAAAATAGAGGAACTGGCAAAGACTCTGCTTAAAAACCCGGTTGAAGTGAAGATTGCAGTGAGTCGCCCTGCTGACAAGATAAAGCAGAGTGCCTTCGTGTGCTACGAGACTCAGAAGATTGGAATAATCAAGGACATCTTCAAGCGCGGCGACCTCAACCGCGTGATTATCTTCTCCGGCAAGAAGCAAAAGGTGAAAGCCATCAACAGGACACTGCTCCAGATGAAGATAAACTCGGGCGAGATGCACTCCGATTTGGAGCAGGCTGAGCGCGACGAGATGCTCTATAAGTTCAAGAGCGGGCAGATTGACGTTCTCGTCGCAACCGATATCGTTGCCCGAGGCATCGACATCGACGACGTGGCAATGGTGATTAACTTCGATGTGCCGCACGACCCAGAGGACTATGTGCACCGTATAGGTCGCACGGCGCGTGCCGACCGCGACGGAGTGGCAGTAACCTTCGTGTGCGAAGACGAAATCTCGCAGTTCAAGCAGATAGAAAAGTTCCTCGGCCGCGAGGTGGAGAAGAATGCTCTTCCCGAAGGCCTTGGCGACGGACCCGATTACAACGGTGCATCATCAAGGCATCGTGGCGGTCGCAACGGTTCCCGTCGTGGTGGCAACGAAGGCAGAAACCCGCGCCAACAGCGTCGTGGGGGTAAACCGAAGAATGACAGAAAGGATGCAAAGGAGAATCCTTCTGCTCCGAAAAATGCTCCTTCTTCTGCACCCAAGAACGCTCCTTCCGCCCCGAAGAATGCTTCGGAAAAACCGCAAAAGCAGCATCGCAGCCGTCCGCGCAAACCGCAACAGCCCAACGCTGAGGCCATAGTCGCAGAGGGAGCAGCAAAGAATGAGGGCGCAAAGCGCACAGAGAACCGTCAGCAAAAGCAGGGCAACGGCAGAGGAAAGCAGCACCGCCAGCAGCAACATCGCCGTCCGCAGCAGTCTGGCAACCGTCCTTCTGCTGCCAATCCGCGCAAGACGGCAGCCTGGCCCGCTGCCACTGGCGAACAAAGCACATTGAAGAAAATCCTCAAAAATCCGTTGAAATGGATTAAGTCAATAGGGAAGAAGGATTAAAACGGTAAGAGAGTGTGTACCAAAACACTCTACCGTTGCGCGCTGAAAGCGCAAACTGCCCACAGCCCAGGGCGACGCCCAGGATAAAGAGCACTTGCAAAACAACGCCCTGAAAGGGCAAAAGCATCATAACTTCAATGCTTTTGCTCTTTCAGGGCGAATTTTTTATGCTATCGGAATTACTTACTTCACGTTCTTAAGAATGTCGAGCAAGTGGTCCCACACCATCTGTACGGTCGGGATATGCAGGCGTTCGTCGGGCGTATGCACATCGCGGAGAGTCGGGCCGAACGAAACCATATCGAGATTCGGGTAACGCTCGGAGAAAAGTCCGCACTCAAGGCCGGCGTGAATGCCTAATACAATCGGGTCTTTGCCAAAGAGTTTGCGGTAGCTTTCCACCGTTATCTTCGTCAATTTACTGTCGGGGTTCATCTTCCAAGCAGGGTATCCGTCGCTCGTCGACACTTCTGCGCCGGCGAGTTCGAACACTGCCTTCACGGTGTTGGTCTCGTTTTCGAGGTTACTCATCACATTGCTGCGCTGCGAAGCGAGCACTTCCACCTCGCCCTCCGATGTCTTCACGCATGCCACGTTGTTCGATGTCTCCACCAGCCAAGCCAGTTCCTCTTCCTGACACATTGCATACACGCCGTTGTCAACGCCTTGCAGGGCGCGGATGATGCGTGTGGAGCAGTCCTTCGGCAGCACTGTCTGTGCCTCGGCACTACCCATGTTGAAGTCCATCACTGGGTCGCTGACATGAAACTCTTCCTCCACATTGGCGGTAAACACGTTCCAGTCGGCACGCACTGTCTCTTTCTCGCTTGCCGGAACAGCGAAGACGATGATGCCGTCGCGTGGGATAGCGTTGTGGAGTTTACCTGAATTGAACTGCGCCAGACGCAAGTCCATCTTCGACTGCTCTTTATAAAGGAACCGCGCGAGTATTTTGATGGCGTTGGCGCGTTTCTTGTTGATGTCATCGCCGGAGTGTCCTCCCTTCAGTCCTTTTAGTGAAGCCTGCATGAAGAAAAATCCTTCGGGCGCGGCTTCGCGTGTGAAGGAGAACTTGGCTGAGGTGGTCTTGCCGCCCGCACAAGAGATGAATATCTGGCCTTCGTCCTCGGAATCGAGGTTGATGAGCATGTCGCCCTTCATAAATCCCGACTTCATACCCATAGCACCCGACAGACTTGTCTCCTCATCGCGGGTGAAGACACACTCCAGCGGACCGTGTTCCACGTCGTCGCTGTCGAGGATTGCGAGTTCTATGGCGCATCCGATGCCGTCGTCAGCACCCAATGTCGTACCCTTGGCAGTGAGCCATTCGCCGTCGATATAGGTCTGGATGGGGTCTTTCTGGAAGTCTATCTCCACACCGACGAGTTTGTCGCACACCATGTCCATGTGACTCTGGAGAATCACTGTCGGCACATTCTCATGGCCTTTTGTTGCCGGTTTGCGGATGATTACGTTGCCGGTCTCGTCCACTTCGGTCTCGAGTCCGTGCGATTTACCAAACTCCTTGAGATATTCAATCATCTTTTCCTCGTGCTTCGATGGGCGGGGAATCTTGTTAATCTTGGCAAACTGCTCAAAAACGCGAGCAGGTTTAAGTTCACAATTGCTCATTTTTACTTTGTTTCTTTATGTTAGTTTATTAATAATCTCTATTTTGACCGACTTATTTCGCAAAAACAATCAAATAATTTTGTCATGCGCTTAAATTGCATTACCTTTGCGCAGGCTGTCTATGTGGCGTTGTTAAACCCACACGTTTGCAAAGATAATGCAAATAGAAGACACCACAAAGAAAAGAAGGCTTGTTTTTGTTATTACGGCAGACAGGCGTTAATGAACGACGACATATATGATAAAGACATTGCTTCTCACGCTGGTCATTGTTGCAATAGCGATGGTTCTGCTCTCTGTGAAGGTGCTCCTGCGCCGCAATGGGACATTTTCTTCGCAGCACATCCACGACAATCCGGGTCTCCGCAAGAAGGGCATCCATTGTGTGTTGGACCAAGACCGTGAGGCGCGCGAGAAGAATAAGGCATATTGAATAATCAAAAAAACAGATAAATAAGATGACAAAGAAAAACTTTTTCGCAACTTTCGCCCTCGCCTCAATGGTTGTTATGGGCGTTACTTCGTGTGACAAATCAAAGCAACAAGCCGACGACAACAAGCCGGCAACGGCGCAACCCGCTGCATCGTCCGCAAAAATAGCCTTCGTGGAGGTGGACAGTATCATGTCACAGTACAAGTTCTGCAAGGACTTCTCGCTCATTCTGCAAAAGAAGGGACAGAACATTCAGAACACACTCGCATCCAAACAACAGCAACTGGAGGCTGCAGCATCCAACTTCCAACAGAAGTTGCAGCAGAATGCTTACACCCGTGAAGAGGCAGAGCGCATACAGTTGTCCCTGCAAAAGCAGAACAACGACTTGCAACAACTCAACCAACGTCTGAGCAGTGAGTTCCAGACAGAGACTGAGAAGTATAACAACGCACTGCGCGACAGCATCCAGCACTTCCTTGCCAAATACAACAAGGACAAGAAGTTTGGCCTCATTCTCAGCAAGGCTGGCGACAATATCCTCTACGCTGACAAGGCTTACGACATCACCAACGAGGTGGTGGCTGGCTTGAACAAGGCTTACAAGGAGGCTCCCAAGACTGAAAAGGCTGCCGAAACAAAGAAGAAGAAATAACAAGACGATGATTTCGGTGCAGGCACAATGGCTGTCTGCGCTCCAATAAACCTACGGGCGGCGAACCATAATGTGTGGTTCGCCGCCCGTTGTCGTATTTCCCGATTGCTCAGCAGAGCAAAAATGTCAGCGCAAAGTCACGCCAATTGCGAATGATTTTGTATTTTTGTGCAAAATATAATGATGTAATGAAACGGCAAGAACGCTACAAATATGTGCTCAACTATTTTCAAGAGCACACGCCGAAGGTCTCCACCGAACTCGAGTTTGCCTCTGTCTTCCAACTCCTTGTGGCTGTTGTGCTCAGCGCGCAATGCACCGACAAACGCGTAAACCAAGTTACTCCGGGGCTGTTCTCCCTCTTTCCTGATGCCAAAGCCATGGCTGCCGCCGACGAGGTGGAGGTGTATGAGTGTGTGAAAAGCGTGTCTTACCCCAACGCCAAGGCTCGCCACCTCGTGCAACTCGCCCGAATGGTGATGGAAAAGTATGGCGGCGAGGTGCCGCAGACCTTCGATGAACTCATCAAACTGCCCGGAGTGGGGCGCAAGACAGCCAATGTGATGCAGGCAGTGGCGTTCGGTGGCGCTGCGATGCCTGTCGACACGCACGTCTATCGGGTTAGCCACCGACTCGGACTCGTACCTGCTTCGGCGAACACGCCGCTCAAGGTGGAGCGCATCCTCGTTAAGAACATTCCACAAAATCTTCTTGCCGATGCCCACCATTGGCTCCTTCTGCATGGCAGATACGTCTGCATGAGTCGCTCGCCGCATTGCGATGAGTGTGCTTTCAATGCCGTCTGTCCCAAGGATTTGGCTAATTCCAAACTCGCATAAACCTATTGTCAAACTACATAAAAGACGAAAACGATGAACACTGACCTTATATTCAGATTTTTAAAAGGCATTGCTGCCAACAACAACCGCGAATGGTTCACCGAACACAAAGCCGAGTTTTTAGAGGCCCGGAAGGATTTTGAGGATGAAATCCGGCGTGCCATCTTCCGCATTGCACAGTTCGATGCGAGCGTGGCTAATGTCGATGTGAAGGAAAGCATATATCGCTTCAACCGCGACACCCGCTTCTCGCCCGACAAAGCCCCTTACAAACGCCACTTCGGAGCGTTCATCAACGCCCACGGAAAGAAGTCGCTTCGCGGCGGTTATTACATCCATGTGGAGCCGGGCAACTGCCTGTTGGCTGTCGGCTCCTATTGGTTGCCGACGAATATCCTTACTGCTTGCCGCAACGAGATAATGGGAAACATCGATGATTGGCGCAAGCTTGTGGAGAAAAAGAGTTTTGTCGCACTGTTCGGAAAACCCGGCGAGGCTCGTTGGGGCGACGAAAAGGGTTTCGGACTGGACCATTTGAAGACGTGTCCGAGTGGTTTCCCGCGCGACTATGAGTTCGTTCAGTATCTCAGGATGAAGGACTACTGCTGCTGGCGGGGCGTGCCAGACGACTTCTTCGCGCGTGACGGTTGGCTTGACGAGATGGCAAAGGTGATGAAAGAAGGCAAGCCGATGATGGATTTCATGAATGGTGTAATCGACGATTACGAATGATTGCCAACGGGCGCATTCAACTTTACCCTGTCCTTCGGCTCGTGGTGATGCTCGCTTTGGGCATCGTCGTGGGCGATGCGCTCTATGGCGTGGTGGCAGCCCAGCATTGGTTGGGGGCCGCCGTAGCGTTGCTGGTGGTGTCGTTGTTCTTTGGTAGGCACGCCGTGGCGCAGAGTTGCATGCTCTTCCTCACTGTTTTTCTGTTGGGATGCACCTTCGTGACGATGGAGAGACAGAGTCTTTCGCCCCCGCTCAGCGGCGAGGTGGAGGACTATGAGGCTGTGGTGATGACACAACCTGTGCGGCGTGGCAAGACAGTGCGGTGCGAACTCCTCGTCACCACTGGCAGACTTGCGGGTCATAGGGTGCGCGCCTCGTTTCTCAGTACGCCGCGCGACAGCAGCGCCTCGGCTCTTCGTGTGGGCGACGGAGTGTGGGCTGCGTCGACATTCGAAGTTCCTGAAAGCAGGAAAACCAACTCTTCGCATTTCGATTACGCCCGTTGGCTGAAGGTGCAAGGCATCAGTTGCACCACCTTTTTATATTATACGGCGTGGGAACGCACCACCGTCAACCCCTCATCACTCTCCTTTCTCAACAGAGTCCGACTCCAGGCGCGGCGCTTCCGCGAGTTGATTGTAGCGAAATGTCTGCAAGGCGGACTCTCCGACCAGGAGTTTGCGGTGGTCACGGCGATGACATTGGGCGATAAGTCGCAACTCTCTGCCGCCACGAAAGAGGCTTACTCCGTGTCGGGAGCATCGCATCTGCTTGCGCTGTCAGGACTTCATTTGGGCATCATCTATGCTTTCCTGTCCTTCGTCCTTGTGCGCCGCCGGTGGCGGTGGTTGGGTCAGTTGGTGGTGATAATGGTTTTGTGGACTTACGTTGTCCTTGTAGGGATGATGCCAAGCATTGTGCGTTCCGCCACGATGTTCACTTTCTATGCCGTCGCTTCCATGTTGCGCCGGCCGCGACTGTCGCTCAATGCGTGGGCGTTTGCGGCTTTTGTCATACTCTTGGCGAGTCCGTTGAGTCTTTGGGATGTTGGTTTTGAGTTGTCGTTCATGGCTGTTGCCGGTATCATGGTGCTTTACCGGCCTTTTTATAACATCATCAATGGCGAATGGCTGATGAGCCACCGCATCGTGAAATGGGCGTGGGGACTGAGCATAGTGTCGTTCTCGGCGCAGTTGGCGGTGCTCCCTCTGCTGCTCTACTACTTCGGACGCTTCTCCTCCTATTTCCTTTTTGCCAACATCATTGCGGTGCCTTTGGCTACGGTTGTGCTCAATGCGTCGATGCTTGTGTTCTTGTCGGCACCCTTGCCGTGGCTTCAGTTGTGGCTGTTGAAGGCTATAAACCTTGTCGTCGGGTTTATGAACGGCGTGCTGACATGGTTCTCCCAGTTGCCCGGCGCAAGCATCGACGGCATCAGAATCAATAAGGTGCAGGTGGTATTGCTTTATGTCATGTTCACATGCCTTTATCTTCTCGGCGGCTATGCAGTGCGCCTTTACCGCTCGTCGCACGCACTTCGGGGAGGAAACCACGATTGACCCTTGCCCCAAGGCGATGCTTACACCTTGAAATATTCTTCGAGTTGTGCCTCGGCGCACTGATTGGTGTTGTCGAGGTCGCTGATTATCTTGCCGTGTTCGAGCAATGCTATGCGCGACGACACCTCAACAGTGTGCTGCAAATTGTGGCTTGAGATGATGATGGTGGCGTGGGTCTCGCGGTTATAGTCGGCGAGAACCTTCTTCAAGACGTTCTGACTGCTGGGGTCAAGGAAGTTGAATGGCTCGTCGAGGATGACGAGTTGGGGACGGTTGAACAGTGCCGCAATGATGCCAATCTTCTGTTTGTTGCCTGCGGAGAAGTTGCGGATGTATTTCTTCTGCCCCAAAATCTCTCCGCCCATAAACTGTTCGAAACTCTCGAGTCGGGCCGTTCCCTCCTCCTTTGTCATGCCCGATATCTGGCCTATGAATTCAAAATACTCCTCCGGCGTGAGGAAATCGATGAGGAAACTGGTGTCGATGTAAGCCCCGGTGTACTTCTTCCATTCCTCGCTCTGTGCGGGATTGATGGAGGTCGGGGTCTGTTCGCTGCCCTCGGCACACTCGGTGGTGAACGTGATGCTGCCGTTGTCGGCTTTCAGAAGGTCGAGCATGAGTCGGAAAAGAGTCGTCTTTCCGGCTCCGTTGTTACCCACAAGTCCTATTATCTCGCCATTGCCGATGTCGAAACTGCTGATGTCGACAGCCGTTTTCTCACCGAACACCTTTTGAAGGTTGTCAATTTTTATTTCCATATATTATGTTGTTTTCCACATGCTCGCTTATGGTGGGTTCTAAAAATTGGCTTTGTCAGATTGCGGAACTATTTTACATAAGATAGGCTGCACTCGGCAATAAGAAAACAAGTTTTCATTGCTCTCGCTTGCACTATCTTTCGAGTTACAATTTGTTTGAGAGTGAAGGAGTATAGCGGGCTATACGACTGAACGAACAAACGGATTGAACCGAAAAGAGACCGCAGGGTGACAAAACGTAATCTTTCATTTTTTATTTATTCTTTACGGTGAGAATTTTTAGAACCCACCTTATGTTTTGCAGAGCGAAAGAGGCACATTTGCACTCTGCGAAGTTATGAATTTTATTCTTATTCTGCAAGTTTCGTGAATTATTTTGTAACTTCGCAACCGCTACGGCAAACTTTTTGCCGTTTTGATAAACGAACAACAACATTACGAACAAAACAACATTGCATTATGGGAGCAGGTAAATGGATAGGCGGTTTTCTTGGTTTTATGTCGGGCACAGGCCCTCTTGGCATCCTGGTTGGAATGGCTTTGGGATGGCTTTTCGACAAGAGTGCGGAGAGGGACGGCGATGTCTACGATTATTCCGGCGGCGACTACCGCACCGGTTACGGCACCACGGAGAGTGAACACCGGCAGGGCGAGCGCAACTCTTTTTTGTTCTCGCTCCTCGTTCTGGCTTCCTATATCATCCGTGCCGACGGAAAAGTGATGCATTCCGAGATGGAGTTCGTGCGCAATTTCCTTCGTCTGAACTTCGGAGAGCGTGCCGTAAGTCAGGGCGAGCAGATTCTTCTGCGACTCTTTGAGCAGCAGAAGCGCATGGGGGAGGGTGCTTTCCGCAACGCCATCCAGAACGCTTGCGGCGACATCCGTGTCAATATGCCTGCTGAACAGCGACTCCAACTGCTCGACTTCCTCGTCATGATAGCCAAGGCTGACGGCATCATCGCCCCGCAGGAGGTGGAAGCCTTGCGCTTCGTCACGGCGGCTCTGGGTCTGTCCGCAGCCGACCTCGACTCGATGCTTAACCTTGGTGGCGGCGTGAGCAACCTCGAGGCAGCCTACAAAGTGCTGGGCATCAGCGAGCAAGCCACCGATGCCGAGGTGAAGGCGGCATACCGGCAGATGGCCCTTAAGCATCATCCCGACCGCGTGGCAACGCTTGGCGAGGATGTCCGCAAGGCTGCCGAGCGCAAATTTCAAGAGATTAACGAGGCGAAGGAGACTATCTATAAGCACCGTGGCATAAACTAAATCTGCCACAATCGCGCGTTTGCCAGAGTACAAAAACAAAGGGAGTGACTCGAGCCGCTCCCTTTGTTTTTGTATTCTGGGGAAGAGATTATTCCTCTTCCTTCTTTTCTTTCTTTGTCGTTTTCTTTGTTGTCGTCTTTG
>CAYXGN010000023.1:14242-15796 GCA_964464505.1 uncultured Prevotella sp.
GTCGTCTTGCGTGTGGCGCGCTTACGCTTCGGTTTCTCCTCTACGGCGGTCTCCACTTTTGTCTGCACTCCGGCGAGTTCGGGGTCAATCATGATGCGGCCGCAGTATTCGCAGACGATGATTTTCTTGTGCATCTTGATGTCGAGTTGGCGCTGTGGCGGAATCTTGTTGAAGCAACCGCCGCACGCATCGCGCTGCACATAGACGATGCCGAGACCGTTGCGGGCGTTCTTGCGGATACGCTTGAAACTCGAAAGGAGGCGCGGCTCAATCTTGGCTTCGAGTTCTTTCGACTTGGCCTTGAGCTTTTCCTCTTCGTCGCGTGTCTCCTGCATTATTTCGTCAAGCTCGTTCTTCTTCTCTTCGAGAGCCTCCTGGCGGTCGGCAATGATTTGCTCGTTGTGCTCCTTGTCCTGAGTTCTCTCTGCCACGCGGGCTTCTGCCTCTTTTATCTTCTTGTTGCAGAGTTCTATTTCCAGACTTTGATATTCTATCTCCTTGGTGAGAGTGTCATACTCGCGGTTGTTTCTCACGTCGTCGAGTTGCTTCTTGTAGCGTGCCACGCTGGTCTGCGCATCGGCTATTTCGTTCTTCTTTGTGCCGATGGCATAGTTGAAGTCGTCAATCTCTGCCTGTATTTTCTCGACACGGGTCTTCAGTCCTGCAATCTCGTCTTCAAGGTCTTGCACTTCGAGAGGGAGTTCGCCGCGCAGCGCGCGCTTTGCGTCGATGGCTGACAATGTGGTCTGCAGCTGGTAGAGGGCTTTGAGCTTCTCTTCCACTGATAAGTCTGTTGGGTCTTTCTTTGCCATAATTAAAAGTAGATTATAGGATTGGTGCAGGTCTGGGAGAGATAGCATTTCACTCCTTTGCACTTCTCCTCGATTATTGTTTTGAATATTTCGTTGGTGTATTGTTCGCTCTGATAGTGGCCTATCACGGCTATCTGTATTTGCTGTTCGCGCCCGAAGAACTCGTGATAGTGCATCTCGCCAGTGATGAAGGCATCGGCTCCGGCTGCCACGGCATCGTCGAGGAGGAACGCTCCGGCTCCGCCGCAGAGGGCAACGCGCCGTATCCCGCGCCTTAACAGTTGGTTGCACTGCACGCACTCCACTCCGAAGGTCTTCTTCACCTTCACGATGAAGTCGTCGGCGGCAATGGGTTCTGCCCATTCACCCGTCACTCCCGAACCGCACTCCACACCGTCCACCGTCCTCGGTTGCATGAATTGCACATTCGTCAAGCCGAGTTTCTCAGCCATCTTGAAGTTCACTCCGCCGTGGGCGTTGTCCATATTGGTGTGCATCGACGCAATGACGATGTCGTGCTTAATGGCTTTCATCACAACGCGCTGCACATAATCGTCGGCGGTGATGTGCGCCAGTTTGTGGAAGATGAGGGGGTGGTGCGACACGATGAGGTTGCAGCCGAGGCGCAGGGCTTCGTTCACCACTGCCTCGGTAACGTCCAGACACAATAATGCCCCTGATACTTCCGCCTCTGTCAGTCCTACTTGCAGGCCGGCATTGTCCCATCCTTCCTGCAAGGGCA
>CAYXGN010000024.1:0-2989 GCA_964464505.1 uncultured Prevotella sp.
GGTAATCGTAGTAGGTGCGCATCTCCGAGGCGCACCCTTTGAGTGGTATCCGTGGGCGCGTACGCTATTGATAATCAATGCGGTGACATTTTGCTGCTTTTTCGGTCAATCTTGTGACACTTTTTCGGGCATTTTCGGGGAGAGGGGTCTTTGAAGCCCCCAAAACGACAAATAGAGCGATAAACGAAACAGATATTAACACAATGGATTCTTATTTTACATTTATTAGGTAAAAATTAAGGAAAAGTAAGGTTTCTGTATGTGATTGTATTTCAATTCGTTAGAAAGGTGCCATTTTTCGTTGAGATATCTGGCACTTTTCTATGAGATATCTGGCACTTATCTGTTGGATATCTGGCACTTATCTATAAGATAACTGGCACATATCTTTTTGAAAGCATTTAACTTAAAAAAACAACAAAATGCGAAGGGTAAATTTTGTGACTGCTTTTTCTTTTTCGCAACACGAGTGATTTTGTTCCAGATTTGCATTATCTTTGCATAAGATAAGCTGCGGCTAGGCAATTAAAGCAAGCTTCATTGCGCTCGCTCTTGCATTATCTTTGCATAAGATAAGAGAAGCTGCGGTAGGCAGCGTGAGATTGATTTACATTAGTAATCTTAAAAATAAAAATAAAAAATTATGGCTAAATTGGTCACTAAAAAGTATCAGAACACAAACAAGAATTCTGCTTCATACGGCAAGTGGTACGGGCGTTTCGTCTACACGGAGACCATCTCTACGGAGGAATTTGCAAGACACATCAGCGAACACGGCTCGCCCTTCGACCGCGCGACAATCCTCGGAGTGTTGATGTCGGCTTGCGACTGCCTCGTGGAACTGGTAAAGGACTCCAAGCGCGTGCGTCTCGGCGACCTCGGCACTTTCTATCTGAGTCCTGAGACCACGGGTAGTGAGACAGAGGAAGGTTTTTCCGATGACAACGTGCGGAAGGTGCATCTGCGCTTCCGTCCGAACCGCAGTCGTTCGTATGCCTTGGATTCCGTGTCTCTGCGCAATGAGACTTCGTTCGTGGATATCGACAAACTGAACGACACCGACGGCGACAGCGCGGAATAAGCAGGCATCATAAGTAGGGTAATCGTAGTTTAAATATTATCCGTGGTCTCAGTGCTGTCTGCGGGAGAGGCTTCGCTCGCTTCCTTGGTGACATAGCGTTGCCAGTAGGCGATGATGAGGGTGGTGAGCGGAAGGGCGATGATGAGACCGATGAAGCCCAGCAGTGCGCCCCAGACGGAGAGGGAGAGGAGAAGGATGGCAGGGTTGAGACCCATCGCCTTGCCCATTATCTTGGGTGTCACCACCATGTCGGTGATAATCTGGACGATGACGAACAGAGCCACAGCCATGCCGAACACGAGCCAGAAGTTTTGTCCTGTGTCCGCCGCCTTGAGCATGGCGAGGAAGGCGGTGGGGATGAGGGCAAAGGTGTGGAGGTAAGGCACGAGGTCGAGGATGCCGATGAGGATGCCCAGACCTATCGCCATGGGGAAGTCCATAATGCTGAAGCCGATGCAGAACATGATGCCCATGCAGAGAGCCACAAGACTCTGACCTCGGATGTAGTTGTTGAGTTCGCGCTCCACATCCTGTGCCAGTCCGTGCCAGAAGGGACGGGCTTTCACGGGGAAGATGCGTATCCAGTTGGTGGTAAGCGTCTCGTAGTCGAGGAGAATGAAGAACATATATAATAAGGTGATGCACGAAGCGACTACGCTGATTACCACGCTGGCGGTCTGACCTATCACAGAGAAGAGCTTGGGCATGGTGGCTTTGAGGGTGTCGCTGAAGTCCTTGCTGGTGAAGAACCGCTCCACCTGCTCCTGGTTGTCCTCCACCCAGTGGCGCACAAGAGCCGTGAGGTCGTTGGTGTGGGTGGTGTGATGCAGCCAGTGCATGATGTATTCGTAGAGTTTGTTGAACTGTTCCACCATCGGGGGGAAGATGAACCACACCATAAGCCCTATGACGGCGAGCACCACAAGCATTGTAACGATGATGGCAAGGGCGCGCACGCGGAGGCGGAGCCTGTACTGGAAGAACTTCACCATGGGGTAAAGCAGATAGGCAAAGAGCCACGCCACAACGAAAGGCAGCAGCACATGGCTGAGGCATTTCACTACGAAGAAGACGGCAAGGACTATGGCTCCTATGTAAAGCCAGCGCAAAAAGCGGTCAAGGGTGATTTTCTGTTCGGGCATAAAATAATTTTTAATTGAAACAAAATTACAAATAGGATTAAATAAAAACGAAGAAACGGCGCGTTTTTTTTGAAGATAAAGAAGAAATCATTACATTTGCCGACATTATGGGGACACTTTACATCGTGCCCACCCCCGTGGGCAATATGGAGGACATGACGCTGCGCGCCATTCGCACGCTGAAGGAGGCGGACATAGTGCTTGCCGAGGACACGCGCACGAGTGGCATCCTGCTGAAGCATTTCGACATTCAGAACAGACTCATGTCGCACCATAAATTCAATGAGCACGGCACCACCAACGGCATCGTGGAGCGACTCAAGGCAGGACAGAACGTGGCACTGATAAGCGACGCCGGCACGCCGGGCATCAGCGACCCGGGCTTCTTCCTCGCCAGAGAGGCGGCACGGGCAGGCATCACCGTGCAGTGTCTTCCGGGGGCTACGGCGTGCATCCCTGCCATTGTGGCATCGGGATTGCCATGCGACCGCTTCTGCTTCGAGGGCTTCCTGCCACAGAAGAAAGGCCGCCAGACGCTGCTCAACAGCCTGCGCGAGGAACCACGGACGATGATTTTCTATGAGTCACCCTACCGTCTGGTGAAGACCCTCACCCAGTTTGCCGACACCTTCGGCCCAGAACGCCAGGCAAGCGTGTGCCGCGAGATATCGAAAGTGCACGAAGAGAGCGTGCGGGGAACGCTCGCCAGCCTCATAGACCACTTCACACAGACAGAGCCGCGGGGCGAGATTGTGGTAGTGGTGGC
>CAYXGN010000024.1:3089-15582 GCA_964464505.1 uncultured Prevotella sp.
AGTAAAAAAGATTGAAATATGAAACACCTGTCTATTTTAGTGCTCGGTTTGGCACTCTTCTCACTCGCAGGATGCAAGGGGGAAGGCAACAAAACAGATTTGGCGAGTCAAGAACAGGCCGACTCCCTGCAGAAAATCATATCGCAGAAGGACAATGAAATCAACGATATGATGGAGACTTTCAATGAGATTCAAGAAGGTCTCAGAGAGATAAACGAAGCAGAGAACCGCGTGACAATAGTGAAAGACGGCGAAGGGGCGGACAAGAAACAACAGATGGTGGAGAACATCCAGTTCATCTCCAACACAATGAAGCAGAACCGTGTGCTCTTGGCTAAGCTGCGCCAGCAGCTCCGCGAGAGCAGCATCAAGGGCAGCGAACTCCGCAAGACGATAGAAAACCTCGTGGAACAGCTGGAGGAAAAGGACCAGCAGCTGCGTCAACTGCGCGCCGAACTCGATGCCAAGGACATCCATATAGCAGCCCTCGACGAGACGATAAGCACGCTCAACACCAGCGTCAGCGACCTGCAGACAGAGTCGTCGAAGAAGACGGAGACGATAAACAAGCAGGACCAGCAGCTCAACACGGCGTGGTTTGTGTTCGGAACGAAGAAGGAACTGAAGGAGCAACGCATCATCGACGGCGACAAAGTGCTTGAAGCCAACTTCAACAAAAACTATTTCACAAAGATAGACATCCGCGTGGAGAAGGAAATAAAGCTCTATTCGAAGTCGGCTCGCATCCTAACAATGCACCCGTCAAGCAGTTACACGCTGCAGCGCGATGCCAATAAGCAGTACGTTCTGCGCATAAACAATCCGCAACTGTTCTGGTCGGCGAGCAAATATCTCGTCATTGTGGTGAAGTAAAAATGCCGCTTTTATGAAAAAGCTCATTGCCGCCGTCACTCTATTGCTGCTCCTCGCCACCCCACCCTGCCTTGCTCAGGACAGCGTCGAAGCCGACGCTGCAGCGGGAGCGTGCCTCAACGGCAGCCAATGGTTCACGCTTTACGACATCTACGAAAAGGACAGCGCAAGCTTGTCGCCCATGATTCACAGTTTCTCCAAGGCTATGCTCGCCAGCGCTTTCAACCGGCAGGCGGAGGCAGTGGAGGCCATCAGCACACTCGTGCACAATCATCAGCAAGAGATTGGAATGGGCAACGTCGTGTCGATGTTGCAGATTCTGAGCAAAAGCTACTCCCGACTCGGCAACAACGCCAAGGCAAACAGCGTCATGAAGAGTCTTGCCGACCAACTCGAAGGGGCTGCTGACTCGGCCACAGTGGCTTCACTGCGACAGCAAGAGCGGCTCTACAGCGTACTCAGCAATTTCGATTTATACCAACGGGACGACACCAACGCCCTGCACCACGCCATCCCTTTCACCATCGACAGCATCGGGACTGAACCTGCACAAGTGCTCATGCACATCGACAGCCGGCTAAATGGGCGGCGCTGCCGAATGGCTTTCGACACCGGGGCCACCTACAACGTAATCGCTTCGAGCCTTGCCGACAAGTATCATCTCACGCCAACCGATGCCACCGTCAGCGTGATGGGCACCCGACTCAGTGAGGGACACATCGCCATCGCCAAGGAACTGAAGATTGGAACGCTCACGCTTCGCAACATTCCGTTCCTCGTTCTCGACCTCAACAGCGGCAACGAGCGCGTCCGCCACAACACCGATGCTTACAGCGTCATTCTCGGCGAAAGTCTGCTCTTGCAGTTCTCGGGCTACACTCTCGACTTCGACAGCAGCACCGTAACACTCTTCTCCGACACAATCGCGTCGACACACACTCGCCCCAACATCTGCTTCACACCGGCTGGATGCACGCCTTACGCTGAGATTGAGTTCTGTGGCAACCGTTTCCCCGTCACCCTCGACACGGGAGCAAGTACCACAACCCTTGGCAACGCCTTCTATCGCGACCATGGCGACGTCGTAGCCCGCGAAGGGAAATGGGACATTGAAGGTTCAACAGGCGTGGGTGGCGTGACTTACGACAGCGTTTTCCGCCTGCCATCGCTCACAATGCGCCTCACCGGCAAGCCCTTCACACTGCACAATGTCCCCGTGTCGGCCCTCTCAACCAGCAATGCCCTCTCCTCCAACTACGGCCGCCTCGGTCTCGATTTCTTCAAGCTGTGGAAGAAAGTAACCGTAGACAACCGCGCGATGACAATCGAAGTGGAGTGAAAACGCAACTTTTATTTTAGGAAGGTATCTTGAGGGCGCACCTCGGCGATGTGCGCCTACTACTGTTACCTTACAAAACGTAATGCTCTTTTGCTTATTTGTTACAGTGGGATTTTCTGAACTCTCTCAGCGATTTCGATTCTCAAGGTTGAGCAGAAAACTCTTGGCGGCGAGTCCACCGGCAAAGCCTGTGAGGGCGTTGTCGGTGCCGATGACACGGTGGCAAGGGATGATGATGCTGATGCCGTTGGCTCCTATGGCTCCCGCCACGGCTCTGACGGCTTTGACATTGCCAAGGCTTAGGGCGATGTCCTTATAGGAACGCGTTGCGCCGAAGGGTATTTCAAGCAACGCCTGCCACACTCTTTGCTGAAAAGCGGTGCCTACCGGGTGGAGAGGAATGTCGAAAACGGTGCGCTTCCCTGCAAAATATTCATCGAGTTGAGCCTTCGTCTGGAGGATGACGGCAGAGGGCGATTCACGCAATTCGGCATTGAGCAGGTGCGCCAAACGGCGGCGGTTGCGCTCCGCGCACGGCTTTTCCTGCCAGTCGCAGAGGCACAATTCATCATCAACCGATGCCAGGACGAGTTGCCCGCAAGGCGAATTATAATACTGTACGCACGCGAGACACTTCCCTTTGCTGTCCTTCATTCTTTCCATTTTTCGTTTTCTTTCAAATTGCCGAGTGCAGCTTATCTTATGTAAAGATAGGCATTTTTCGGATAAAAAGTAGTAACTTTGCATAGATTTTTTAGGATTAAGCAAAATGCAAGACATTAGGAACATTGCAATCATTGCCCATGTGGACCATGGCAAGACCACACTTGTGGACAAAATGATGTTGGCGGGAAAGCTTTTCCGCGACGGTCAGGATAACAGCGGACAGGTTTTGGACTCCAATGATTTGGAGCGCGAACGGGGAATAACAATTCTTTCCAAGAATGTTTCGATAAATTGGAAAGGCACCAAAATCAATATCATAGACACTCCGGGACACTCCGACTTCGGAGGAGAGGTGGAACGCGTGCTGAACATGGCTGACGGGTGCATCCTTCTCGTCGACGCTTTCGAGGGGCCAATGCCCCAGACACGCTTCGTCTTGCAGAAAGCGCTGCAGATAGGACTGAAACCCATCGTCGTGGTAAATAAGGTGGACAAGCCAAACTGCCGTCCCGAGGAGGTCTACGAGATGGTGTTCGACCTTATGTTCTCGCTCAATGCCACTGAGGACCAGCTCGATTTCCCCGTCGTCTACGGCTCCGCCAAGAACGGATGGATGGCAGAAGACTGGAAAAATCCAACCGACAACATCGACTATCTGCTCGACAAAATAGTGGAAGTGATACCCGCTCCGAAGATGCTTGAAGGCACTCCGCAGATGCTTATCACCTCGCTCGATTACTCAAGCTATACGGGTCGCATAGCCGTGGGACGCATTCACCGCGGCACCCTCAGCGAAAACATGAACATAACGATAGCCCATCGCGGCGGAAACATGGAAAAGACGCGCATCAAGGAAATCCATGTGTTCGAAGGAATGGGCCAGAAGAAGGTGCAGGAGGTACACTCCGGCGACATCTGCGCAATCGTAGGACTCGAGCGTTTTGAGATAGGCGACACGATTTGCGACTTTGAAAACCCCGAGCCGCTGCCTCCAATAGCCATCGACGAACCCACGATGAGCATGCTGTTCACCATCAACGACTCCCCGTTCTTCGGCAAAGAGGGCAAGTATGTCACCTCGCGCCACATCAACGACCGCCTGGAAAAGGAACTCGAGAAGAACCTTGCGCTGCGCGTCCGTCCTTTCGAGGACACCACAGACAAATGGATTGTGAGCGGACGCGGAGTGCTTCACCTCTCCGTCCTCATCGAGACAATGCGCCGGGAGGGTTACGAACTGCAGGTGGGACAGCCGCAAGTGATTTACAAAGAGATTGACGGCGTGAAGTGCGAACCGATAGAAGAACTCACCATCAATGTGCCGGAGGAATTCGCAAGCAAGATGATTGACATGGTGACACGACGAAAAGGTGAGATGACATCGATGCAAACGATGGGCGACCGTGTCGACATAGAGTTCGACATCCCCTCGCGCGGCATCATCGGACTGCGTACCAACGTGCTCACAGCAAGTCAGGGCGAGGCGATTATGGCCCACCGTTACAAGGAATACCAGCCTTACAAGGGCGAGATAACGCGCCGCTTGAACGGTTCAATGATAGCCATGGAGACGGGAACAGCCTTCGCCTACTCCATAGACAAGCTGCAGGACCGCGGCAAATTCTTCATCGACCCGGGCGAAGAAGTGTATGGCGGACAGGTGGTTGGCGAACATGTGCACGACAACGACCTCGTAATCAATGTCACAAAAGCCAAGCAACTCACCAATGTGCGTGCCAGCGGCTCCGACGAGAAAGCCCGCGTGATTCCCAAAACGGTGATGAGCCTCGAGGAATGTCTTGAATATATCAAAGAAGACGAGTTCGTGGAGGTGACCCCAAAGAGTATGCGAATGCGCAAAATAATACTCGACCACCTCGAGCGCAAGCGTTCCAACAAGGACTAATTTCTTGTAAACGAGATACAAACAATAGGTAAAGTGCTTCAAAGCAAAACGCTTTGAGGCACTTTTTTTGTTGGTTTTATTTTGTAGGAATGTAATTTATTTATTACATTTGCAGCCAGATATTGCCGAAAAGATTGGTTAAATTATTTGCAACAAGAGGTTATGAACTACTATTGCTCGCTTGAAACGAAGGTAAGAGAAAGAATAAAGAAGAAGTTAAGTGAGGAGAAATTTGATGCGATGCCTACGATAAACGATAGGCTTAAAGAGAAATACGGGGCTATTGGAACACCGTCTCGCGAGGCATTCGAGGCTCGCGCGAAAGCGTGGTATTATGCGGAGTTGCTGAAAGAGGAGCGTAAACGCCAGAAACTCACGCAACAACAGCTTGCCGACAAGATTGGAAAGAAGCGCGAATACATCTCAACCATAGAGCGGGGAAACTGCGATATGCAGATGTCCACGTTCCTTCAGATAGCGTCAGCATTGGGTTTGAGGTTCTCACTCGTAGTGGGATGATTTGCCAACAACGCTCCCTCCGATTATTGCAGTGGCTTATGCAATAATCGGAGGGAGCGTACGTTTATTATAATAAAGGCAAAAACACAATGAAATAAAGGCAAAAGCACAATGAAAAAGTATTTCTTGTTCTCGTTTTTAATGATGGTTTCATCGCTGGCAATGGCGCAGCGTGAAGCCGGAAAGTTCTCGATTATCCCCCGTGTCGGCGTTACTTTGGCAAACCTTTCGGGCGATGCCATCTACACAAGCAGTTCGATGAGCGATGCGCTGGAATTCAAGTCGCGCTACAAGGCAGGCTTGGTGTGCGGCGTAGACTTCGACTATCAGCTGTCGCAACAATTGTCGTTGAGTCTCGGGGCAGCCTATTCGCAACAGGGATGCCGCTATGGCAACGACAAGACGCAGACTTCTGTGGAAGGCGAAGTCTATAACTATCTGGGATTCAGCAACGCTTCCACACAACTCCATTACATCAACATCCCGCTTATGGTAAACTTCTATCTCACCGACAACTTCGCCGTAAAGGCAGGCGTGCAGGTGGGCTTCAACCTCTCGGGAAAACTGAAATACAGCGAGACACCATATTCGGTGAACGAGGACGGCGACGTGGTTTATGAGAAACAGATTGACTACAACCTCGACACCAACAGTAAAAAGGTGGACATCTCCATTCCTGTCGGCGTGTCTTACGAATATGAGAAAGTGATTATCGATGCGCGTTACAACATCGGACTGACCCGAACCAGCGAAATAGAGGATATCAAAGGCTCCAAGAACCAGGTGTTTCAGTTCACCGTCGGGTATCGTTTCACGCTCTAGATGGGGTATTCCATATTGGCAGGAGTCATATTTTCGAGCACTTCCTCGAGGTATTTGCGTGCCTCCCACCGCGCCATGGGCAGGTCGTGGAGCAGGTAATTGCCGCAATCCTTGGCTGCTGCACCCGGCACTTCGCCCTCAAACTCAGCCACGAAGCGGAATGTCCGCTTCATCAACTCAATGATATCAGCCGGCTTTAGGTCGCCTTTCATGAGCAGATAGTTGCCCGTGAGGCAGCCCATGGGTCCCCAATAGACTATGGAGTCCTTCCATTCGGGGTCGTTGCGAAGGTAGGTTGCAGCCAGATGCTCAATGGTGTGCAGCGCACCGGGGTGCAAAGCGGGCTCGCGGTTGGGCTCTTTCATCCGTATGTCGAATGTCGTCACGGTGTCGCCACCGATAGAATCCTTGCGCGACACATAGATTCCGCGCAGCAGGCGTTCGTGATTGATTGTAAAACTCGGTATCTTTTCCATTCTGATTTTTATTTTTTCACCTTATTATATATGTGGGCTATAAAATAAAGCCAATTACTGTAGCGCGTGCATAATGCGCCCTTCGCCTACAAAGCAGCGAGGAACGCCTTTGTCACCTCAAACGAACCCTCCGCCATTCTAGCCCAGAAGTCGAAGTACATCTGGGCTTTGTTGTCCTTCAAAGGGATGTCGCTGATGATGCGGAAACTCACAAACGGCACGCCACGGAGGCAGCACGCGTGGGCGATGGCGGCACTTTCCATGTCCACCGCCATTGCGTCGGGACACTTGTCGAGTATGCTTCGCATCTTGTCGCGGCTGTCCACGAACCAGTCGCCGGTGACAATGAGTCCTGCGCGCACCTTCGTCGGGCAAGGGAGCGATGTCGCCTTCTTGACAAAAGCCTCATCGGTGAGGAACCTTGTGGGCAAGCCTTGCACCTGACCGTAGTCGCACTCGCTGCCGCAATAGACATCGTGATATTGGCACGCGGTGCTTACCACCACGTCGGCAACATTCAACGAGACATCGGCGCCGCCTGCACAACCAGTTGAAATTATGAGTTCGGGCTTGTAGGCATCAACCATCTCCACCGCGCCCACGGCAGCATTCACCTTTCCCATACCGCATTTCTGCAGCACGATGTCGTTGTTTCCTATCCTTCCGAGCGTGAAATCGCGCCCGTTGCGAGTCTCCGTTCTTGCGCCATCGACGAGCGTCAGGAGTTGCGCAAACTCCTTGTCCATGGCAACAATAATTCCTATCTTCATCTTTTTGTGGGTTGTTTGTTTGGCGAAGCTCTGTGCTTTACGCCCATACAAAGTTAGTGTAAAAACGCTGAAGCGCAAAATCCGCAGCGCGAAAAAGCCTTTCGTTCGTGTAAAGGCATAAAAAAAGGGCATCCGACGATGCCCCGATAACCTTTCTTTTCTCACGAAAAAAAATATTAATCATCAACAAAATTCATTCATTTACTTTCTATTTCACCGCTGTGAGATTTTTCGATGATCTTTTACAATTGCTTTTTTAATAGTGTCCTATCACTATTTGAATCAGTTTATGAAACGTAATCTGCATCTAATCATCTTTGTTTATTGGATCTGTTGAAACTTAAATAACTCTCTTGTCTAATATTGTAACTTTCTGTTTGCAAAGTTATAGGATGCTGTTGAAGCGTGCAAATTTGTTCAACAAACGCCCATTTTTTATAGTAAAAACGCGCTTTTCTGTCGACAAAGTGCGTTTTTACCTTTCTTTTGGAGTGCGTCAATAACCGAAAATCTCTTCCGTTGAGACGCGGCGCACGGGTGCAATCTTCTCCAAAGCCTTCATGTCGAGGTTGCTTTCATCGCCGAGGATGAGGTAGCGCCAGGGTTTGTTAGCCATCGTTTCTTTCTCAAACTTGACGATGTCATCGAGGGTCATCGTCGGCAAGGCGTTGTAGGTGTCGCGCCGTGCATCGTAGTCTATGCCGAGTTTCTTGCCGTTGAGATAAGCAAACACGATGCTTGCCTTGGTGATTCTCTCTGCTGCGATGCGCTTGGAGAGGGCTTGTTTGGCGAGTTCGAAGGCACTCTGCGACTGCGGGATGGTGTCGAGGATTTCGTTGAACACGCGTATGCAGTCCATCATCTTGTCGTTTTGGGTGATGATGTAAGTGAAGGAGCTCTCCGTTTCACCCTTCCGTGAGGGTTTGTTGTAGCGTGCAGCGGCACTGTAAGCGAGTCCGCGGCTCTCGCGAAGTTCCTGGAACACCACTCCGTCCATGCCGCCTCCGAAGTAGGAGTTGAACAGGTTGATGACGGGATTGCGCTTTGCGTCCCACTGTCTGCCGGCGTTGTTGAACTGCATCATATAGATGTTCTTGGCGTCGTAGGGTGCAATCAGGATTTCGTTCTTCGGCGTAAGTTGCTTCATGTAA
Organism: uncultured Prevotella sp.; assembly: GCA_964464505.1. Taxonomy (GTDB): domain Bacteria; phylum Bacteroidota; class Bacteroidia; order Bacteroidales; family Bacteroidaceae; genus Prevotella. Next base: position 11,612 of record CAYXGN010000024.1, read on the forward strand.
GGCTTGCTTTCGGGCGCATCGAGAAGATTCTTTGCCACTTTGTGGTTCTTGTCGATGGCAGCCACGAGTTGCTTTAGTTCCAGCGGACCGTAGTAGATGATGCTGTGCTTATAGTTTTTCAGCCCGGCAATCATGTCGACGAGTTCCTGAGGGTTCTTGTCGGCGAGTGCAGCACTGTCGGGCACGTTGCGCTGTGTGTTGTATTTGCCGTACATGCCGTAGCTGATCAGCGCGTTGAAGTTGGAGCCTTGGTTGAGTTTTCCGTCCTTGCGGGCTTTCAAGCGGGCTTCCACATATTTATTATAAGCGTCCTTATCCACCTTGGCGTTGTTGAGCACCTGCTCCATGAGAGCCATTGCCTGCGGCATGTTCTCGCCCAATCCGCTGAGGGTGATGTTGATGTTGTCGATGCCGACAGATGTGGTGAAGTCGCAGGCGAGTTCGTAGAAGCGTTGTTTCACCTCATCGGCAGAGAGTTTGTCGGTGCCGAGGAAGTCGAGATAACTGCTTGCGAAGGGCAGCCACATGTTGCTTTCCTCTCCGAAATCAAAGTGATAGTAGAGTTCGAAGAGTTCGTTCTGCTTGTTCTGCACATAGTAGACGGGCAGTTTTTTCTTCGTCGTTGCCTGCGAGAAGTCCTTCGTGTAGTCGAGGAATCGCGGTTGGATGGGTTCCACCTCAGCCTCCTTTATCGCCTTTACGAAGTCGCTCTGCAGGTTGCGGTTGCTCGGTATGGCGGTGATGGCAGGCTTCTCTATCTTCTTTTGCGAGAGGTCTTCGCCGTGCTTCTTGTAGACGGCGGCATAGGTATCGGTGAGATATTTGTTTGCGAAGGCAACGATTTCTTCCTTCGTCATGCGTGCTATGCGGTCGAACTTCTCCACTTCCGTCTTCCAGTCGCGCCCGCAGATGAATGTGTTTACGAAAGTGTTGGCGCGGCTTTCGTTGCTGTCGAGCGAGCGGAGGAAGTCGAGTTTGAGGTTGTTGATGACCGATGGCAGCAGATTCTCGTCGAAGTCGCCGCGCTTGAGTTTGTCAATCTCGCCGAGGAGAAGGCTCTTCACCTCTTCAAGAGTCTGTCCTTCGAGGGGTGCTCCGTAGAGTATGAACTGTGTGTAATCGCGCATGTTGTCGGTGAAAGCCTCCGCTTCCTGGCAGCGCATGGCTTGCTTGAGGTCGAGGTCGAAGAGTCCTGCCTTGCCGTTGTTGAGCAAATAGCTTATCACTTGCAGCGTGTCGTTCTGGAGACCGGCGGCTCCTTTGAACTTCCATCCGAGCATAATGTTCTCCGCTTCCTGCCCGATGACGGTGGTGTCCTTGGGTGCTGTGAGGTTGCGCACGGGTGCATAGTAAGGCTGTTTCACCTCGCCGTAACCCTTCCATGAACCGAAATAGCGGTCGATGGTGGCGATAACCTTGTCGGGGTCGAAGTCGCCTGCCATGCAGACAGCAATGTTGTTGGGCACATAATACTTGGCAAAGTAGTTCTTGATATTAGTGATTGAAGGGTTCTTGAGGTGTTCCTGCGTACCGATGGTGGTCTGTGTGCCGTAGGGATGAGTGGGGAACAGCAGCGCGCCGAGGGCTGCATACTCCTTGCGGAGGTCGCTGGTGAGCGACATGTTGTACTCCTCGTAGACGGCTTCGAGTTCTGTGTGGAAGCCGCGGATTACCATATTCTGGAACCTGTCGCCCTGCACCTTAGCCCAATTGTCCACTTCATTGGCTGGGATGTTGTCCACATAGCAGGTCACATCGTTGCTCGTGTAGGCGTTGGTGCCCGTTGCTCCGATTGACGACATGAGTTTGTCATACTCGTTGGGGATGAAATACTGTGCGGCAATCTGCGACACCGAGTCAATCTCGTGGTAGAGTTGCTTGCGCGTTGCAGGGTCGGTGACGGTGCGGTAGTGCTCGTAGCGGCGCTCTATGTCGTCGAGGTATGGCTGCTCTTTTGCGGCGTCGGTTGTGCCGAACTGTCGTGTTCCCTTGAACATAAGGTGCTCGAGGTAGTGCGCCAAACCCGTTGTTTCGGCGGGGTCGTTGCGCGAACCGGTGCGCACGGCGATGTAAGTCTGGATGCGTGGCTTCTCTTTGTTTACGGAGAGATACACCTTCAAGCCGTTGGGCAGGGTGTAGATGCGTGTCTGCATGGGGTCGCCTGCCACTGTTTCATAACTGTAAGCCGATGCCGACTCTGCATGGAAACCCAGTCCCAGAGCGATGGCGGCAGCGACAAAAAGTCGTTTCATGTTCATAATTGTGTGTTTTTAAATTGAAGTTCGTTAGAATTCGCTTTCGTAGAGAAAGTCGTTGTAGGGGTATTTCTGGACGTGCATCTCGCGCACTTTGCGGTAGATGGTGTCGCGGAATTCGTCGATGTTCTGCTTCTCCTTGGCTGAGATGAAGAGGCAGTTCTCGTTGAGTCGCGCCATCCAGGTGCGTTTCAGTTCGTCGAGGGTGATGTTTTCCTTTGTCGGTGGAGTCAGGTCGTCAGCCTCTTTCTCCGTCCAGCGGTAGTTGTCTATCTTGTTGAAGACAATCATCGAGGGCTTGTCGGCGCAGCCGAGGTCTTTGAGAGTATTCTCCACCACGTTTATCTGTTCTTCGAAATCGGGGTGCGAGATGTCGACGACATGCAGCAGCAGGTCGGCTTCGCGCACCTCATCGAGGGTGGATTTGAACGAGTCGACGAGGTCGGTGGGCAACTTTCTGATGAAGCCCACGGTGTCGGCGAGCAGGAACGGGAGGTTTTCTATCACCACCTTGCGCACCGTTGTGTCGAGGGTGGCAAAGAGTTTGTTCTCGGCGAACACTTCGCTCTTCGCCAGAAGGTTCATGATGGTGCTCTTGCCCACGTTGGTGTAGCCCACAAGAGCCACTCGGATGAGTCGTCCGCGGTTCTTCCTCTGCGTGGTCTTCTGCTTGTCTATCTCCACGAGGCGTTGCTTCAGGAGCGTGATGCGGTTGAGAATGATGCGGCGGTCCATCTCCAACTGGGTCTCACCGGGACCTCTCAGTCCCACACTTCCCTTTCCTCCGCCCGAGCCGGAGCCTCCTCCCTGGCGTTCAAGGTGCGTCCACAGGCGCTGAAGTCGCGGCAGCATGTAGCGGTATTGGGCGAGTTCCACCTGCGTTTTGGCTGCCGCTGTCTGCGCACGCATAGCGAAAATGTCAAGGATGAGGGATGTACGGTCGAGTATTTTCACGCAAAGCTCTTTCTCAATGTTGCGTATCTGCTTCGCCGAGAGTTCGTCGTCGAAGATTACCATACCCACAGGGCGCTCCGCATCCTCCTCAGCGCGGATGTATTCCTTTATCTCCTGCAACTTGCCCGAGCCTACATAGGTCACCTGACTGGGTCCGCCGACGCGCTGCGTAAACCGTTTCACGGTGACGGCACCAGCCGTGTCGGCGAGAAACTCGAGTTCGTCGAGGTATTCCTTCGTCTTCTCCTCGTTCTGCTCTTGAGTTATCAGACCCACGAGAACGGCTGTCTCCGCCTTTACTTCCGATATTACAAATTCTTTCATTCAGTGTCTTTACGATGTGCCCTCGCGTACATTGCTTTACGAGTGCGACTGCGAAGTTACGCATTTTTTTGAAAACAAGGTGTCACGCTCCTTATTTTTCAGTCATTAGGGCGCACAATTGCAAGGCAAATGGTAGTAGGCGCGGATCGCCGAGACGCGCCCTTTTTAACACATTTTTACCAAAATCGCACTCCAAAAAAGTTCGACCAAAACTCTCATTCTAGGAGTTTTGAAGGCCCCGAAAATGACTTTTAAACGCAAACAAGCCTCCTTCGGGATGCAAAACATACTTGTTTGAGGTGCGAAAGATACTTGTTTGGGGTGGAAAACATACTTCTTTCGGGTAGAGAAAACGCTCCTCGCGGCACGAAAGCAACGTGTTTTCTGCGAATAAATGCCGTTTTTGCCTTCAAAGTGACGCATTCTCGCACTCCAAAC
>CAYXGN010000025.1:0-15552 GCA_964464505.1 uncultured Prevotella sp.
GCCCCACGACCTCCCACAATTACCTTTTTACCTTGCAAAGGGCGCGTCTCGGCGATCCGCGCCTACTACGATTACCATCGTTTCCAACGCGCGCTGAAAGCGCAAAAGCCCCTAGCCCAGGGCAACGCCCTGGGTTTGGCGGTAGAGAGGTAGGTGCGCCCTGTAAGGGCAAAAGCATTGTTGCGAGGATGCTTGTGCCCTTACAGGGCGTGGTTTGCTGTCGTTCGTTTACCCGGGGCGTTGCCCCGGGCTGAGAGCAGGTTGCGCTTTCAGCGCGCGGTTTGCAAGAATCGCTACTCATGGGGCGCGTCTCGGAGATACGCGCCTACTATGGTTACCATTGGCACATACAAAAAAGCCCTCCCCGGCGGGGAGGGTTGGGAGGGGCTTCTTTATTCTTTCGCCTTTTTGCCTTTTCTCGGTTTCCGCCTTGCCCACCCTTCTTCGCTGAAGTCGGGGACTTCGCCTTTGAGGCGGATGGCGTGGGCTTGCGCCATGAGTTCGCGCCAGTCGCCGGTCTCGGGGAACTTCTCCTGGCGGCTGCGGCGGCTCGAACGCTGACCTTCGCGGGCAGGACGCTGGCGCGACGGGCGGTCGTTGGGGGCTTCACGATGCTGTTTGGGGGTGCGGGCGGTGCGCGATGAGCCGCGGGAGGGGGTGTCGTCGGCATCGTTGCAGCGCACGGTGCGGTTGCGGTAGTGCGCTCCGTTGAGGGCGCGCATCACCTTTTGGGCATCGGCTTCGGGCACTTCGATGTAGGAGAAGCGTGCCAGGAGGTCGATATGCCCCACTTCCTGGCGTCCCTGCACGTTGCGGTTGATGAACTGCATCACCTCGCCTGGATAGAAACCGTCGTCCTTGCCGAGGTTGATGAAGAGTCGGCGGTAACCCTTTTCCGCCTTGCGCTTGCCGCTCTTTTCGCGCGGCGCGCCTTTGTCGGTGCGGCGTTCGGAGCCTTTGGAAGAGGGTTTTATTATCTCGGGAGCGTCGGCATAGTACTTCAGGAAGCGCCCGAACTCGAGCGAAACGATTTTCTTGAGGATGTCCTCCTTCTCGAAATACTCGAAATGGCGGTTGATGTCAGCCATGAAGGGAGCAATCTGCTCCTCGTCGACATCCACCTTTTCTATCTCGTCGATGGCTTTAAAGAGTTGTTTGGAGCATATCTCCTGCGGCGTGGGGAGCGTGCCGTCGGTGAAGGTCTTGCCTATTGTCTTTTCTATTTGCCGCACCTTGCCTTTCTCCTTGGTGTGGATGATGGAGATGGAGGTGCCTTTCTTGCCGGCTCTGCCGGTGCGTCCCGAGCGGTGGGTGTAGCTCTCCGTGTCGGCAGGGAGTCCGTAGTTGATGACATGGGTGAGGTCGTCCACATCGAGACCGCGCGCTGCCACGTCGGTGGCTACAAGGAGTTGGGTGATGTGTTGTCGGAACTTCTGCATCGTGATGTCGCGCTGTTGCTGCGAGAGGTCGCCGTGAAGAGGTTCGGCATTGTATCCGTCGCGGATGAGTTTGTCGGCTATTTCCTGCGTCTCCGCCTTTGTGCGGCAGAAGATGATGGCATAGATGCGGGGGAAGAAGTCGACTATTCGCTTCAAGGCAAGATACTTGTCTTTGGCGTTCACCATGTAATAGATGTGGTTTACGTTCTCCGCCCCTTCGTTGCGCGAGCCCACCACTATCTCTTTCGGGTCGTGGAGGTAGCCCTGCGCTATGCCTTCTATCTCCTTGCTCATCGTTGCCGAGAAGAGCAGCGTGTTGCGGTCGGAGGGCACATTGTCGAAGATTTCGTTGATGCTGTCGGCAAATCCCATGTTGAGCATCTCGTCAGCCTCATCGAGGACTACGTTCTTCACACTGTCGAGATGTGCCGCCCCACGGTGCATAAGGTCGATGAGACGGCCGGGAGTGGCCACGATTATCTGTGCGCCGCGGCGCAGTGCGTGCATCTGTTCTATAATGGATGTGCCGCCATAAACGGCAACGATGTTGATGCCTTCGATGTATTTGGCGAACGCTTTAAGGTCGTCGGCAATCTGGAGGCACAATTCCCGCGTGGGCGAGATTACTATTGCCTGCGTGAGCCGACTCTTGCTGTCGGTGCGCTGGAGCAACGGAATGCCGAAGGCGGCGGTCTTTCCCGTTCCCGTTTGAGCCAGGGCTATCACGTCGTTGCCGTTGCCCAGGAGGTAAGGGATTACTTCCTCCTGCACCGGCATGGGGTGTTCGAACCCGAGTTCTCCGATGCTACGGAGAATCTCGGGAGCCACACCCAACTGTTCAAAAGTCTGCATTGAAATGTCAATTGGTTTGGAAAAGAAGGCTTACTTGTCCTTCTTGGGTTCCACCTTCACCACTTCCACGGTGAAGACGAGAGTTGAATAAGGCTTGATTTTGCCTGCGGGGCGTGCGCCGTAAGCAAGGTCTTGGGGGATATAGAGCACCCACTTGCTGCCTTCCGGCATCATGCAGAGGGCTTCTGTCCATCCTTTGATTACCTGGTCGGGGCGGAATGTGGATGTGTCGGGGGTGCGCTTGTAGCTGCTGTCGAACGTGTTGCCGTCGATGGTGTGTCCCTCATAGCGCACGGTGACATTGTCGCTGGCTGTGGCAACGGCTCCGTTGCCCTCCTTGAGCACCTTGTACTGCAGTCCGGAAGGAAGCGTCTTCACGCCCTCGTTCTGCGCGTTCTTCTGCAACCAGAGTTCGTTGTCGAGCTTGTAGGCAGCGGTCTTCTTCTCCTCTTCAGCCTTGCGTGTGTCCATGAAGAGTTTGTTGGCAGCCTCATTGCTCATAATTGTGGTGTCGCCAACAACTGCGGCGATGAAGCCCTCGTTGAACTTCTGCGTGTCGATGGTGTAGGGAGTGCCCTCAAAATCGTTCTGCACCTGAGTGAGCATGCGCTGCTCCAGCATCTGGGCTACGACATATCCAGCCACCTGGGCATTGAATTCGGGCTGCGACGACTTTGCTATTGCCTCGCGGAGAGTAGCAGTGAAGTTGGCAAACTGTGTGGAGTCAACCTTCATGTCCTTCCTGATGTAGTCGTTGAGTCCGCGTGTGAGGAACTGTCCTGCGGCATAACTGAGCGAGTCGGAAGGCGTTGTGAGGGTGACGGCAGCGCATTCCTGCTTGTCGGTTTTCTTCTGTTTTTTCTTGCCCGGCATTTCAGGTGCGGTGGCAAATGCTGCGCTTGCTACGAAGAGGAGCGCAAGGAGAGTGATGTGTTTCATTGTTGTTGTGGGTTTAATAAAAAATGCTCCGCATGCGCAAAGGCATCGTCGAAGGTGCTTTTGTCCATGCGGAGCGAGTATGTTGAAATGTTATTGATGTGACAAGATTTTGTTTGTCGCTATGCCGTTAGCCTTATTTGCCTTTTGTGACAGGCTGCGACTTGTGGCCAATCTTTACGAGTTCAATCTTGAAGATGAGCGCAGAGAAAGGCTTGATTTGCCCTGCTTCGCGTGCACCGTAAGCCAGATTCTGCGGGATGAAAATCTCCCAAGCAGAGCCTTCGGGCATCATGCAGAGGGCTTCTGTCCAACCCTTGATAACCTGATTGGCACGGAGTTCAACGGGATTGCCAGACTTGTAGGTGCTGTCGAACACTGTTCCGTCGATGAGGCGACCCTCATAGTTCACGGTAACGAGCGATGTGTCCTTTGGAATGGCACCGTTGCCTTCTTTTATAACTCTGTATTGCAGACCCGAGGGGAGTGTCTTCACGCCTTCTTTCTTGGCGTTGGCAGCGAGCCATTTCTCTCCTGCCTTCTTGTTTTCTCCGTATTTCTTCTCAAGGGTCTTGGCCTGGATGGCCTGTATCTTGGCTTGCGCTGTCATCTGGGCCTGCTGCAATGTCATGATGCCGGGAGTGCCTTTCACTCCCTGAATGAATCCTGCCATGAAGTTCTTCACTGACACTGTCTGAGTGGAATCGTCGCCGAAGAGCTCGTGATTCATTCCCTTCACCATGCGGTTGGTGATTTGCTGGCCTATCTGCAAGCCCATATAGTAGGCTGCCTTCTTCTTGTTGTCGCCGGCATTGACGCCGTCATTTACTCCCTTTACGAACGATTCGGTGTAGGCAGTGTCTATGCCCATCTGCGTGAGATACTCCTTCAAGCCCTGGGTCTGCGACATTCCGAGAGCGTAACTGAGGGTGTCCACCTCGTCCTTAAGACTTGGTTTCGGTGTGGTGTTGCCGCATGAAACCATGAAACTTGCGGCAGTGATAGCCAAAGCGGCTACGATTGTGATTTTTTTCATTTTATGTTGTGTTTATGTTTTTCCTGTCTTTGCACGCTCCCTGCGGCTTTACTTCACCTCAATGAGCTCAACATCGAACACCAAAGCGGAGAAAGGCGGAATCTGTTGGCCTGCTCCGTGCTCGCCGTAAGCGAGTTGGTAGGGGATGAAGAAACGGTATTTTGCGCCCTCTTTCATCAACTGCAAGCCTTCTGTCCAACCTGCAATGACACCGTTGAGAGGGAATGTGGCAGGCTCGCCGCGCTGCAAGCTGCTGTCGAAGAGGGTGCCGTCGGTGAGCATTCCTTCGTAGTGGCACTTCACAGAATTGGTGGCCTGGGGCTTGCGGCCGTAACCTTCCTTTATCACTTGATACTGCAATCCGGAGGGAAGAACGGTCACTCCCTCTTTCTTTGCGTTCTCCTTGAGCCACGCTTCGCCCTTTTCCTTGTTGTCCTTATACTTCTCTGCGGCGGCTGCGCGCTGTTTCTTCTCTTGGTTTTCGAAGAATTCCTGAACCATCTTCTGCGCTTCTGCGTCGCCAATCTGAGGCTCCTTGCCATTGAGAACGTCCTTGATGGCGAGGGCGAAATCGTCGATATTGAGACCCTCGGCACCCATCTGCGACAACTGTCTGCCTATGCCGAGACCCAAAGCGTAACTTACTTTATCCATATTTTCATTTATTATAATGTGACAACTGATTTGAAAAACCGTGCAAAATTACTATTTTTCTATGAGAGGAGCGGCTTCTTTGATGAAAAATTAAGGTTTTTGTAGAGAATTATACAACTTTAATGTAACTTTGTAGGTGGCTTTACCATAACATCATCAAGACAATGGCAGACGATTTCGACATACGCAGAGAAAGCACAATGCAAGGCGAAAAGGATTTTGAGAACGCCCTGCGGCCCCTCCAGTTCAGCGACTTCAGCGGACAACAGAAGGTGGTGGAGAACCTCGAAGTGTTCGTGGAGGCGGCGAAATACCGCGGCGAACCCCTCGACCACACTCTCCTTCACGGCCCTCCCGGACTGGGAAAGACAACCCTCAGCAACATCATCGCCAACGAACTCGGCGTGGGATTCAAGATAACCAGCGGTCCCGTGCTCGACAAACCGGGCGACCTCGCCGGCATACTGACCTCACTCGAGCCCCGCGACGTGCTTTTCATCGACGAGATTCACCGCCTCTCGCCGGTGGTGGAGGAATATCTCTACTCCGCGATGGAGGACTACCGCATCGACATAATGATTGACAAAGGTCCCTCGGCTCGCTCCATCCAGATTGACCTCAACCCTTTCACGCTCGTCGGAGCAACAACGCGTAGCGGACTCCTTACGGCTCCCCTGCGCGCCCGTTTCGGCATCAACCTCCACCTGGAATACTACGACCCGGAGACATTGCGACGCATACTGCGCCGCTCGGCAAGCATCATGCAAGTGCCAATCGACGACGACGCCGCCATAGAGATAGCACGGAGGTCGCGCGGAACGCCACGTATCGCCAACGCATTGCTGCGCCGTGTGCGCGACTTTGCGCAAGTAAAGGGCAACGGACGCATCGACTCCGACATAGCACGACTGTCGCTCTCGGCCCTCAACATCGACCGCTATGGTCTCGATGAAATCGACAACAAAATCCTTTTGACCATCATCGACAAGTTCCACGGAGGTCCCGTGGGCGTGAGTACCATTGCCACCGCAATCGGAGAGGACACCGGTACGCTCGAAGAAGTGTACGAACCGTATCTCATCATGGAGGGTTTCATCAAGCGGACACCGCGCGGACGCATGGCAACACCACTGGCTTTCAAGCACCTCGGACGCAACTTCCTGGCGAGCAATGCCGCCCAACCGGGACTGTTTGACTAGAAATAAAAAGGCGTTGCAAACTTATGAGGCCGAGCGTCACCGCTCGACAACAATCCCCATGCGGTGCAATGCGTTTTCACAACAGCATCCCCGCGCCCTCAAACAAATTATACATTTTCCATTATACGATTTGTATAATTGCCCGCAAATTACTACCTTTGCAGTCATAACCAATAACTTAAGGCTCATGGCAAGAGTGAAAAATCCTTTTATTGTGGCGGGAAAGATTGACCCGGAATACTTCTGCGACAGGGCAGAGGAGACGAAAAAGATGACGAAGGCAATCAACAACGGCAACAACCTCGTCCTCATCTCTCCGCGAAGAATGGGTAAGACCGGACTAATACACCATTGCTACGACCACGAATTCGCCAAGGACGAGTTCTACACATTCTTTATTGACATCCTGCACACAACGAGTTTGCAGGAGTTCACCTACCTCCTCGGACGCAAAATCTACGAGACCGTGATGCCCAAAAGTCGAAAGATGATGACGGCATTCATACATACCTTGAAGTCAATCAGCGGTCAGTTCGGCTTCGACCCCATCAACAACACACCGACATTCGACCTCAGTCTGGGCGACATCACAAAGCCGGAACTCACCCTCGAAGAGATTTTCCGCTACATAGAGAATGCCGACCGCCCCTGCATCGTGACCATTGACGAGTTTCAACAGATTGCGAAATACCCCGAAAAGAATGTTGAAGCACTGCTGCGGACGCACATTCAGCACATGTCAAACTGCCATTTCATCTTCGCAGGAAGCGAATATCACATCATGCAGGAGATGTTTCTCTCTGCCGCACACCCCTTCTACAACAGCGCCGACATACTCGAACTGAAACCCATCGAGGAGGAAGTCTACGACGCTTTCGCCCGAAAATGGATGCAACACTATGGCCGCAGCATCGCGCCCGACGTCACATCGACTGTCTATCGGATGTTCCGCGGCAACACATACGGCATGCAACGCACCTTCAACGAGATGTTTGCACTCACCGAAGCAGGCGACACCTGCGACCTGACAACCGTCCGCCACGCCGTCAACAGCATCATTGACGCAAAGGAACCGCTCTTCCAGGAACTGCTTTCCAATATCCCCGAGAAACAAAAACCATTGCTCTACGCCATCGCCGATGAGGGAGAAGTGGAGCAAATCACTTCCGGTGCCTTCGTCAAGAAGCACAAACTCGCCTCCGCCAGTGCCGCCCAATATGCCGCACGACAACTTATGGCGAGTGGCATAATAACAAAACTGCACGGCAAATATTCCCTCAACGAGCAGTTCTTCGACTTGTGGATAAGGCGAATGTATGGGTGTTGCGAGCCTCAGGAATAAGCATCGATATCATTAAAAGATATTAATTTGTTCGCAAAATTTGCGAACTTTCTTTGCAAACATATTATCTTTGCAACAGATAGAAAACCGAAGCTGTATGGAAATAATATTCGAAGAGGATTATCTCGAAGAACTTTACTATGAGGGAAAAGCCCATAATAGGAAGTACCGCTTTCAACCTCAAGTCGTAAAAAAGTACATTCGGGTCATCGACTTAATGGAATCTCTTAGCTGCACGGAAGATTTTTACCGTTACAAGGCACTGCATTACGAAGCTCTAAGTGGCGACAAGAAAGACCGGGAATCGGTTAGAGTGAACGATAAATACCGTATTGAGTTTCGCTCAGAGATTGTAGATAAAGAGAAGAGAATTACCATTTGCAACATATTAGAACTTTCAAACCATTACAAATAAACAACAACGCTATGGCAAATATAGGTTATGGCTTTTACGCTACACATCCCGGCGAAGTGGTGAAAGACGAACTTGAGGAGCGCGGCATATCACAACGCAAGTTCGCTGAAAGCATCGGCATGGGCTACACCGTACTCAATGAGATTCTCAACGGGCGACGCCCGGTCACCACAACATCTGCTTTGATGTTTGAAGCAGCCCTCGACATCCCTGCCGACTCACTGCTTAAGCTGCAACTAAAATACAATATGCACACGGCAATGAGCGACAACAAACTTGCAGAAAAGCTCAAAAATATTCGCCGCATAGCCGCCGTTTTTTAACATTCCACCCTTTTCCTCACTCCTGAACCATATGGAAGTCCTCCTCCACTACATTTGGAAACACCGCATAATGCCGCTGCATGAGTTGCGAACCACTGACGGAAGACTCGTGGAGGTGATTGACCCGGGGCTCCACAACCGTCATGACGGTCCCGATTTCTTCAATGCCAAGGTGAAGATTGACGGCGTGCTGTGGGTGGGTAACGTGGAAATACACGAGCGTTCAGCCGACTGGTACGCCCATGGACACGATAAAGACGAGGCATACAACAATGTTGTGCTCCACATTGCTTCAACAATTGATGCCGAAGTCGTCACTGCCGGAGGGACAAAACCACCGCAACTCGAACTCCATGTGCCTCAAAGCGTGACCGACAACTACCACCGTCTGCTCGCTGCCGACCCTTATCCGCCATGCCGCGAGGCTGTGATGACGCTGCCGACAATCGTCATCCACTCGTGGCTTACAACTCTTATGGCGGAGCGTGCCGACGAGAGGGCGGCGGCAATGGAGCACCGTGCGGCTCTGTCGGAGGGTTCTTGGGAGAAGGCTTTCTTCATAACGCTGGCGCGAAGCTTCGGTTTCGGCACCAACAGCGATGCTTTCGAGCAGTGGGCTACGGCTCTGCCGCTGATGCAAGTGGGTCATCACCGCGACCACCCCTTGCAGGTTGAGGCGATGTTTATGGGCACTGCGGGACTCCTCGATGCCTCCGCCATGCCGCAACGGCAGCGTGAAGCGGCTCTCAACGACGATTATTTCCTCTCGCTACAACGCGAATACGCATACCTCGCACATAAGTTCTCGCTCACGGCGATGCCCCGCACGGCGTGGCGCTTTATGCGGTTGCGCCCCCAAAATGCCCCTTACATACGCCTTTCACAGCTTGCCACACTCTATTGTTCGCGTCGTGCCGACCTCAGCAACATCATTTCGTGCACCACTCTCGACGAAGTAAATGCAGCATTGACAACGGAAGTGAGTCCGTATTGGCGCACTCACTACTCCTTCGGCAACGAGAGTGGCGAACTCTCGAAGCGGCTCTCGGCGGCATCGCTGCGACTGTTGGTGGTCAATGCTGTCGTACCGGCACTGCATGCCTACGGCCGTCACCGCCACGACGAGGCATTGACGGTGCGCGCCTCCGAACTGTTGGAGTCGCTGCCGGCAGAAGACAACACTTACATAAGATTGTGGAAGGAGTGCGGAGTAGTGGCAGAGAACGCCGCAGACACGCAGGCTTTGATACAATTGCACCGTTGTTACTGCGAGAAAAAAGAATGCCTGCGCTGCCGCTTCGGATATTATATGCTTAAAGGAAAGACAAAAGTGCAATAGCAGCGAGCCATTGCACGACGGGAAGTTCCGCTTATTTTTGCAGCATTGCCAAAGCTTTGTTCTCCTCGGCTTCCATTATTTCGCGCTCGCCGGGACCTTTGTCGTTGATGCCACAAAGGTGAAGTATGCCATGAATGATGACCCGATGGAGTTCGTTGGAGTAGTCTTTGCCAAACTTTTCAGCGTTGCTGCGCACCGTATCAAGCGAGATGACGATGTCACCGCTTACGATTCCGGGCTCGTCGTAGTCGAAAGTGATGATGTCGGTGTAGTAGTCGTGACCCAAATATTCGTTGTTCACTTCCAGAATCTTGTCGTCATTGACGAACATGTAGCCCACTTCGCCCACCTTGTAACCGTGCGCTGCTGCGACGGCACGTATCCATGCCGACGTGTCGCGCTTCCTTATCTTCGGCATTCTCACGCCGTCGGTGTTGTAAGTAATCATATTTTCTTTTCTTCTTTTGGCGGGATTGGCAGCAGGTCGGAGCAGTCTCTGCCGAAATGCATGAGTTCGCGCACCACCGTTGAAGAGATGCTTTCCATACCGGGGAGGGCGAAGAGCACGACGGTCTCTATGCCACTGAGGCGGCGGTTGATGTCGGCTTGCTTGCGTTCTGTCTCGAAGTCCTTGACGGTGCGCGCTCCCTTGACGATGAATTTCGCCCCGACGCGTTCGGCGAAATCAACGGTAAGCCCGGAATATTGTTCTACACTGATGCGCGGTTCATCTTTGTAAAGGCGGCGGATTGCCTCCACGCGCTCCTCGGCGGAGCACAGACAGTGCTTCCCGATGTTCTCCCCCACGCCGATGACGAGGTGGTCGAAGAGTGGCAACGCACGGCGAACGATGGAGTCGTGACCTATGGTGAAGGGGTTGAACACCCCCACAAAAATTGCTGTTCGATGCATAATGAAGGTTTGTTGTTATTGGATGCAAAGTTAGAGATTTTCTTTTAGAAATGCAGTTGTTGCATGGGGAAAATCGAAGAATTGGGGGAAAGGAAGCTAATCATAGCAGGCACGCCGACCCCAAAAATCATTGTTCGGACAAAAAAAGAGGGGCGATGTTTGCCGATATGGACTATTTTCCGTACTTTTGTAAAGTTGGAGACAAGTGCCTCCGGCGTTCCCTTGCGAGGAAAACCTGTCGCGAGGGGCGTGAAGAAAAGCGAAAGAAAACATTGTTCTAATTGCAGAAAACAAAAGAAAACAATAATGTCAGCAATAGAAATTAAGAAGGTGGAGACGCGAAAGGACCTCAACGCCTTCATCGAATTCCATTACGACCTTTACAAGGACAACCCCTACGATGTGCCAAACCTTTACTCCGACGACGTGAACACGTTCAGCAAGGACAAGAACCCTGCCTTCGAGTTCAGCGAGGCGGAGTGTTTTCTCGCCCTGAAAGACGGCAAGGTGGCGGGCCGTGTGGCTGCCATCATCAACCACAGAGCCAACGAACGCTGGCAACGCAAGAGTGTTCGGTTCGGTTGGCTCGACTTCATCGACGACCATGAGGTGTCCGCCGCGCTCTTCAAGGCAGTGGAGGACTACGGCAAAGCGAAGGGAATGACTGAGATAGTGGGGCCTCTCGGCTTCACAGACATGGACCCTGAGGGCATGCTAACATGGGGTTTCGACCAGTTGGGAACAATGCCTACCATCTACAACTACCCTTATTACCCCGAGCACATGGACCACATGGGAGGCTGGGAGAAGGACAACGACTATGTGGAATTCAAACTCTTCGTGCCCGAAAAGATTCCGGAGAAGTACATAAAAGTGGCGGAGATGATTCAGAAACGCTACAATCTGCACATCAAAAAGCTGCGCCGCAAGGAGATTTTCGGCAAGAACGGTTACGGGCAAAAGGTGTTCGACGTCATCAACGCCACCTTCAAGGACCTCTACGGCTACTCCGAACTGTCGCAACGGCAGATTGACCAATACATAAAGATGTTCCTTCCGCTGCTCGACCTCGACCTCGTCACGCTCATAGAAGACTGGAACACGCCCGACCACAAGCTTGTCGGCGTGGGCATCACGATGCCGTCGCTCTCCCGCGCACTGCAAAAATGCCGCCGGGGAAGGCTCTTCCCCTTCGGATGGTGGCACATACTGCGCGCCCTCAAAGGCCATAAGACCAACATCATCGACTTGCTTCTCGTCGGCGTTTTGCCCGAATACCGCACGAAGGGAGCCAACGCTCTGCTCTTCTACGACCTCATTCCCTACTATCAGAAATACAAGTTCGAGTGGGGCGAGACCAATGTCGAGATGGAAACCAACGACAAAGTGCAGGGACAATGGCAATACCTGGAGCGCGAAAACCACAAGCGCCGCCGCTGTTACCGCAAGGACATAAAGTAAACTTTGACTTTATAGGAAAGAAAACGCCCCTTCCCCACAGAACAAAACAAAAATCAGCATAATGTCAGAAGAAACCATTCAGCCCACCGTCGAGTACACCGACGACAACATCCGGCACCTCTCCGACATGGAACATGTGCGCACACGCCCCGGCATGTACATCGGACGACTCGGCGATGGAAACCTCCCCGAGGACGGAATCTATGTACTCCTGAAAGAAGTGGTGGACAATTCCATCGACGAATTCAAGATGAACGCCGGCAAACGCATTGAGGTTGACATCGAAGAAAACCTCCGTGTGAGCGTCCGCGACTATGGACGCGGCATCCCGCAAGGCAAACTCGTGGAGGCAGTAAGCGTGCTCAACACCGGAGGAAAATACGATTCCAAGGCGTTCAAGAAGAGTGTGGGCCTCAACGGAGTGGGTGTGAAGGCGGTGAATGCACTCAGCAGCCACTTCACCGTGAGCAGTTTCCGCGACGGACAAGTGCGCACGCTGAAGTTTGAATGCGGAGAACTGAAGAGCGACACGACTGAACCCACTGGCGACGAAAACGGCACCTACATCTTCTTCGAGCCCGACAACACCCTGTTCAACAACTACTCGTTCCACGACGACATCGTGGAGACGATGCTGCGCAACTACACCTACCTCAACACGGGGCTCATAATCATGCACAACGGGCACCGCATTGCATCGCGAAACGGACTCGCCGACCTCCTCAGCGACACCATGACGGTGGACTCACTCTACCCCATCGTCCACATAAAGGGCGACGACATCGAGATAGCCTTCACCCATACCAACCAGTACGGAGAGGAATACCACTCCTTTGTGAACGGACAACACACCACACAGGGAGGCACTCACCAGAGCGCTTTCAAAGAACATATAGCCCGGACAATAAAGGAATTCTTCTCGAAGAACTACGAATACACCGACATCCGCAACGGACTCGTGGCGGCGATAGCCCTCAATGTGGAGGAGCCGATGTTTGAAAGCCAGAC
Organism: uncultured Prevotella sp.; assembly: GCA_964464505.1. Taxonomy (GTDB): domain Bacteria; phylum Bacteroidota; class Bacteroidia; order Bacteroidales; family Bacteroidaceae; genus Prevotella. The sequence continues at coordinate 12,917 of CAYXGN010000025.1, forward strand.
CAAAATCAAGCTCGGTTCACTGCAAATGGCACCCGGTGGTGAGTCAATCAACAAATATGTGGGCGACTTTATAAAGCGCGAAGTGGACAATTTCCTGCACATCCACGCCGATGTGGCGGAAACAATGCAGCAGAAAATAATTGAGAGCGAGCGCGAAAGAAAGGCTATGGCGGGCGTGACGAAGATTGCACGGGAACGCGCAAAGAAGGCAAACCTGCACAATAAAAAGCTCCGTGACTGCCGGATTCACTTCTCCGACGCAAAGAACGACCGCAAAGAGGAGTCGTCAATCTTCATCACTGAGGGCGATTCTGCAAGCGGCAGCATCACCAAAAGCCGTGATGTGAACACTCAAGCAGTGTTCTCTCTGCTCGGAAAACCGCTCAACTGCTACGGACTTACAAAGAAAGTGGTCTACGAAAACGAAGAGTTCAACCTCCTGCAAGCCGCCCTTGACATAGAAGAAGGCCTCGACACGCTCCGATACAACAAGGTAATAGTAGCCACCGATGCCGATGTCGACGGCATGCACATACGCCTTCTCATCATCACCTTCTTCCTTCAGTTCTTCCCCGATTTAATAAAAAAAGGCCATGTCTATGTGCTTCAGACTCCACTCTTCCGTGTCCGCGCCCGCAGAACGAAGATAAAGGACAAGAAAGTGGTGGCAGAAGCCGATGCAAAACTCGGTGAAAACGAGAAAAAGAGCGATTTCATCGTGCGCTATTGCTATTCCGATGAGGAGCGGCTCAACGCCATTCAAGCCCTCGGTCCCGACCCGGAGATAACGCGATTCAAAGGCCTTGGCGAGATATCTCCAGAAGAATTCGTCCATTTCATCGGCCCCGACATGCGCCTGGAACAGGTCACTTTGCACAAAACCGACCAAGTGCAGAAGCTCCTCGAATACTACATGGGCAAGAACACAAGGGAGCGCCAGAACTTCATCATCGACAATCTCGTGGTGGAAGAAGACATCCCCGAAGAAGAATAAAGCCTCACCCGGAATGAAAAAAATATTGTTATCACTGCTCGCCCTGACTGCCGTCGGGGCGATTTTCGCACAAAACGCCAATCCGTTACGCAAACTCCAGATTGCCAATCTGGCAATAAGCAACCTCTATGTGGACTCCGTCGACGCGCAAAAACTCGCCGAGGACGGCATAAGAGGAATGCTTGAAGGGCTCGACCCTCACTCTTCCTACACCACAGCAAAGGAAACCAAGGCGATGAACGAGCCTTTGCAAGGGTCGTTCGACGGCATCGGCGTGCAGTTTAATATGGTGGAAGACACGCTCCTCGTCATTCAAACGGTGAGCAAAGGTCCCTCGGAGAAGGTGGGAATATGCGCCGGCGACCGCATCGTCACGGTCAATGACACCACCATTGCAGGCGTAAAGATGAGCCGGACAGACATCATGCGCCGCCTGAGAGGCCCTCGCGGCACGAGCGTCAACATAGGAATCTGCCGCCGGGGAGTGCCGGAAATGCTCCATTTCACCGTTGTCCGCAACCGCATTCCGGTGAAATCGCTCGACGCTTCCTACATCATCCGCCCCCGAGTGGGCTACATCCGCATCGGCAGTTTCGGTGCAACCACCTACAAAGAGTTTATGACGGCTGTCGACTCGCTGCAGCAACAGGGCATGGAAGACCTCATTCTCGACCTCCAGGACAATGGCGGCGGCTACCTGCAAGCGGCTGTCGAGATAGCCAACGAGTTCCTTCAGGAGAACGACCTCATCGTCTACACCAAGGGACGGCGCGTCGGCAGGCAGGAATATAGGGCTCGCGGCAACGGCAAGCTTCTTAAAGGCAAGGTCATGGTGCTTGTGAATGAGTACACGGCATCGGCTGCCGAGATTGTGACGGGAGCCATTCAGGACCAGGATAGAGGCACCGTCGTGGGGCGGCGCAGCTTCGGCAAGGGACTCGTTCAGCGTCCTGTCGAGTTTGACGACGGCTCCATGATTCGCCTGACAGTGGCCCATTACTACACGCCTTCGGGTCGTTGCATTCAAAAGCCCTATCAGAAAGGCGACCGCGAGGACTACGCCCAGGACATAGAGAAGCGTTTCAAGCACGGCGAACTCTACTCCGCCGACAGCATACACTTTGCCGATTCGCTCAAATACGAGACCCTTCGGCGTCACCGCACGGTGTATGGAGGAGGCGGAATAATGCCCGATTACTTCGTGCCGCTTGACACTTTGCAGTTCACGAAGCTTTATCGGCAAATCGTTGCACGCAGCATCCTGGTCACGGCAACATTGAAATATGTGGACAACAAACGCGCGTTGCTGAAAGAGAAGTATCCCTCTTTCGCCGACTTCAAGCGCGATTACGCTGTCCCCGAAGCGCAAATAGACTCCCTTTTAGCCGAGGCGGCGCGCCAGAAAGTGAAGATGGACGACAAGACTGACCTCCCTGCCACCCGCCATCAGCTCGCTTTGCAGTTCAAAGCCCTCGTAGCCCGCGACATTTGGGATATGGATGAGTATTTCACAATTGTGAATGAAGAAAGCCATATCGTCCGCAAAGCGGTGCAACTGATTACGGGGAAGTAGGAAATAAAATCTTGTTTACTGCGCCCCCACAAACACTTTCTCCACCGTTCCGTCGGAGAATTTCATGAT
>CAYXGN010000026.1:0-15498 GCA_964464505.1 uncultured Prevotella sp.
AATATCCTTCATCGTTATAGGTTCCTGCTCTTTCATCGTTTAAGGTGGCTTCCAATAGTTGGCTTTTGCAAAGATAGTGCAAACCGAACGCAATGAAACTTGTTTCAAATTGCTGAGGTGCAGCCTATCTTATGCAAAGTTATGCAAAACTTGACAATGTGATTTAGAATACGGAAAAATAATGATTTACATCTGTGCAATCGTTTGCTCATAAGAAATAACGATTTTATATTAAAAAAAGTGTGTCAGAAATGCATTAAAAGTAAATTTGCAACAGATATTACTTAAACTTAAAAACAAAAAGCAAATGAAGCAGGTAAAATTCAAAATGCCTCTGAGAGCGCTCGCTCTCGCAGGCGGATTATTCCTTTCTGCTACTACCTTTGCGCAGTCAACGCTTAAAGGTACAGTTAAGGATGCTTCTGGGGAACCCCTCATCGGAGCCACTGTTACTGCCGACGGAAAGACTATTGGCGTCACGGATTTCGATGGAAACTTCTCCGTGCAAGCACCACAAGGTACAGATCTGACCATTACCTACATTGGAATGGCTCCTCAGACTGTAAAGGCAGGCAACAACATGGTTGTTGTGATGAAAGCAGATGACACCAGCTTGAACGAAGTGGTGGTCATCGGTTACGGCTCCGTAAAGAAGTCAGACTTGACAGGTTCGGTGACAGCCTTGCGTCCCGACTCCAAGAACAAAGGTTTGGTGGTGAACCCGCAAGACCTCATCGCAGGCAAAATCGCCGGTGTCGGCGTTACAAGTGCAAGTGGTGCGCCGGGTGCCGGAGCCAACATCCGCATCCGTGGCGGTTCGTCTCTTAACGCAAGCAACGACCCGTTGATAGTAATCGACGGCGTGCCAATGGACAACAACGGCGTGAAGGGACTCTCCAACCCGCTTTCCATGATTAACCCGCAGGACATTGAGAGCTTCAACGTGTTGAAGGATGCTTCCGCAACAGCCATCTATGGTTCGCGCGGTTCTAACGGTGTCATCATCATCACCACAAAGAAGGGTCACAAGAATCAGGCTCCCACAGTGTCTTATTCGGGCAGTTTCACCGTAAGCCAGAAGAAAAAGGGCATCGATGTGATGACCGGTGACGAGTTCCGCTCATACGTTGCAGAGCACTACGGAAAGGAAAGCGAAGCCTATGCAGCCCTCGGCAAGGCCAATACCGATTGGCAGGACGAGATATATCGCACTGCTCTCAGCCACGACCACAACCTGACTGTGTCGGGAGCATTCGGCGATTTCCCCTACAGAGTGTCTGCCGGATACACCAACGAACAGGGTATCTTGAAGACATCAAGCTTTGAACGTGCCACCGCTTCGGTTGTTTTGAATCCCTCTTTGCTCAACGACCACCTGGTGTTCAACCTCAATGGAAAGGGTATGTGGGCCAAGTCGAAGTACGCCAATACCGATGCCATCGGCGCAGCAGTATGGATGGACCCGACACAAAGCATCTACGACAACACATCCTCCGATGCAAAGAACTTCAACAACTATTTCGCTTGGAAGACAGGTGCCGCTTATGGCGATGCAGCATGGCCCAACACCATCAACTCCAATGCTACGAAGAACCCGGTAGCATTGCTTAACGGCAAGGACGACCACGCCATCAGCCGCTCGTTCGTTGGTAGTGCCGACGTGGATTACAAGATTCACGGCTTCGAAGACTTGCATCTTCACGCCACCGGTGGCATAGACCTTTCACAGGGACGACAGACCACTACGGTAGCCAACTGGTCGCCATCATCTCTTTATTATGGCTCCGACGGCTTCGACAAGATATTCAAACGCTCCCTCACCTTCAGTGCCTACGCTCAGTATTCGCACGACTTCAAGGACAAGGCAAGCAACCATTTCGACATCATGGCAGGTTATGAATATCAGCATTTCTATCTCAAACAGACAAAACGCTATTACGGAACCTATCCTTCAACAAGCAGCAATGCAGGACAGAGATATGAGTTCTCCGGCGCAGGCAACGGTTATGACTACGACGGCGACGGAGTAATCGACGACTACCGTTATGAAACCGAGAACTACCTCGTCTCTTTCTTCGGCCGCGCCAACTGGAGTCTGATGGACGGACGCTATATCGTTACCGCCACCGTCCGTGACGACGGTGCATCGCGTTTCAAGGACCATTGGGCACTGTTCCCGTCAGCAGCCTTCGCTTGGAAGATTAAGGATGAGAACAAGTTCCGCGATATGAAGTGGCTCTCCGACTTGAAGATGCGCCTCAGCTGGGGTATGACAGGTCAGCAGGAAGGCATCGGCGACTACAGCTACTTCGCCACTTACGCCTACAATGCCGGTTCCAACGGCTACTATCCCATTGTTGGCGACGGCACACTCAGCCGTCCTGACGGCTACAACCCCGACTTGAAGTGGGAGACAACAACCACTTACAACATCGGTCTTGACTGGGGTCTGTTCAACCAGCATCTGACAGGTAGCATCGATTGGTACTACCGCAAGACCACCAACCTTATCAATTATGCTTACGTTCCTGCCGGAACAACATTCGCAAATCAGGTGAACAAGAACATCGGTTCACTTTATAACAGCGGTGTTGAGGTTCAACTCCACTGGCTCGCCCTTAACACTAAGGACTGGACATGGACCCTTGACTACAACTTCACATACAACAAGAACCGCATCACAAGCCTCATTGGCAACGACCCAAGTTACTATGTGGCAACGGGAAGCATTTCTTCAGGCACAGGACAGTATGTTCAGGCTCACGCCGTTGGTCATCCTGCCTCCTCATTCTATGTTTACCAGCAGGTTTACGACAAGAACGGTAAACCCCTTGAAGGCGTTTACGTAGACCGCAACGGCGACGGTGTAATCACCGAGAAGGACAAATACTTCTACAAGAGCCCCACAGCCCCTGTGACAATGGGCTTCGCTTCGCGTCTGGAGTACAAGAACTGGGATTTGGGATTCTCTCTCCGTGCAAGCATCGGCAACTATGTCTACAACGACCTCGAGGCTGGAGCGTCTAACTGCAGCACCAGCATCTGGACATCCTACAACTACATGTCAAACCGCCCGAAGATGGTGCTCGACCGCAACTGGCAGACTTACGACAACCCATTGTCCGACTATTTCGTTCACAATGCTTCGTTCCTGAAGATGGACAACATCACCCTTGGCTACAGCTTCGACAAACTCTTCAAGGGCAACAGTTGGAACGGCATCTCCGGACGCATCTACGGCACAGTGAACAATGTGTTCACATTAACCAATTACAACGGCATTGACCCTGAGGTGTTCGGTGGCATTGACAACAACATGTACCCGCGCCCAATCTCATTCATCGTTGGTTTGAATTTGAATTTCTAATTTCTTTAAGCAATCATTTTATGAAAAGATATATAAAAAGAATTCTCCCTGCAGCAGCATTGCTGATGACAATAGGGATGACCTCTTGCACGGGCGACTTGGATGTCACTCCTATCGACCCGAACAAGAACACCACGGTCGATGCCGATGGCCTTTTCAATAAGTGCTATGCTAACCTTGCTTTGCAAGGAAATGCAGGTTCCGGCGATGACTGCGACATTCAAGGCCTTGATGGCGGAACAACAGTTTTCGTGCGTCAGATGTTCAATGTCAATGAGCTTCCCACCGATGAAGCCATCTGTGCTTGGACCGATGAGGGTATTTCCTCCTATAACGAGGCTTCCTGGACAGCAAGCCATCCGATGGTACAGGGCTTCTATTATCGCCTTTACTTCGGCATAACCGTTTGCAACCAGTATCTGGAGGTTGTCGGCACTGCCGATGCACAGCGTGCCGCTGAGGTGCGTTTCCTCCGTGCCCTCAACTATTATTTCTTGATGGATACGTTTGGAAATGTTCCGTTCACTGAAACAGTGTCCTCCGATTCTCCTGCACAGATGAAGCGTGCCGACCTTTATGCTTGGATAGAGAAGGAACTTCTCGAAATCGAAGGCAGCATGGCTGACGCCACTCCCAAGACCTCTTCCACACAGAGTGGCTACGGCAGAGCCGACAAGGCAGCCGTTTGGATGCTCCTCTCACGCTTGTATCTCAATGCAGAGGTTTACACCGGCACTGCACAGTGGGCTAAGGCAGCCGAGTATGCCAAGAAGGTGATGGACTCCAACTATAAGCTTTACACCACAGCCAAGACCGACAAGTATGGCGACACATGGAGTGCTTATCAGCAACTCTTTATGGGCGACAACGGAGAGAGCGGTGCTTCTGTTGAAGCCATACTTCCTGTCATGTACCAAGGCAACAAGACTGCAAGTTGGGGAGGCACTCTCTTCCTTATGGCAGGAAACTGGAGCAGTAAGGGCGATATGCACCCTGCAAAGCATCGGCCCACAGTAGGCAACGGCACCGATGCCAACTGGGCAGGCAACCGCGCGAGAAGAGACCTCGTGGAGAAATTCTTCCCCGATGGCGATGCGCCCAACGTGGCTTCCTACGATATGGTGAACGAGGCTCAGGACGACAGAGCCCTCTTCTGGGGTCTTGACCGCACGGAGGACGTTACTGCTCCGTCCGATTTCACTAAGGGATTCTCTGTCACCAAGTTCTTGAACATCAAGAGCGACGGCTCTGACGGAACCGACGGCTCACAAGCCGATACCGACTTCTTCCTTATGCGTGTTGCCGAGGCTTACCTCACCTATGCTGAGGCTACAGCGCGCCTGAATGGTGGCGCTACCACCTCTGAGGGAACCAACGCCATCAACGCTCTGCGCTCCCGTGCACACGCTACCACAAAGGCAGGCTACAGTCTGAACGACATCCTCGATGAGTGGAGTCGTGAGTTCTACTTCGAAGGCCGTCGTCGCATTGACCTCGTACGCTACGGCAAGTTTGGCGGTTCCACCGACTACAAGTGGCAATATAAGGGCGGCACTCCCGCCGGCCGCGACTTCGAGTCCTATCGCAACATCTACGCCATTCCTACCAATGACATCACGGCTAACGGCACTCTGAAACAGAACACTGGCTATTAAATTATTTAAAAAGGAATATTAAAATGAAAAATATAGTAAAATCTGCATTGCTGCTGCTTCTCGGCGCGTGCATATTCACTGCTTGTGACGACGACAACGACAGCAACCCTGTCCTCAGTTCGCCGTCCACATTCAAACTGAATACTCCTGCTTATTCGGCTTCTGCCATCGATTTGGAGCGGTCAGATTCGCTCGCCTTCACTTGGTCGCAGCCCGATTACGGCGGCTTCCCCGCTGCCTGCGAGTATCAGTTGGAGGTTTCTTTGACCGGCAACTTTACCAAAGTCTATAACGACGCTGCCGAAGATGCTTCGGAAAACGACGATGCCAACTACGTCATTCTTGATGCTAACTTCAATGTTTGCAACGGCTCTATAAGTTCTGATGACCTTGCTGAAGCCTTGCAGAAGCTTGGCAAGTGGGCTGAAGATGCCACAGTGCCTGTCACTCCGGTTTATGTCCGCGCTCAATGCCACGTTCCCGGGTCTACCACTGCTGCCACATCTCCGTTGGTTTACTCCAATGTTGTGAAAATCTCCACAGTGCCTTATTATGTGCAGCTCGGCACAACGGGTCCCGAAGTGTGGTATCTCATCGGTGCTTGTGTAGGCGACGGCAACTGGACAAACAGTGCCGATGCAATCGGAGTATCCATGATTCCGATGTACACCATCGCTGGTGAGACCTACAACAAGAAGGGTCTTGGCAGGATACAGTATGTGGGTTACCTCACAACGGCAGGCTTCAAACTCGTCAAGGAACCCGGTTCTTGGGATAACCAATGGGGACAGAGCGACGCAGGCTATGTGAAGAACGACGGCGGTTCGGACAACATCACCGTTGAAGCTGATGGTTACTACACCGTGACTCTCAACACTGCCACCGATGAACTCACCGTTACTCCGTACGAAGGCACACCTTCTGTTTACGAGCAGATGGGCGTTTCCGGCGACTTCAACGGCTGGGGCTTCGAGGCCATCACGCCTGTGAGCACTTACAGTGGAGCCGTGAACCACGATTGGTATTACGACATCAGCAGCGATGCTGCCACAACATTGAAGTTCCTCACCGACTCAGGCTGGAGCGTAAACTGGGGTTCTGACGAGTTCCCAAGCGGCACTGGCGTGCAGAACGGAGCCAATATTCCAGTGGCAGCCGGCAGCTATCGCGTTGTATTCAACGACATAACAGGTTCGTATACTTTCATTGCAAAATAAAAAACTCACGGAGAGGGTGAACTCCACCCTCTCCTTTAAAGAGAAAAAATATGAAAAAACAAATCATTTATACATTAGGATTGGGTCTCGGTCTGATGCTCACTGGCTGCTCGGACGACTTTACCAACTGGGCCAACCCTATGAGCAATGCTGAGGAAGATGCCAAGACAGTGAAGATGGAGATTGCTCCTGCTGCCGCCATCAACCTCGCCACAGTCACTACCGACTCTGTACAGCTCTTCATCCCTGCCATCACTGCTTCCGAACTGGGCACAAACTCCTATGAGGTTGTGGCATCCAATGTCGACGCAACAGCAAGCGGCAACATCATAGCCGGCGAGAACGGTATGGTGGCAACAAGTGAACTGGCTTCTCTCGTAAGCTCCCTTTATGGCAGCCGCCCCGAAGAGCGCACTCTCAACCTCACTGTTTCGGCTTACACTACAGTCAATGGTCAGGCCATAAAGAACCAAGGCACCACCACAGCCGCAGTCACTCCGGCAGCCCCTGAGATTGAATCGGCATACTATATCACCGGTGGCATCAACTCATGGGACAACAACGACAAGACCTACGAACTCAAGAACGGAGGTGGCGATGTCTATGATGACCCAGTGTTCACAATCACTCTCACTGCCGAACAGGTGGGCGATGGCTTCGAGTTCAAGCTCACTCCGCTCTCAGGCGTTGGTGGCGACTGGACCAAGTGCATCACTGCTGATGCCGACAACACCGAAGGAAAGATTGCCGGAAACAACGCCGGCGGTAACCTTTATGTAGGCAAGGTGGAAGGTGCCAAATTCTATGTCCTCTCGTTCAATATGCTCGACCAGACTTGGAGCATCAAGACTTTGTCGTTCGGAACTTATTTCTATGAGATTGGCAACGACAGCGGTTGGAGCACATCCAACGCTCTCTATGGTGCCAATGCTGACGGAAAATACCAGGGCTACTACTACCTCGATGGTGAGTTTAAGTTCAAACCCAATGCCGACAATTGGGATGATGACTACGAGTATGACGGAGAAGGCAAGATTGCCGACAATGGAGGCAATAATTGTCCTGCTCCCGACCCATCCGGATTCTACCAGATTGATGTTGACCTCGTAGCAGGAACTTACAAGCTCACACAGGTGACTTCCATCTCTATCATCGGTGAACTGAATTCTTGGAACGGTGACATCGACCTCACCTACAACAGGACTTCAGGCGCATGGGAGGCAAGCAACGTTGCCCTCTATGGTGAGTTCAAGTTCCGTATGAACCACGACTGGACCACATCTTGGGGCGGCGACAGCTTCGACAACCTTACAAGCAACAACGGTGCTAATCTGGAAGTGGAGCGCGGCACCTACGATGTGAAGCTCTACATCAGTCACGAAGGCAACAACAAGGTTGTGTTCACCCAGAAGTAGTAAGCCGACCGCGTTGCGTGTTCACTCTGAACACATTGTAAAAAAATAATAACATGAAATAAAAAAGGGTGGGCAGTCCGTGCAAAGGATTGTCCACCCTTTTTCAAAAACCTACAAGATGAAAAAGATTTCCACACTCGCCATTGCCCTCTTCTCTGTTGTTTCGGTAATGGCAGCAGGCTGGCGAGCCAACTATGGAGGCGTGATGCTACAGGGCTTTTCGTGGGATTCCTACGATTACTCGCAATGGAACGTGCTCGAATCACAAGCCTCCGACATGAAGGGGTTTGTTGATTTGGTGTGGGTGCCGCAGAGTGGCACTTGCTACGAAACCACCCAAGTGATGGGATATACGCCATATTACTATTTCACGCAGAACTCCAGCTTCGGTACAGAGAGTCAGTTGCGCTCCATGATAAGCACATTCAAGGCCAACGGCATAGGCGTTATCGCCGACGTTGTGGTAAACCATCACAACACCGACGGCTGGTTCGGGTTCCCGAAGGAGACATATAAGGGCACCACCTACCAATTCCAGAGCACCGACATCACAGCCAACGATGACGGCGGTGCCACAAAGACACAGGCAACGAAAGCCGGTGTGAGGCTGAGCAGCAACAACGACGAGGGCGAGGACTGGTCGGGCATGCGCGACCTCGACCATAAGAGCAGTAACGTGCAGACCATCATCAAAGCCTATGTCGACTTCCTCGCCAACGACCTCGGCTATGCAGGTTTCCGCTACGACATGGTGAGGGGATTCGCCGCAAGCCATGTAGCCGACTATAACGATGCTGCCGGCGTGGAGTTCTCCGTCGGTGAGTATTGGGACAGCAACGCCGCCATAGAGTCATGGATTAAGAACACCGGCTACAAGAGTGCTGCTTTCGACTTCCAGTTCCGCTATAACGTGCGCGATGCAATCAACTCCAGCGACTGGAGCAAACTCAACAGCACCAACAACCTCATGCACGATGCCACCTACAATCAGTTTGCAGTGACCTTTGTGGAGAACCACGACATGCAGGACCGTGGCACAACGACGGGCTACACCGCCGACCCGATAATGAAGGACACGCTTGCTGCCAATGCCTATCTGCTCGCAATGCCGGGCACCCCCTGCCTCTTCCAACCCCATTGGCGCGCTTACAAGCAGGAGTTGAAGAGTATGATAGAAGCCCGCAAACTCGCCGGCGTGACCAATCAAAGCACGTTCTCCAACTACCGCAGCAACGCTTCCTATTACGCCAACGCCGTCACCGGCTCGCGTTGCCGACTCCTCGTGGCTGTGGGCAGCGGTATGCCAGAGCCTTCTTCGCGCGCGTACATTAAGATATTAAGTGGTCATCACTACGCCTATTACCTCGAACCGTCTGCCGAGACAGCATGGATTGACAAGGCATCGGGGAAATACAGCGCGGCGTTCAAAGCCACTCTCACGGCGGTTTCTGCCACCGCCGATGCCCGCCTTGTCTACACCCTCGACGGCACCACACCGACAGCGTCGAGCCGTCAGGCAGCGAGTGGCACGGCAATCGACATCACCGGCAGTTGCACCCTTACCGTAGGACTCCTCAAGGACGGTAAGGTGAGTGGTATAGTGAGCCACAGTTACACCATCGAGGCATTCCAAGGCTATGAGTTTAAGGTCTTTGTCCACAACGACAACAGTTGGCCAAACATGTACTTCTATTCCTGGAGCAACAACAGCCGCAACGCTTCGGCAGCGTGGCCGGGCACGAAGATGACGGCAACTACTACCATTGACGGCAAGACATGGTATTACAACACCTACTATGTGGACAACGAAGGCGACCTTGTGAACTTCGTTTTCAACAACGGAAGCGGCACGCAGACTGTCGACAAGACGGGTATCAACAACACCGCCTACCTGGAAATCACGACCAACAAGAGCAGCGGCAAGTATGTCATCAACGACGTTTCGTCGTCCTACACCGCCATCGATGGCATCGCTGTCAGCCCTTCAACGAAGGACAACGGTTGGTACACCCTTCAAGGCATAAAGGTGAATCGCCCCGCTGCTGCGGGCATTTACATCCACAACGGCAGGAAGATTGTTGTGCGGTAATAGTAAATTTCATTACCTTTGTATAAAATAAACTGCGCCTTTGCAACTTAAAACCCACCTAAAAACCATTTATGGCTTTCTCTGATACCAAACCCCATTACGCCCTTCTCGACGGTCTCCGTGGCGTGGCTGCACTCCTTGTGGTGTGGCATCATGTGTTCGAGGGCTACCAGTTCGCTGGCAACCGTCCCTACATTGAGTTTATGAACCACGGCTATCTCGCCGTCGATTTCTTCTTTATCCTGTCGGGTTTCGTCATCGGCTACGCCTACGACGACCGCTGGGGCAAGTCGCTCACGCTCGGCAACTTCTTCACGCGCCGCCTCATCCGCCTGCACCCCATGGTGATAATGGGTGCTGTCATCGGCTTTTTGGCGTTTGCTGTCACCGGCTTCGAGCGTTGGGACGGCACCCATGCTTCCCTCGCTGCCTCGCTCCTTGCCCTCCTCGCCGCCATGTTTATGATTCCTGCGCTGCCGGGAATGACGCGCGAGGTGCGCGGAAACGGTGAGATGTTCCCCCTCAACGGCCCCTGCTGGTCGCTCTTCTTCGAATATATCGGCAATGTGGTCTACGCCTTCCTGCTTCGTTTCCTGCCCACACGCGCCCTCGGTTGGCTCGCCGCCGCATTGTGCTGCGCTCTCGGTTGGTTTGCCATTGCCGACCCGTCGGGAGCGGGTTGCCTTTGTGTCGGGTGGACAGCAGACACGATGAACATCCTCGGCGGAATGCTTCGGCTCTTGTGCCCGTTCACCGTGGGCATGTTTCTCTCTCGCGTCTTCCGTCCGACGGTGGTGCGCGGAGCCTTCTGGTGGTGTACGCTGGTGCTCGTGCTGCTGTTCCATGTGCCTTACATCAAGACTCAAGGGGCAGTGTGTTGGAACGGTGTCTTCGAGGCAGCGTGCATCATCGGCATCTTCCCGCTGCTCGTCTGGGCAGCCGCTTCCGGCACCACCACCGACCGCTTGAGCACTCGCGTCTGCAAGTTCTTGGGCGACCTGTCGTTCCCTCTTTACATCGTCCACTATCCGTTGATGTATGTCTTCTATCTGTGGCTGATGAAAACGGAGCAGTACACCTTTGCCGAGACATGGCAAATGGCTCTCCTTGTGTGCGTGGCGAGCGTCGCCTTGGCGTGGATTTCCCTACGCTTCTTCGACATTCCTGTGCGGCAAGCACTTTCAAAAAAGTTTGTGAAAAAGGGGCAATCGTAGTAGGTGCGCATCTCCGAGGCGCACCCTTCTAAGAAAGAATCTATCTTTTTAGGGTGCATCTCGGCGATCTGCACCAACTATGGGGCGCGTCTCGGAGATACGCGCCTACTATGGTTACCTTTGCCTATCGCTTTTTCATAGCCCAATGGTGATGCTCCCGCCTGCCATTACCCACAGCCCGGGTTGCAGCACGTTGCCAAGGTCGTAGTAGCGGTGGCACGTTATGTTGTCGGCTTTTACGTAAAGCGTGTAGCGTGGGGCGGTCCATTGCAGTTTTACATCAACCTTGGTGTAGGGCGTGTAGTTGTTCATACGCTCCTGCCAGCGCACTGCCCATGAAGCGGAGAGGCGGCTCCAGATGCGGTGGTCGAGTTGCAGCGTGACCTTATGGCGCAGGTATTCCAGGGCGTAGAGCGAACCGTAGATGTCGCGGTCGGTCTCGTGCCGCTGGTGGATGAATGCGTATCCCAGTTTTATGCGGGTGACAAACGATGAAGGAAAGAGCTCCTGCAGGTTTCCCACACACTCGATGGAGTAGCCCATGTTGTCGAGACGCCCGATGTTCATGGCGTGGTATTTGCGCGCGTCGGGCGTGGAGTACACCCAGTCGATGATGTCGGTGCCGTGGCTGTAGAACCCCGTCACCGTGGCTTCAACGCCTGTGCGGCGATAGCGCACTCCTATCTTGACTGTGGAATTCTTCTCCGGGCGCAGACTGATGTCGCCTGTCTGCACGGCGTTGTTGGTATAGAGGTCGGTGAAGGTAGGCACGCGCAGTGCCTTGTTCCACGAAGCGTAAAACTTCCATGAGTCGTTTGGGCGGAAGCTTAAGTCTATTCCGGGGTACAGCCGGAACTTGTTGTCTATTCCGGTGTTGCGGTTTGCCAGCACTCCTGCGGAAAGGGTGAATCCCCCGATGATGATGTTGTGTTCGAGAAAGAGACTCGTGTTGGTGCGCGAGCCGCTGTGGTCATACTTCCGCGAACTCCCTTTGATGTCTTTCCATTCGTTCTCCGGCAGCGCATCGCCGTAGGCTGTGCTTACGATGTGCTCTTTGCGGATGTCTACGCCTGCCGCTGTCTTGCCCAGAAACCATGAGCCATGGATGTTGATGCCGCCTCCATAGACATCGGTGCGGTGCCAGTTCTCGCCGTTGTTGGCTCCTTCCATGCCGCGGATGAGTTGGTAATGGTCGCGGTCGCGGTGCCAATATGCTGACGGTGTTACCACCAGTTGCTCCGTGGCAAGGGGTCGGAGGTCGGCAGAGACGGATGTGATGAGTCGGCGAGTGGCCTCAAACTGATTGTCATACTTCGCGCTGTAGAACGTGTTTGCGCCGAAGTCCTGCGCCGACAAGCCCATTTGCCACTGCACATCGGCGTAGCGTGAGGAGCAGTGCCCTTGCCAATAGAGGCGGCGGCGACGGAAATCGCTGTTCGTGGTGCCTCCATCGCTTTGTGTGTAACCCCCGGAGAGTTTGCTGGCAAAGGCTCCCATGCTCACATTGACACTCGCATCGCCCCCGAAAGTGCCGAAGGAGCCGCCCTCTGCCTGCACCCTTATGTTGCTCTTTGCATCGCTCCGTGTCACGATGTTGATGGCTCCGCAGAATGCCGAACTGCCGCAGACGCGCGCTGAAGCCCCTTCGAGCACTTCGATGCGCTCGATGTCGGAGAGGGAGAAAGGGAAATCGGCGGCGTTGTGACCTGTCTGCGGACTCGAAATGTTGATGCCATTCAATAGAATGGTGATTTGGTCGAACGTCCCCCCGTTGATGCTGATGTCCGTCTGTACACCAAAACCACCGCGCTGACGGACATCTACGCCTGTGGTTAACTTTAAAATGTCGTTCAAACTCTGTGCCTCGGCACGGTAGATGTCATCGCGTGTGATGACAGAGACGACTTTCGCCGACTGCAAAGCAGTGAGCGGCGCGCGCGAACTGGTGACGACAACCTCGTCGAGCTTCACTTCCCGGCGACCCAGTGAGTCGGAAGCGAGAGCCGGACGTGTGCTCATCCCCTCGGCTTTAGCGTGCGACAGCGTCGCAACGCTAAGGGTGCAGATGAGCACTTCTTTGCCGACACAACTGAACAGAGCATAACTACGGTGCGAGAAACGCTTGAACCGCAGTGCCTGTTGCGCGTTGAATCTTTTCTGTGACATAAATTTTTTGTTTGTTGATAATATAATAAATGTAGGGAGTGTTCAATTCTTTTCCGCTTCCATCATGCGCTGCCACTTGAAGTAACCCATCACGGCGATGACGACATAAAGCCCATAAAGCCCTGCCTTGAAGGGGATGCCCTTCACCACATAAAGGTAGCAGCTGATGGCATCGACGGCAATCCAGAACAGCCATTGCTCTATATACTTGCGCGACAAAGCCCACAAGCCCACGAAACTCATTGCGTTGGTGAACGCGTCAAGCAGGGGTACGGTGCTGTCGGTGTATGTGCGGAGCACATAATAGGTAACAGCCCACGCCGCAAAGAAACCAAAGAGAGTGGGAACGATGAGGCGATGGGGGAAGTGGGTGATTGGCATCGCCTTCACGGTGGAACCGCTGCGCTTGCTGCCGAACTTCCAGACGGCGTAGCCATAGACTGCCGCGAGGGTGTAATAGACAGCCATTCCGGCATCGCCGTAGAGTCCGTGACTCCAATAAAGGTAGATGTCGAGAGCAGGCATGACGATGCCCACAAGCCAAAGGGCAATGCTTGCACGATACTCCAACACTATGTATGCCAAGCCAAGGAGCGTGGTGAAGATGTCAAGCCAGTGGTGGGCGAGAAACGTTGTCATTGCTGTGACGGCTGTGAAGGTTAGAATCGCAGTGTGATGTGACCCATAGCGGTGAACCCTGCCATAGGGAGATAGCCCACCTGCGTGTAGCGTTTGTCGGAGGTGTAGTCTGACGATTCAGACACTGCGGTGTAGACCCATCCCGAAGCGGCATAGTGGCTGTTGAAGATGTTGTTGAAGTCGGCTCCCAAGACAATCTGCTTCAAGCCGAGGAAACGCTTCATCTGGAACGTATAGCTGAGGTTGATGTCGGTCTGTGAGAACGCGTCGAGGGAGCGGTCTTTGCATCCCGTGTTGTCAAGATACTGCCGGCTGACGTAGTTTGTGTGCCATGTGGCGTTGAAACCGCCGAAATGCACATCGATGAAACCATTGAGGATTGCCATCGGCGAGAACGCCAGTGTGGAGTTGTCGTAATGCACCGGCAGCGCATCGCCGTCCCAGTTCTCCACGTATTCATCGAAATCCTTAATCCTGTTGGCACTGAGTGCGGCGTTGCCTTCAATTGTCAGGAAGGCGAAAGGACTCCATCCGGCACTCAACTCGGCTCCCATACGGTAGGAGCGGCGCACGTTGGTGGTGAGGTTCTCGCCAATGTCGCTCTTCAGCCCGGTCTGCACAAACTGGTTGATGTAGCCCATGTAGTAAAGGTTCGCGCCTGCATACCACCGCGAAGCCTTGTACTGATAGCCCAATTCAAGGTCGAGCAGTCGCTCTGGCGAGGGCGAAGGGTAGTTGCCGTTGTCGGTGAAGTTGTTGCGCTCGGGTTCGCGGTTGCTGTAGGCGATGGAAGCGTAGGCCTTGTGTCCCGCCTCCGTGAAGCTCACGCCAGCCTTCGGATTGACGAAGAAATAGTTCTCCTTGACATTGATTTGATGGTTGGTGTATTTGCCGTCGTTGCCGCAGAGAAAGCGGTCGTTGATGCCGTCGGTGGTGTAATTGACGTAGCGCATCTGCAAATCGGCAAACAGATGCCAATGTGTGGCAAACTGATAGCCGGCCTTTACGAACGCGCTGTAATCGTTTTTGTTGGCATCCGAGTCGTAGTATTTGTATTTCTTGCCGTTAGCAAGATACTTCTTCTCGATGTTTTCATCGGCGATGTAGGTGACATAACCCCAATGGCTGCAACGGAACTGCTGCAGGTTGAGTCCGCCGACAACATCCCAAAGGTCGTCCTTATAGTTCACATTGTAAAGCGCACCGTAGGTGTTCTGCGTCAAACCCTTCTGCCGCACGGCATCCGACTTGGTGTATTTTGTCTTTCCGTTCTTTAAGTATGTCTCGTTAATGCCAAACTTCGACGCCAGCGTGGCATTGGGCTTGAGTTCGTTGTAATAGCCGTAGCCGTAGGTGTAATGCAGCGTCACGTTGTGAGTCCAGCGTGAAGAGGGCTGCCACGAAGCCGTGAGGATGTTGTGGTTTTGATAGAAGTTGTCGGTGGTCTTGTTCCAATTGCTGCCGTCGCGCATGGTGAGCGGTTTCGTCAGGTAGTTGCCGTTGGCATCGGTAGCAAAGGAATAGGAGTCATCGTCGAACACCAACGCCTCGGTGAGGGGGTTGTATCGCCCAAGCCCCTTGGCATACATGTCCTTGTAACTGGTAATGCCGTTGCCGTAAAGGGTGGCATCGTCGTTGCCCGTGGTGACTCCGCTCCATGCCTGCCCCATCTTCTCGAAGTTGCCGACATTGCGATAGCGCAGCGTGAACTTGTTGCCAAGCCATGTCAGCGAACC
>CAYXGN010000027.1:0-4454 GCA_964464505.1 uncultured Prevotella sp.
AGAGGGCTATGTCGCCGTTCTCGCAGTCCTTGGCGAAGATAACGAGGTCGTTGTCCTCGGAGATGAGGTCTGCCTGTTGTCCCATGCGGTCCTGGTTGAGGGCGATGAGTTCCTTGTTGCGGAGGATTTCGTAGTCTTCCTCGGTGATGGAAGAGCTGCGCGGGTCGAACGACAAAGCCATCGGCGACGACCACATACACCACAAAGCGAACTGTGTGCGATACTCATCCTGAGTCATTCCGGCTCCAGTACCGCCGCAAAGGTCGTTCGACGACTTGCCGGTTGCATGCAGACCTGTGCACAACATATCGGCATCGTTGAAGCGGTTGACACCCTGATAAGCCGAGAGACCCTTCAAAGCCTCGATGCTCTGTACCACACCGACACCCGTCTGGGAACCTGTCCAGCAGTCGCGTACGTCTTGCGACACACGCCAGCAACGTCCGCCTACTTCGGCACCCCATTTCCATGGCTCACGAACGCCCCACTCACAGATGTAGAGCATTGTCTTGTTGCCGGCATTGACGAAGGCGTCTGCGAGAGCCTTATAGCGCGTCTTGGCGGACTCAACATCCGAAGGTGCGTTGCAATAGTCGCATTTCACCACGTCGATACCCCAATCGGCATAGGCCTGGGCATCCTTCTCCTCGTAGCCGTAAGAACCGTAAGCACCAGCACAAGTCTGGTCGGCAGCGTCGGTGTAAAGTCCGAACTTCATGCCGTTTTCATGCACATAGTCGCCAACGACCTTCAGTCCGTTGGGGAAACGCGTTGCATTCGGGCGCGGACTACCGTCGCTGTTGCGACTGGAAGCATGCCAAAGGTCGTCCATCATGATGTGGTCCCAACCGCATTCATAAAGGCCTTTGTCCTTGAACAGAGTCACTGCCTGACGGATGATAGACTCCGAGATGTCGCCCTGGACGGAGTTCCACGACAGCCATCCCATGAAAGGAATGGGGTGTTGAAGGTTCTTCGAAACGGTAAGGTTAATTTGGTCGGACGAAGCCTCGCCGTCAGCGTTTATCATTACAGTGTAGTTGTATTCGCCTTCTTCAGTTATTACGCCTTCCACGATATTGCGCTTCTCGTTCCAGGAGAGTCCTTCAGGCAGACCGCTGACGCTAATCTGCGCGTCATCGACAGTGGCACGAATCTTCTGCATGAAGCGGACGTTGGGCTGAGAGAACACCGTTGTGGCGCAAGCGAGTTTGGAACCTATCTCGGCAGCACTCACAATGCAGGGCTTTGTGGAGTTCTGGTCCTGGAAAACGAAGTAGGCATTCGCCCAATCCACATGGTCGCTATAGTTGTCATCCTCGCCGTTGGTGGTCTCGAGGAACAGGTATTTCCAACCGTTTGTTTCGGCGTGGATGTCCACCGACTTGTTGGTAAGGCGGTCGATGGTGCCAGTTGCAACGTCTTTCGTGGCTCCGTTCTGTGCCTGAAGATAAACGTGATAGTCGAAATTACCGTAAGTTGTCACCTCATCATCAATGCCAAGGGTGGCATAGAAATCGGTTACCGAGCCGTTCAACTTGACTATAATCTGCGACGGGCCGTGTGTGCCTACGCCACTTTCATAAACGTTTCCGTTGATGGTGATGTCGTTGCCTTCGATGCTTTTGTTCTTGTTGGGAGTGTGGCCATCCCATCCGCATGTCGACTTGCTTATTTCAAGGCCGGACAATGGGATGTATTCCATACCCTCGGGAGCCTCGGGAATGGTGATGGTCTCGGTCTCTTCCTTCCACATATCAGCCTCAGCGACGAGTTTCGGAGCCTTACCGCTGTACTCAAAGTAGGCATTTGCCACATCAACATGGTCGCCCCAGGCTTCCTCTCCCTTGTCGAAATTGAGTTCGAGATACACTGCTCCGCTCAGGTTTACGTCGATTTGTGTGCCCTGGGTGTCGCTCACAGTGATGGTGCCCGACTTCTGTTGGGTGGAGTTCTTGTTGCTGTCGTAAGTCGTTACGGTGTAGTTCACAATGCCGTGCTCTGCCTGTGTGGGCGCAGCGGCATCGATTCCGAAGACTGCGTGAAACGCTGTTGCGCCGTTGACCTTAGCGATGAACTTCGAGGGGGCGTGGGTTCCGACTCCGCTTTCATACGTCGTGCCGGCGATGATAAGCGATGTTCCGAACGTGGCCTTGTCGGCATAGACGGCGTTTTTACCGTCATCATCGAAATAAGTAACGGTGGAAAGGTCGAGCGAACTAAGCAGACAGATGCCCGTTCCCGATGGAGGGCTCACAGTGTCGGCACTTGCACGACCTACACTCAGTACGCATACAGCCAACAGGGCTATATGCAGGGAAACTTTGGATAAGAGGTTTTTCATTCTGTTGTTATTATTGTTTTTGGTGAAAATCATTGATTTTTAGAGCATTTCTGCCTTCTCGCAACCAAAATCGCCCTTCAAATCGTTGTAGAAATGGGCGTGAGAGGTCTGCTGGTATGGGGCAAGGAAGAGACAGCCAATGCCCAAAGTGAAGATGCAGAGAATGCCCCAACCGATGAAACTGAGGTCGAGGAGGAAGAGTTTCATCTTGTTTCCTTCCATCATCTGCATGCTTTTCTCGATGGCAGCATCATATTTCAGTTCGGGATTGTCCCTCAACACATAATTGGTCATGCTGTAGGAGTAAGCCTTAACGATGCCGGGGATAACTAAAAGCAGCGACCACAGGCACACATAAATGCCTTGCAGGAGCATTGTCAAGAAGATGCGAGCATAGTCCTTGAAGCCTTCGAGGAGCATACCGTAATCGACATTCTTGCCGCGCGACACGTCGAGGAAAGCCATACAAAAGCCCCACTGCATCGGGCATAACACAATTAAGAGCAGCAAGGAGACACCCTGAAGAGCAGGACTGTTGCCAAACGATTTTGGTAAAACGCCGAAAACAACAAAATAAATAAGCGTAAGAATGGCGGCAGAGCCCCATTTCCCGGTAAGCGACGCTACTGCCGCTTTCCTCAATTCAGAATTTGTTCTCATGTCGTTTTGTTTTTAGAATGATTATGAAAAAGGTAATAATGAAATGTGATTGCTTGTCATTCGCCGGCTGTCATTATTCTATCACGACGGTGGTCCAGCCGTGTTTGTCCTCTTCTGTGCCGTATTGTATGCCACGAAGATGATTGTACAGGCGTGTGGAAACAGGTCCCGGCTTGCCGTCTTTGCTGAAAACATAGTGGGCGCCGGTGTCCAAATCGTCGATATAGGAGATGGGGCTGATGACCGCTGCTGTGCCGCAGGCTCCCGCTTCTTCGAATGTCGAGAGCTCTTCTTCGGGAATGGCGCGACGCTCTACCTTCATGCCGAAGTCCTCAGCTAACTGCATCAAACTCTTGTTTGTGATGGAGGGGAGGATTGATGTCGACTTCGGCGTGATGTAGGTGTTGTCCTTTATGCCGAAGAAATTGGCTGCTCCGCACTCGTCCATATATTTCTTTTCTTTCGCATCGAGATAGAACTCGCAGGCATATCCCTTTTCGTGGGCTATGGAATTGGCTTTCAACGATGCCGCATAGTTGCCTCCCACCTTGTAGATGCCTGTTCCCAGCGGTGCGGAACGGTCGTATTCGCGGATGATAACATAAGGGTTGGTGGAGAAGCCTCCTTTGAAATAGGGTCCCACAGGACTCACAAAGATGACGAACATATACTCCGTGGAGGGGTGAACGCCCACACGGGGCGACGTACCGATAAGCAGCGGGCGGATGTAAAGGCTTGCTCCGCTCTCGTAAGTGGGTATGTATTCTTGGTTGAGGCGCACCACCTTCTTCACCATCTCGACGAAGAGGTCGGTGGGAAGTTCGGGCATCAGTATGCCACGGCACGTGCTCTGGAGTCGGGCGGCGTTCTCTTCCATTCTGAAAACGCGCACCTTACCGTCGGGACAACGGTAGGCCTTGAGTCCTTCAAAGGCTTCCTGACCGTAGTGCAGGCACGTTGCAGCCATGTGGATTCGTAGATATTCGTCGGAGCTAACCTCTATTTCGCCCCATTTTCCGTCGCGATAGCAACAGCGGACATTGTAGTCCGTCGGCATATAACCAAACGACAGTTCTGACCATGCGATTTCTTTCATTTCTATGTGTATCTTTATTTATTTAAGTTCGAAATGTCAATCGAACGCAAAAGTACGAAGAAAAAATAGGTGGTGCAACTATTTTGCACGAAATTATCGCCTACATTGCCATTCCGTGGGGCTTATTCCTTTGCGAGAATCTTTTTTATCTCCTCGTCGGTCTTGGTGAGTTTGTCCTTACATTGTTTTATAAGTTTCTGTGCAACTTTAAGTTGTTCACACAAGGAATCGACATCGAGGTCGCCGTTTTCCATCTTTTCCACTATCTCTTCGAGCTGTTTCATGGCAGCTTCATAATTGAGTTCTTTCGCCATAATCTGTAATTGTTTATTGTTGATATTTTTATTCCACTAT
>CAYXGN010000027.1:4554-15446 GCA_964464505.1 uncultured Prevotella sp.
TTTATTCCACTATCGATTTGAAAGTTCCCTGCTCCACTCTTGTCTCTACGACGGAGCCTTTCTTCAGTTCCTTCGGCGAGCGAACGGCGCGCCCTTCGTGGAGGGTGATGCTGTAGCCGCGGCGCAGGATGAGGGCGGGGTCGAGGGCGGCAGCACGTTGTTGCAGCAGACTGATGCGCTGTTGCTGCTGTGAGAGAAGCGTGTCGGTGGCGTGGAGGAGTCGTGTTGCCACCATGTCGAGAGCCGACTGCTCGCGCGTCTTCACCAAAGAGAAGAGCATCGGCACCTTCTGTGCCAAGCGTTCCAGTCGCGACTGCTCGCGCTCCATGATGTGGCGGGAGGTCTGCGCTATCGCGTTCGCCATTTCCGCAAGACTCGAGTCCACCTCTGAGAGATGGTCTATGAGCATCACCGCAGCCGCTGTGGGCGTCTTTACACGCGCGAAAGCCACCATGTCGAGCACACTCTCGTCGCGGTCGTGACCTATTCCTGTTATTATGGGCAGCGGGAAATTGGCGACATTCTCCGCCAACGGCAGCGTGTCGAAGCCTGAGAGGTCGCTCGTTGCGCCTCCGCCACGGATGATGACGACGCAATCGAAGTCGTCAACACGGCTGTAAATGTCGTTCAAGGCGGCGATGACACTCTTCTCGACACCGTCGCCCTGCATCACCGCCGGGAAGAGAGTGACTTGGAAAGCGTAGCCGCGCGCGTTGCCGTTGAGTTGGTTTATGAAGTCACCGTAGCCTGCCGCGCCACTGCTCGACACCACCGCTATGCGCTGGGCGAAGACAGGCAGCGACAGGTTGTGCTGCAAGTCGAACACCCCTTCTGCCTTCAACTGCTTCACAATCTGCTGCCGGCGCAGTGCGAGGTTGCCGAGAGTGAATTCGGGGTTGATGTCGGTCACAATCCAAGAGAAACCGTAAGCCTCGTGGAAGTTGGCGTAGACGCGCAGCAACACCTTCAACCCTGCGTGGAGGGTCTGCCCCGTTGCGTGCTCGAAAGTGGGTCGGAGGAGCATCCAAGTGTTGCGCCAGCACTTGGCGGAAGCGCGTGCCACGGGAGTGTTCTGCACTTCGTCCTTTTGCACAAGTTCCATATAGCAATGGCCGCGGGCCTCCCTCAGTTCCGAGAGTTCTGCTTCCACCCAGTACTCCCCCGGCATCTCCGTCGCCAGAGTCTGCCCCACAAGGTTGTTGAGTTCATAGAGGGTGAGGTGCTGTTCGTCGTATTGTTGCATTCTCATTGTCGTTGTTTGGGATTTATTATGCCGTCGTTGCAGAACTGCGGCTGTCGTTTCAGCATCACATCAAGGTTTGTCACTCGGCAGCAGTCGTGCTGTCTGGCGAAGCGATGACGGCTCAGGAGCACCACCTTATAGGGTCCTTCGGAGAAGTCGAAGGCTTGCCAACCTGCCTTTTTCAGTGTTTCTATATATTCGGTAAATTCTTTTTGCACAATGGCGAAGTCGGCTTTGCCCTTGCGGCAAGCGTCAATCTGCTGGCGGAGCATGGCTTCATTGAAGTTCCATTGCAGCGCGAAATACTTGCACGCTGGCAATGCCTCTGCCGCAACACCGAAATTAACGCCCGCGGCATAGACCACCCTTGCCTTCGGCACTTGCGACAGCATGCACTCAATGGAGTAGAACTCGCGTCGCGAAGCATTGTCCTGCGTGAAGAAATCGCCGTAATCGGGATGGCGCAAGTCGTGCGAATAGAGGTTTGACGCAATTAGGAATGCAGCCACAAAAGTGGTTGCCACGGCTGACGCGCGCCTGGTTTGAAGCGGCTTAAACCTCTTGACGGCGACGACACCAGGGAACAACACGAAGGGCGAAAGGATGTCGAAGTAATAAGGTCGGGAGTTGACGGCACACACAAGGAACAGCCACGCGCAGCAAAGCAACGCGAGCTTCTTGCAGCACGGCATCAGTTTTGCCATGCAGGCAGCCGAAAGGGCAAACAGGATTAAGGCGTAAATGCCTGACAGAGAGAATATTGAATGGAGAGTGTTTGCGAACAAGCCTTCACCGTTTGTAGTTCTTGCTGCGACTAAAAAATACTCGTTAAGGAAATCGTCAAGGCAACCTTTCATCATGAAATAAGCCACAAAAGGCACCAAGACAATCAAGGCTCCACCCAAGGCAAGGGCGAGAGAACGACCTATTCTTGTCTCACTGCGCTTCCAATTTACCAAGGACACGAGCACGACAAAGGGCAAGAGCATCAGCGTGATGTTGTATTTCATAAGCAGTGTCGCTGCAACGCTTGCGCCAAGCAACACATCCACCCACCCTTTCCAGGCTTTTCCGCTCATCGCGCAGCACAGCGCAAAGACGACAAACATCACTGCCGGCATGGAGAAATCCTCTGCGCGCGTCTCGTTGTGGACGATGAAACAGAGTCCTGCAAGCATCACTGGCAGCATGGCGACAAAGGCTCCGTCCGCCTTTTGCAGCAGCAGGGCGGCACTGCGCCACGCCAACAGGAGCGTTGCTGTCCACGCGAAGCACGACAACCAGAACACGCCGACATAACTGTGAGGCGCGAACAGATAGCCCACTCCATAGATAAGCCAAAGCAACGGACCCTTGCTGTCGGCGAAATCAACGTAGGGCACCATGCCGTTCATCCAAGCCTTGCCGCACATAAAGAACCACGCCGAGTCGTAATGGTTCTGCAAGTCGTGCAAGAAAGAGTCTTTCGAGATGAACAGCATCACCACGAACACAAGCAGAAAAACCTGCAACACCCGTCTTAGCAATGTGGAACTTTTAGAACCCACCAATATCAGATTCTGTCTTTAAACGAATTCTCTATCGTTGTGATTTCGTTGAGGAACTTCTTGTCGTATTTTATGCGTTGCTCCACTTGGTTGCAACTGTAAATCACGGTGCTGTGGTCGCGTCCTCCCACCAGTTTTCCAATTCTTGTGGCAGGCATCTTGGTGTATTTCTGTGCGAGATATATCGACACCTGGCGCGCTGTGACATAGTCTTTCTTGCGGCTTCTGCAGTTGATGTTCGATGGAGTGACGTTGTAATGCTCGCAGACGCTGTCTATAATGTCGTTGACGGTGAGCGGTGCTTTCTCCACCTTCATTGTCCTTTGGATGACGCGCTTGGCAAGAGTCATGTCGACATCGCAGTTGTAGACCACGCTGTAAGCCATCAATGAGTTGATGACTCCCTGCAAGTCGCGCACGCTTCCGTTTGCCGTTTCGGCGATATACTGTATCACGTCCTCGGGGAAATCGAGTCCGTCGTGGCGTATCTTGCTCCTGAGGATGTCGGCACACAACTGCACATTGGGTTTCTCAAGCTCGGCAATGAGTCCGCAAGAGAACCTTGTGAGCAGGCGTTCGTTCATCGTCTTGAGCGCGACAGGGGGACGGTCGCTGGCGAGGATGATGCGTTTGCCGTTGCGGAAGAGGTGGTTGAAGATGTGGAAGAATGTGTTTTGCGTGCCGGGCTTGCCTTCCCACTCCTGCACATCGTCGACGATGAGGACATCGATGGTCTGATAGAAAAGGATGAAGTCATTGATGGTGTTGCGGCGCGTGGCGTTGGTGTACTGCACCTCGAACAGTCGTGCACTGATGTAAAGCACCCTTTTCTCCGGATAAGTGTTCTTGATGTGCACTCCGATGGCGTTGATGAGGTGCGTCTTTCCGCATCCTGACGGTCCGAACACAAAGAAGGGGTTGAACTGATTGGTGCGGGGATGCTCCGCAATCGACATTCCTATGGCGCGGGGGAGCTTGTTGCTGGCTCCCTCGATGTAGTTCTTGAAAGTGAGATGTGGGTTGAGTTGAGGGTCAAGAGGTTGCAAAGCGGCACTGTCGAGCGGTGTCGGCGACTCGTTGCCGTTCGCTTTGGAGCGCGGTCTCATTTCGTCGGCAACGGGCTCTTCGCCCTCATAGATTTGAGTCTGCTTGTTCTCGCTGTCCGTCACAACGCGATAGTTGAGCGAGACGTTGTTGCCGAAGACGCGATAAAGCACCTTTTTAAGAAGGGGAACATAGTGTTCCTCGAGGTATTCGTACACGAAAGAACTGGGTACACGCACCAGCACCACCTTCGTGTCGTCGTTGTACGACTCGAAGACGATTGGCCTGAACCACGTGTTGAACTGCTGCCCGGAAACATTCTCGCGTATCAGCGCAAGGCATTCTTTCCAAAGCGCATTTGGATTTTCTTTCATATACTATTTCAATAATACTTGTGGGAGCTTCTAAACCCTGTCTAAAGGCGGTTTCTAAACCCTGTGTAAATTGAGATTGATGCAAAGGTACTTCTTTTTGGGCAAACCTGCAAATGGGAAAACAAGCAGACTTTTTAAGCGTTTTTCCGTAAATCGCTTATATGTAGCGACTTAATGATTTTCCACTTCGGGCACGCCTTTTTCGCGTCGCGGGCATGGCTAAAACGCTGGATTACTGATGCTTAGGCGAAGACGGAAGAAAGGGCGATGAAAGAGTGAAACATATTTTACAAGGAAGCATAACCTTACTAAAAACAAACGGGTTCGGAACTTTCCCGAACCCGTGAAACACTCGATTTTATTATTTATACTTATTCTATATAATGCCTATTAAGACTTCTTTCTTCTCACTTGTCTTTCCTTCCGAACAGGGAGAAGTGGACATAACGCTTCGGATGCTGGCGAAGGTTGACGAGGAGGGAGTCGGCACTGCGCATCGCCGTATTGAGATTGTTATAGAGCGATGCGTCGTTCATTAGCAGCCCGAGCGACCCTTCGTTGCTGTTGAGTTTGCCTGTGAGCTGCTGCACGCTGGCGATGGTGTTGTCCACCTGTTGCTTTGTCGACTCCAAATCGAGCGAGGCAAGGTTTGCCGTGAGCGCATCGGCATTGTCGAGCACGCGGTTTGCCTTCGTCATCATCGTCGGCACGCCGCCGTTCAGCGTTGCCATCAGTTTGTTGAGTTGCGCACTCGAAGTGGTCAGATTCTGGGAGATTGTCTCCACGTTGTGGAGCGAATTCGCCAACGCCGGGTCGGCAAGGAGGGCGTTCACACTGGCAAGGATGCTGTCAAGCTTCGGCAGCATTGCCTCCACGGCGGGCAGCATGGCCGACACTTTCGCCATCGTTCCGCCGTTGGTGTCGCCCTTGATGGTCTGTCCCGGCATGACGCGCTGCCGCATATTGTTGGCAAGCAGGAGGTTCACCTTCACGTTTCCCATCAAGTCGCTGACGATTTCTGCCGTACTCCCCTCGGGTATCCGCATGGCTTTGTCTATCCCCACTACCACTTTCGGCGGGTTGGCATTGCTGTAGTCGAAGACGACGCTCTTCACCGTGCCCACCTGATAGCCGTCGGCATAGATGGGGCTCGATGATGACAAGCCGCTGATATCGTCGAATTCGATGAAGTAGTCGTTGGTGGAAGAGAAGAGATTAAGCCCTTTCAGGAAGTTCATTCCGAAGAACAGAATCACTACTCCTACGATTGCCACGAGGGCAATCTTCACTTCTTTGGTAAAAACTTTCATATATGTGTTTTATTTGTTCGTGTAATTCGTAATCTGTAGTTTGTTTTTGGGAGGGTGCGTCTCGGAGATACGCACCTACTACGATTTGCCATCTGTGGAAGCATTTAGAACCCTCCTTTAGATGTTTTATTTGTTTCTGTTCCTTTTGAATTCACGTATGGCTTCTTTCACATCCATTTTCTTTCCGTTCTTGAAGGCGATGACGAAGGCACCGGGGAACTTCTCTGCCAGTTGGCTGCGCAAACGGTTTATCTCGTTGTAGTTGTTCGATGCCCCGCAGGTGTATTTCGTGAGTCCTCCCTCTTCGTACGCCTCACAGCCTGTGATGCCTTTGAAGGCAGCGTCGCCGTCACGCAAGGGTTTGCTGGTAACAAGGACTTGCACCTTGAACACAGGACGTGCTTCGTTTAGTAGGCGCGAATCGCCGAGACGCGCCCTCGCAAGTGTGTCGGGAGTGTTTTGCTTCTCAGTGGGTGCGCCTCGGCGATTCGCACCTACTGCGGTTTCCTTCTCCTCCCCGTCGGCGCGGCTGGCAGGGGCTTCCTCTTTCGGTGTCACACCCGTCTTGAACGGCACTACGATGCCTTTGTCATATTTGTTCTTATATTCCGCAAAAGCATTGAAGATGCCCCTTGTGATGAGGTCTGTCTGCATGGCGTCATTGAGCAGTCGTTCCTCGTCGGGGGTGGTGATGAAGCCGAGTTCTATCAGGCAGGCAGGCATGGAGGTGAGCCGGAGCACCGCCAGATTCTGCTGGTGGACACCCTTATTGGGACGGTTTGCCATCTTGCAGACATTCTTTTGCAGCATCTTCGCGAAGTCGATGCTTTGCGTGAGGTTGCGGTCCTGCATGAATTCAAACATGATATTGCTTTCCGGCGAGTTGGGGTCGAACCCCGCATAATGCTGTTGATAGTCCTTCTCAAGCAGGATAACGGAGTTCTCGCGCTTCGCCACGTCGAGATTTGTCTTCGTGGCGTGCGAGCGACCGTCGCCGAGGGTGTAGGTCTCGAAGCCCCGGGGGGTATTGGAGCCCTTCACGGCATTGGTATGGATGGAGACGAACAGGTCGGCTTTCACCTTGTTGGCTATCGCCGCGCGCTCGTAGAGGGGGATGAAGATGTCGGTCTTGCGGGTGTAGACGACGCACACGTCTTCGCAACTCTGCTCCACATAACGCCCGAAGGCGAGAGCCACGCGCAGGTTGATGTCCTTCTCGTTGGAGTAGGTGCCGGGCGCACCGATGTCCCTACCTCCGTGACCTGCATCTATGACAAGCGTGAATTTCTTGTTTGCCCCTACCGATAATGGTGCAAACACAATGAAAAGAAAAACAACAGCGATTGCTTTTCTTGTGATATTGGCAAAGCAGTGCGTCATAACGTGCGTCATAACGTTTGCAAAGTTAAGCATTATCCTGCAAATAGCGCAGCAATGGATTAGTTTTTATTTGTTAAAGGCTCCCATTGTTAGATTGCAGAGCAAAATGTAGTAGGCGCGAATCTTCCTGAGGGGCGCACCTCGGCGATGTGCGCCTACTACGGTTAGCAACACATATTTGCAAAGCCCTCCCCGGCGGGGAGGGTTGGGAGGGGCTTTTACTTTCTAAAATTCACTTCCACACCAGCCCCGTCGCAGTCGGCTCCCATGGGGGGATTCATCTTGGTGATGCTCAGATGCACTGCCGTGATACCGCCGTAGCGGCTTACGATATGGTTTGCTATGCGTCCTGCCACATGCTCTATCAACTTCGACGGCACTGCCATCTCTTCCTTTATGACGCTGCACAGCGCGGCATAGTCCACGGTGTCAGCCACGTCGTCGGTCTCCATGGCGCGGCTGATGTCGTAGTCCACCCTCAGCGTCAACTCATAGTCGCCCCCCACAACACGCTCCTGCGGCAGCACGCCGTGACAGGCATGCAGCCTCAAGGAATTGATGAATATGCTGCTTTTCAAGTTTTTCAACATTATACTATTTAATTACGCAACAGGCGGAAGTAACCGTAGTAGGTGCGCATCTCCGAGGCGCACCCCCGCAATTGAAGCCTTATTATGAGGGTGCGTCTCGGAGATACGCACCTACTACGATTTGCCCTACTTATTCGTGTAATTTGTGTAATCCGTAGTTTATAAAATCTGTGGGGTCACCCGCAGCGCGAAGCACCGCAGTTAGTGCAGATGAGGCACCCCTCCTGATAGACGAGCGTCTCCTGCCCGCACACGGGACACACCTTGCCTTTGGCTTGTGTGCCGTCGGCGACATACTTCTTCAGGGCGCGCTCCACGCCTATCTTCCAGGTGTTTATGCTCTCGCTCTTGAGTTGCAGCGACCCGACGAGTTTGATGACGTGCTCTATCGGCATGCGGTAGCGCAGCACGCCGGAGATAAGTTTGGCGTAGTTCCAGTACTCGGGGTTGAACTTCTCCGACAAGCCCTCCACTGTTGTCTTGTAGCCGCGCTTGTTCTCAAACTGGAAGTCATAGCGGTGGGTGCCGTCCTCGTTGGTCTGCTTTATTATCTTTCCCTTCGTCACGGTCTTGGGGAGCACTATTCCTTCGTCGTCGTCCTGCAGACCCGTGAAGATTTCGTAGGGGTAACCGTCGAGCAGACCCACGAAAGCCACCCACTTCTCCTTGTTGTTCTGGAAGCGGACCACATCGCAGACGAGTTCCTTCGGGCGCACCTCCGTCACCGTGGGGAGAGGCAGCGGCGCGGGAGTCTCAACAGCGTGGGCCTCCTCTTTCGCCGGTTTCTTGTCCTTCTTTGATACGGAAATCATCACTCCCGACCTGCTTCCGTCCCTGTAGATGGTGCAGCCTTTGCAGCCGCAGCGCCATGCCTCCACATAAAGGCGGTTGACAAGGGCTTCGTCCACATCGTTGGGAAGGTTGACGGTGACGCTGATGGAATGGTCCACCCATTTCTGGATTTCGCCCTGCATCTTCACCTTCATGAGCCAGTCCACATCGTTGGCGGTGGCTTTATAATAAGGTGACTGCGCCACGAGGGCATCGATTTCCTCCTGGGTGTAGTTCCTCTCTGTGTCGATGTCGTTGATTTTCATCCATTCGAGGAACTTCTTGTGATAGACGATATACTCCTCAAAGGAGTCGCCCACCTCATCGACGAAGTCCACATGCACGTTGGCATCGTTGGGGTTCACCTTGCGGCGGCGTTTGTAGACGGGCAGGAACACCGGCTCTATGCCACTCGTCGTCTGCGTCATCAGACTCGTCGTGCCTGTCGGGGCGATGGTCAGGCAGGCTATGTTGCGGCGGCCGTACGCCATGATGTCGTTGTAGAGCTGCTCGTCGGCTTCCTTTATTCGGAGCAGGAAGGGGTTGTTGCGCTCGCGGTCGGCACAGAAGATGGAGAACGCTCCGCGCTCCTTTGCCATCGTCATCGAACTGCGGTAGGCACTCAAGGCGAGCGTGCGGTGCACATCAACGCTGAAGGCAGTGGCTTCCTCGGTACCGTAACGCAGTCCCAGGGCTGCCAGCATGTCGCCCTCGGCAGTGATGCCCACTCCCGTGCGTCTGCCCTTGGCACTCTTGTCCTTAATCTTCTCCCAGAGGCGGCGTTCCGTCGCCTTCACCTCGTCGCTCTGCGGGTCGTGCGCCACCTTTTCGAGGATGAGGTCTATCTTCTCCAACTCCAGGTCGACGATGTCGTCCATAATGCGCTGCGCCATAGCCACATGCTTGGAAAACTTCTTGAAGTTGAACTTAGCCTTCTTCGTGAACGGGTCGTCGACATAGGCATAGAGGTTGATGGCAAGGAGGCGGCACGAGTCGTAAGGGCAGAGGGGTATCTCACCGCAGGGATTGGTGCTCACCGTGCGGAAGCCCAGGTCGGCATAGCAGTCGGGGATGCTCTCGCGCAGGATGGTGTCCCAGAACAGCACTCCCGGTTCCGCACTCTTCCATGCGTTGTGTACTATCTTCTCCCACAACTTGCGGGCGGAGACTTCCTTCTTCACTATTGGCGCATCGGAGTCGACGGGGAACTGCTGCGTGTAGGGTTTGTCGTCGATGGCTGCCTGCATGAATTCGTCGTCGAGGCGCACGCTGACATTGGCTCCCGTCACCTTGCCCTCCTCCATCTTGGCGTCGATAAACGCCTCGCTGTCGGGGTGCTTAATGCTCACGGAGAGCATGAGCGCTCCGCGCCTGCCGTCCTGCGCCACCTCGCGTGTGGAGTTGCTGTAACGCTCCATGAAGGGCACAAGTCCCGTTGAGGTCAACGCCGAGTTGTTCACCGGCGTACCCTTCGGGCGCAGCTGCGAGAGGTCGTGGCCCACGCCGCCGCGGCGTTTCATGAGCTGCACCTGCTCCTCGTCGGTCTGCATCACCGCTCCGTAGGAGTCGGCGTCGCCCTCAAGGCCTATCACAAAACAGTTGCTCAGCGACGCCACCTGATGGTTGTTGCCGATTCCTGTCATCGGACTCCCTGCCGGAATGACGTAGCGGAAATGGTCAAGGAGCTCGAACACCTCGTCGGCAGTCATCGCATTGGGATAGTTCTTCTCTATCCGTGCCACCTCACGGGCTATGCGCCAGTGCATCGCCTCGGGAGTCTTCTCGTAGATTCTGCCAAAGCTGTCCTTCATGGCGTACTTGTTCACCCATACGCGGGCGGCGAGGGTGTCGCCGTCGAAATATTCCAACGAGGCGGCCAACGCCTCGTCGAAAGAGTAAGTCTGTGGTTCTTCCATATATGTCGTAGATTGTCTTTATTTCCTTTTGCAAAACTACAACATTTTATTAAAAATAAAAAGGTAAAAGCATGGAAAAGTAAAAAAGCTTAGTAAGCGCGCCCATTGAGGAATGACGCAAACCGTAGTAGGCGCAGATCGCCGAGATGCGCCCTCACGCGCTGTAAGCGCAGTTGTTAATAGCCCAGGGCAAAGCCTCGAAGCGACAGCGAAGAGGCGGCACCCTGGGTAACGCAACGCCCCCACACCTTGCGCCCTGTATGGGCAGCTATCTTTATAAAGGTCTCCCACAGATGCAGAAAGGTTTTGCAAAGTGTCACATTTTTAGACTAAAAACTTTCAAATAGAAAGTGGCCTAGTTTCTCCCAGAAAGTTGCCTAGAATCTCTGAGAAAGTTGCCTAGTTTCTCATCGAAATTAAGCCATTTTCCCGACGACCAAAATCATGCCTTTGTAATAAATTGAAAATCAATGAGATGCAAAAATACGGCCTTTGTATCGATTTTAACTTAATAAATGTAAAGAAATTGCGTGTTGTGTTAATATAATTAACATTTATCGCTCTATTGGTCATATTTTGGGTTTAAAAACGAGTTACCGCAAAAAATGCCCGAAAAAGTGTCACAATTATGACCGAATAAGTAGCAAAATGTCATTG